>JAYYLR010000164.1:0-5717 GCA_036143955.1 Pseudomonadota bacterium | reverse complement strand
GAAATCGAGACACAGGGGAAAGTCACGCCGCATTAGCTCAAGGCGCTCGCCAAGACGACGCGCAGCCTCGCGTTTCAGAAAATCATATCCGCCAAAGCCGGCCGCGGCACGGCTGCGGTTGCGGCGTTGCGCAACGCTGTCGAACAGCCTGGGAATGGCAGGAGTTTCGCTCATAAGAGTGCACCATCGGCGAGCCGGATTGATACCGCAAGGAAAAACTCGCCGCACCCTTAACGCTGTCTTTACCGCCGGCGGCTAGACTGTCCGCACCATGGACATGACGAAAGCATTTGGCAGGCCACTTGCGACAATCGGCGGCGGGCTTGTCGACATGCTTGTGCCGCACCAGTGCGTGCTGTGCCGCCTCTTTGCCGACACAACCGGTCTCTGCACCGCCTGCTGGGAAAATCTTGCGCCGATCGCCGAACCAATCTGCGAGCGCTGCGGGCTGCCCTTGGTGCACACGCTTGCCGATCCGCTCTGCGCCGCCTGCTGGGCGACACCGCCACGACTTGCCGCCATCCGTGGCTGCTTCCGTTACACCGGCAGCGCGCGCGACCTGATTCTTGCCTTCAAGCATGGTGACGGCCTGCAGCTGACACCCTTCCTGACACGTCTCATGGCGCGGCTCTTTATCGAGCTCGTACAGGACGATACGCTGGTCGTGCCGATCCCGCTTCATCGCCACCGCTATTACAGGCGGCGCTACAATCAGGCGGCGGAGCTTGCACGGCATCTCTGCGCTGTTACCGGGCTTGGCATGTTTGCCCCACACATGCTGATCCGCCGCCGCGCAACGCGGAGCCAGGGTGGGTTGAGCCGGCACCAGCGAATGCGCAATGTGACCGGTGCCTTCGGCGCGGGCGCACCTGCAGGACAGGCCGGTTCTCCTCATCGACGACGTCATGACCACCGGCGCCACGCTCGGCGAAGCGGCGAGGCGGGTGCAGGCGGCCGGAGGCGGTGATGTCTCGGCCCTTGTGCTGGCCCGCGTGACACGGCCGCAGGACGCTTGATTTTGCGACGCTTTGGGCGGATATAGACGGCATAGCAACGGAAAAGCCGGACGACGGAATGCCAAAGGTCGAAATCTACACCGGGATGATGTGCGGATACTGCATGCGCGCGCTTCGTCTTCTCGAGAGCAAGCAGGTTGCCTATGAGGAGATCGACGTGTCGCTGAGCTCGAAGCTCCGTGCCGAGATGCGCCAGCGTGCCGGCGGCCGCGGAACGGTGCCACAGATCTTCATCGACGGCGCCCATATCGGCGGCTGCAACGAACTTTACGCACTCGAAGCGGCAGGCCGTCTCGACGGCATGCTGGCGGCATGAGCGCGGCCACAAAAGAACCGCTCCGTGTCGCGGCGCTTCAATATTGCGCTGGCGGCAGCTTTGATGAAACCCTGCCGCAACTCGAATCCCTGATCACCTCCGCCGCCGCCGGCGGGGCGGGGCTTGTCTGCCTTCCAGAGGCCGCCACCTTTCTTGCCGCGAACCGCAAATCTCTCGATGCAGAGGCGGAATGGGAGGATGACAGTCCGACCTTGCGCAGGCTTTCAACGCTGGCGGCCGATCTGGGGATCGACCTTCTTGTCGGCTCGACCTTTGTCAGGCGGCGGCAGGATTCGCGCATCGTCAACAGGTCGGTCCTGATCGGCGCCGACGGCACGGCCATGGCGAGCTATGACAAGATCCACATGTTCGACGCCAATGTCGGTGACGGGCGCCAGTACCGTGAATCAGACCATTTCGCCGCCGGCGACAGGCTGGTTCTTGCCGAGACCCGCGGCCTGACGCTTGGCCTGACGATCTGTTACGACCTCCGTTTCCCGCAGCTTTATCGCGCTCTTGCCAAGGCCGGGGCCGGCATCATCATGGTGCCTTCTGCCTTCACCTTTCCCAGTGGCCGCGCGCACTGGCATGTCCTGCTGCGGGCCCGTGCCATCGAAACCGGCAGTTTCATCATCGCGCCGGCGCAATGCGGCACGCATGCCGACGGGCGCCGGACATACGGCCATGCCTTGATTGTGTCTCCCTGGGGTGAAATTCTGGCCGAAGCGCCAACCGACGATGCGAATGCGCAGGCCGGTGCCAATGACGGCTTCGTTCACGCCGACATCGATATCACGAAAGTCGAAAAGGCACGGAACGCCATCCCGTCCCTCGGAAGCGACGCCGCCTTCGAATAAGAAGTGGTGCTGTGGCAGCGGCGCGGTCAGACCGACCCGTCACCCATTGCCAGATATTTCTGCGCCCGGTCGGCGACAAGCGCCTCGCTGCCCATCGCCTGCAGCTCCTGAAGCTGCGTGAAACAGGTGTCGCCAAGGCTGGCGATGGCGGCTGTCTGGTCGCGGTGGGCGCCACCAAGAGGTTCGGTGACAATCGCGTCGATCACGCCGAGATCCTTCATGTGGGACGACGTGATGCGAAGCGCCTCGGCGGCTTCCTTGGCATGATCGCTGCTGCGCCAGAGGATCGAGGCACAGCCCTCGGGCGAGATCACCGAATATATGGCATGCTCGAACATCACCACCCTGTTGCCGGCGGCAAGCGCGATGGCGCCGCCCGATCCGCCCTCGCCGATGATGCTCGCCACCATCGGTGTCGGCAACCGCAGGCAGGCCCGAATGGCCGTTGCAATCGCCTCGGCCTGACCGCGTTCCTCGGCCCCGCGGCCGGGATAGGCACCTGCGGTATCGACAAAGCTCAGAACCGGCAGACCAAACCGCCCAGCAAGCTCCATCAGACGCGCCGCCTTGCGGTAGCCTTCTGGCCGTGCCATGCCGAAATTACGCTTGATGCGTTCCTCGGTGTTGCTTCCCTTTTCGGTTCCCATCACCATGACAGCCTGACCTCGGAAGCGCGCCATGCCGCCGATGACGGCGTAATCCTCGGCATAGTTGCGGTCGCCGGCAAGCGGCGTGAAATCCTCGAACAGCTGCGTGAAAATGGAACTGACCCGTGGCCGCTCCGGATGCCGCGCAACCTGAACCTTTTCCCAGGGGCCAAGCTTTTCATAGGTCTGTTTCAGCTCGCGCTCGATGCGGGTCTGAAGCTTGCCAATCTCGTCGGCGATGTTGATGCTGCCGTCTGAACTCATATGACGGAGTTCCTCGACCTTGCCTTCAAGTGCAGCAATCGGTTTCTCGAAATCCAGGAAATGGCGCATGACGACCTGTCTTCTATGGCTCGGAGTATCGTACGGCCTTACGGCCGGTTGCCGGATGGCGGTATTTTAGTCCTGTTGATTCGGGTTCGCAAGCGGATGCGCCGCCGCGACCAGACCGGCAAGCCGTTCCGGCCGCGTCGCGGTGTAGATCTGTGTTGTCGATATATCGGCATGGCCAAGCAATGTCTGCAGCCCCCGAAGGTCGGCGCCGCGATTCAGCATATGTGTGGCGAAGCTGTGCCTCAGCACATGCGGGCTGACGCGGCGCGGGTCCAATCCGGCGCAACCTGCCAGCATCTTGAGCTGGGACGCAAATTGCTGGCGCGACATGTGCGCCTCGCCCTGCGGAAACAGGAATTGGGACGTCACGAAAGCATCGGTCGCGTCACGATCCTCGATCCAGGCGGCGATCGCCGCACGTGCTGGTGTGCCAAGGGCCACCAGCCTTTCCTTTCCGCCCTTGCCGGTCACCACAATGCTGGCCAGGTCGCGGCGGAACTGATCGACCGGAAGCGACACCAGTTCCGACACCCGCAACCCGGTTGCATAGAGAAGCTCCAGCATCGCCGTCATCCGCAGCGACCGGCTCTTCGACGGCAGGTCGGCGGCGGCGGCAATCAGCCTGGCGATGTCGACTTCTGACAGGCTCTTGGGAAGCGAGCCCGGCTGCTTTGGGTTGTCGATCCAGCGGCATGGGTTGTCTTCGCGGATACGCTCGTCGACAAGCCAGCCCATCATCTGACGCAATGCGCTGAGACGCCGCGCCACCGAACGCGCTGCCAGCCCGCCCTGGTGCCAGCTGGCGAGAAGGTCACGAAGATGGTCCGCCGTGCAACTGTCGAAATGGACATGCTGTGCCACAAGAAATTCCCGGCTTGCCAAAAGGTCACGGCGATAGGCCTCCAGGCTGTTCCGCGACAGGCCGCGATCGGCCGCCATCGCCTGCAGAAATTCGGTTACAAGGCGATCAGGCCCTGCAGGATCAGAGGCTGTTTTCATCATCCGATTGCTGAAGCTGGCCGGCGTCGACAGCGGGTGCCGCCACCGGCTGTTGATCAACAGCCGTTGCGTTGTCCGCAGCATCGGCCTCAGTCGTTATCGCCGGCGCCACCGCCTCGGCCTGTGGCGGCAGTGAATGTGCGCGAGCCACCGCATGTGCCAACAGACGTGAGGCGACGATTTCACGACGCAATTCCCCCACGGCGTCAGACTGCCCGGCGACATCGAGTGCACCGGCAACACGGACCATGTCTGACGGATCCAGCATGGCAAGATCCTGCACACCCACAATGCGGTGCGCCAACAGGATTGTCTCTGCAACACGTCCGGCAGCAGCGGCTTCATCAAGGGCCCGCAACAGAACAGGAGATATCGACAATGTCTGTTCAGGCGCGATGGCTGCGTCGAGCGCGGTCACGAGCCATGCCGGTTCCGCGGCGGTTTCAACGGCGCCTGTCGCCAACGGCAGCAAGTGCCACATGTCGAGTGGTCGCAGGGATTCAAGGTCGACAAGTCCGGTTTCCGCCATCGTCAGCAACGCCTGTGCTGCGCGCGCCTCGTCTGAAGCAAGAGCGGCTGGCACCTCGTCAAAGCCGCCGGCAGCACAGATCATCGCAAGCTTGGTCCTCAGCACGCCATTCTCAGCAGCGAGAAGTGGCTCAGCACCATTTCGCGTAAGCGCCTCGCTGATGAGCGGGGCATAGAGAGGCGCCATCATCAACCCGGCGCCATCGGCGATGTCGGCATCCATTGCTGCGGCAAGAAGAGGCAGCCTGTCAGCGGTCTTCTCTGCATCCAGCGCCCGCCACACAAGCGCCCGGGTCAGGGCTGACGGCTGGCTTTGGTGGCGCGCAAGCGCCAGTCTTGCCGCATCAGGTTCGATCTTGGCGCTGCGCCAGAGCTTGGCTGCCTTGTCATGGTCAATGAGACCGTGAGACAGCGCTCTCCATGTCGACACCAGACGCGCTTCCGGATCGAGATACCGCAATTCCACGGCGGTCTGAATCGATCCGCCCGGAAGAGCCGCCAGACCGTCGACATCAATGTCGTGGTGAGCCGCATCCATGAGCACAATGTGAAGCGGTTCGATCAGAGCCGGATCAATCGGCCCGGGCTCACCATCGCCAAGGAGCTTGCTGACAAGACCGGCGAAGACAGGATCATCGACCCCGGTCGCAAACAGGATGTCAGCCGCGAAACGTGCGCCCGCAACATCGCCCTGGGCAGCGGTGCAAATGACCTTTGCCTTGTGCCAGAACGGCTCGAAAGTACGCCCAACCTGATACATGACGTTGCGGCAGGCATCGTCGTCGCGACGCATCATGAGCTGGGTCGTGACAAGCCACTGTTTCCATTCGAGCCACGGCGCGTCATTCGGCAGCTGATCGATCATGACCGCCAGTTCGTCGGAACGGCCGGCAGATGAAAGCCAATCGAGACGGGAGGCGAGAAGGGTTCTGTCAAGGGCGGGCGTGCCTTCCGGACGCACCGCACGACGCGACACCACGCGGCTTGCCAGCTTCGACAGTGACGGCGAGGACCCGATGAT
>JAYYLR010000163.1:0-12313 GCA_036143955.1 Pseudomonadota bacterium | reverse complement strand
GAGCGGGTGAGCAACGCCACCGATACCGCGATTACGGCGGCAGGAAGGCGTGAATTTCCGGCAATGAAAAGGGTGCCTTCGGGGCCTGTTACGACGGCCGGCACGATGATCGCGGTTAACACCGCGATGGGAACGAAGCCGAGCGCATCCTCAAGCCAGTCGGCAAGGCGTCGTGGCGCCAGCCCTGAGAACATCACGAACCGCGTTGCGAATGTCAGCAGGCCGCATGCAATCATCACCAGCCAGATCATGCGCTGTCTCCCGGTGATGTCCAGCGTTTGACGATATAGCCGACAGCAATCCCGCCGATGGCGGCAAGGATGATCCAGCTTTTCCAGGGCAGGGGCTGGCCGACAATCGAAATCAGGGCCGCTGTCGCGCAGGCGGCAAGGTCGGCCCTGCGGCGAATGGCCGGTGCGACCAGCGCGATGAAAGTCAGCGGAATGGCGAAGCCGAGCGACAGCGATTCGGGTATCGTCGCGCCGAAGACAACGCCAGTGATGGTGGTGATCTGCCAGCATATCCACAGCGTCAATCCTGTTCCGAGAAGGTGATAATGCTGGAACGGCGACGCTGCTTGTGTCTTCAGCCGATGGATGGTCACCGCATAGGCTTCGTCCGTCAGCAGGTAAGCCAGCGGTATTCGCCAGCGAAGAGGCAGGCTACGGAGATAGGGGGCGACTGACGCGCTATAGAGTGCGTGCCGCAGATTGACGACCGATACCGATGCCCCGACAACGGGTGCCGGCACGCCGGCCCCCCAAAGCTGTGCGAAGACGACCTGGCTGGCCCCGCCGAACAGGATCGACGACAGCAGGATCGTCTGCAACGCCGACAGTCCGCTCGCCATTCCGAGGACGCCGAAGACAAGCCCGAATGGCGCCACGCCGAGTTGCAGCGGCAATTCCTGACGAACGCCGGTCCAGAATTCCTGACCTCTGGATGTCGGTATGGGAGATGGCATTGGGAGACCCTTTGATGACCGGCCCTCCCTATCATGCTGCTGATGACGAGGACAAGCGATGAGTGTCTGCCATGCCGGGCAATGACGTCTTGCACTACGCGGCAATTTGCGTCACACACTGCCGCACAGTGAAATTGGTGCCGAAAAGGTGGATGAAGATGATACTCAGCGTTCCTGTGTCGGTTGGTGAAGTGGTCGACAAGGTCACCATTCTCGAAATCAAGTCCGACCGTATTGCGGATACAGACAAGCTGCGCAACATCGCCACGGAACTCGACGCGCTGCGCCCGCTTGTCAGCGGCGGCGTTTTCGACACCGACGAAGTGGTCGCGCTGACCGATGCGTTGCGTGCCGTGAATGGCGAATTGTGGGATATTGAGGACGAAATACGCGCCGAAGAAGCCGCTGGCCGTTTTGGCGATCGTTTCATCGAACTCGCACGGGCGGTCTATGTCACGAATGACCGCCGTGCCGAGTTGAAAAAGAAGATCAATCTTGCGACCGGTTCCGAGCTTGTCGAGGAGAAATCCTACGAGGATTACACCGGCAAGGGCTGAGTGGCCCTGCTTGCCAGCATGGTGTCAAGCGACTGTGCGATTGACGCAGCGCCAAGTGAACGAAGGTCGCCGCGGATCTCTGGTGCAAGCGGCGCCACACGCGAGCGATAGGCCAGCCTGTCTCGCTTGGCCGCGAACAGGATGACGGCCGGCAGGTTGCAGTTCATGGCCAGATTCGCGGTGAAGGAATCGACCCCAAGATAGGCGTCGGCAAGATGATAAAGCGCGATGTCCCGCTCCATGGAGGCTTCAGGACCAAGGCTGTCGATAAGCTGTCCCTTCTTGATTTGCCGGTTTTTCGTGCACCGTTCATGCCAGGCCAGGACAGCCTCGCGGTGATATTCTGCAGCGTCGGGGCCGGCATTCAGAATGAAAGTTCCGCCGGTGGTTTCAGCAAGTGCTGCCAGTGTGTCCATGGCAGCGTCTAATGGCCAGCGTCGCCCCTCTGCATGGACGAACAGGTTTACGATAACGACAGGTCCGGCAAGACCCTGAACAAGCGCTTTCGCCTGAGACGTTGCGGACCGATCCGGAAGGATGGTCGGCGTGTCTTCGTCCAGAACAAGGCCAAGGTCGACCAGATATTCATCAATGGCGGCAATGAAGGGCCGGTGGCCCCAGACCGACCGTCGCGCGCCGCCTGCACTCAGCGCCAGAGGCGCCTGAAGAAGCAGGCGGTCAAGCCAGCTGTCGGCGAGGCCGGCGCGAAAGCGGATCCCAGCAAAGGCGGCCGCAAGCTTAAGGCTCGTAGACCGGTGAAGGATGAAAGCACTGTCATAACGGTGAAGGCGGAGTGCTCTGACAGCCGCAGACCCCCGCATACCGGGCAGATAGCGGCGAATCGGCCGGGCGTCAATGACCCTGCCAACCCACGGCGTAGCCGCCAGTATGCGGCTCATCGGCCCCGGTGTTATGCAGGCAATGTCGATTGTTCCGGTCTGGCTGATTCCGGCCAGTGCGCGAAGCTGCGTCAGATGGTAGATCTGATCGCCGATGCCGCCGGCAACAAAGCCGATGGACCTCCCCATATCGCTTGCGAGGCCTTGTTGCTTGAAATTTCGATGCGGTTCGTGAGGCAAGGTAACAATACTCGGCTAACATCGCTGGAGCCATGTAAGGACCGGTCTTGTCAGTCCAGTCGCTTTCGGTTATCCGGACACACTCCAACTCCTCCGGTCTATATCAGGGTTTACCGATGGATGCGCCTTTTTTGTACGTCGACGAGGTCGATACCGCCGGCCGGCGTTGTCTTGTCAGGCTTGATCTCAACGTGCCGCTGGCCAATGGCGAGGTGACCGACGACATCCGTATCAGGCGTATTCTTCCCGGGCTTGAAGCGCTTCGGCGAAAAGGCGCCAAAATCATTATCCTGACCCATCTTGGTCGACCAAAAGGCAAGGTGACGCCGGAATTTTCGGTTGTGCCCGTCGCGGCATGCCTTTCGCGTCTTCTTGGCTGCCCGGTCCCTGTCGTGCCTGACATCCTTGGGCAGGGTGCGCAAGATGCCGTTGCCGACATGTCGGATGGCGACGTCCTGATGTTCGAAAATCTTCGCTTTCACCCCCAGGAAGAGGCGAATGACAGCGAATTTGCAACCAGCCTCGCTTCCCTTGGTGACATCTATGTCGGCGACGCATTTTCCTGTACCCACCGTGCCCACGCATCGGTCGAGGCCTTGCCCCGCATGATGGAGGTGGCCACGGCCGGCCGCGCGCTTGGCAAGGAGCTGACGGCGCTGCATGACGCGCTGGCATCGCCAAAGCGGCCGGTGGCGGCCATTGTCGGTGGCGCCAAGGTGTCGACAAAACTGCGGGTGTTGGAAAACCTCATTGAGAAAGTTGATTCGCTGATCCTCGGCGGTGGGATGGCCAATACATTCCTTCTTGCGGAGGGGATGGAGATTGGCGCCTCGCTCGTCGAGCCCGACATGGTAGAGACGGCAGAAACCATTCGTAGGAAGGCCACGACGCGTGGATGCAGAATCATTCTTCCACGCGATTATCTGGTTGCACATAAGCTGGCCACTGGCGTGCCGCACCGTGTTGCCGTAGCTGGAGAAGTCACGAGTTCTGACATGATCCTTGATGCCGGCCCGATATCGGCGAGGGAGGTGGCGGCCCATCTTGCCGCGTGCCGGACAATCGTATGGAACGGACCGTTGGGGGCTTTTGAGTTTCCGCCCTTTGACAGTGCGACGAATATCGTTGCGCAGGCCGCTGCCGATCTCACGGCGGATGGCAGGATTCTGTCGGTCGCGGGCGGCGGCGATACTCTGGCAGCCCTTGCAAATGCGGGAGTCGGCAACCAGATCTCTTATGTATCGACCGCCGGAGGCGCTTTCCTGGAATGGCTTGAGGGGCGCGTGTTGCCGGGGGTCGAGGCACTGCGGCACTGAGGCCGCAGGGTTTTTGAGCGTCAAGGAGCGGGACATGCTGTTTGCGAATCCTTTCAAGGCCAGAATGCCGTTAAAGGCGGAAGCGCTGCCCGGCCGCGATATCGCCATCTGGGACGGCGCACCGCATTGTGTTCTCGGCACACCGACGATGGGCCCGTTTCCGGATCAATATGAGGAAATACATCTTGGGTTAGGCTGCTTCTGGGGCGCGGAGCGGCTGTTCTGGAAGCTGGATGGTGTTCATACCACGGCGGTGGGTTATGGCGGTGGCTTTACCCCCAACCCGACCTATGAGGAGGTTTGCTCTGGCCGCACGGGGCATACTGAAGTCGTTCTCGTGGTCTACGATCCGAAGCGGCTTTCGCTTCGTCGGATCCTGAAGACTTTCTTTGAAGAGCATGATCCGACACAGGGTTTCCGCCAGGGAAATGATATTGGAACGCAATATCGGTCGGCGATTTTCACAACCACAGATGCCCAACTCGGGATCGTGCGTGACGTCGCTCAGGGTTACGCGAGCGCCCTTGCGGCAGAGGGACTCGGGACGATCACCACGGAGATTGCGACTGCTGGGCCGTTCTTCTACGCCGAGGATTATCATCAGCAATATCTTCACAAGGTGCCAAACGGCTATTGCGGCCTCAGGGGCACAGGTGTCGCCTGCGCCGGTTAAACGCCTGCCACAGCGGTAAATTCGGGATTGACGATATCCGGGGGCGATGCTATCTAACGGCCTTCTGAGAACACTGCCTTTGTGCTGGAGCCGAACATGAAAGTCGCAAGCTCGCTCAAGACCCTGAAAACGCGCGACCGCAACTGTCAGGTCGTACGCCGTCGCGGCCGTCTTTACGTCATCAACAAGCGGAACCCGCGGATGAAAGCCCGCCAGGGTTAATCAACCTCCGCATTGGTGTAATCCGACGGTCGGCATTGCCGGCCGTTTTTTTTGGTTTCCCCTTGGTGCGGGTGCGGCAAATCATCTGCAACGTGACGCTGACAAATTGCCCCGTTTGTACTAGGTTTTAACGCTATACCAACATCAGGACATAAACGATGCTGATGCCCGATCCCGATCAGGCGGTTATTGGTCGCCGCGATGAGATTTGCACAGGACTGCGGAAAATCCTTCCAGCGACGTCTCTGGTGGATTCGCCAGAGAGCATGAAGGCTTTCGATTCCGACGGGCTGTCCGCTTACCGGCAGCTCCCTTTGGCTGTTGCGCTTCCGGAAACGGTCGACCAGATCGCGGCAGTGATGAAATATTGCCGCGAGCAGGGCGTAAAGGTGGTGCCGCGCGGCGCCGGCACATCGCTTTCCGGTGGTGCTCTGCCACTGGCGGACTCGGTGCTGCTCGGCCTTGGTAAGTTCAACCGAATACTCGAGGTGGACTATGCCAACCGCTGCGTCGTGGCCCAGCCGGGCGTGACCAACCTGGCCATCACACACGCTGTCCAGGGTGACGGGTTCTATTACGCACCGGATCCGTCGAGCCAGATTGCATGTTCGGTCGGCGGCAATGTCGCTGAAAATTCTGGTGGTGTCCATTGCCTGAAATATGGCTTGACGACAAACAACCTTCTCGGTGTTGAAATCGTCACCATTGACGGTGAGATCCTGCGCTTTGGCGGCAAGCACCTCGATGCAGGCGATTACGACCTGCTCGGCGTGATGACCGGCTCGGAAGGGCTTCTCGGCGTCGTTAGCGAAGTGACGCTTCGCATCCTCCAGAAGCCGGCGACTGCGCGGGCGCTGCTTGTCGGGTTTGACGATACGGGGGCTGCCGGACAGGCGGTCGGCGACATCATCGCCGGCGGGATCATCCCGGCAGGCATGGAAATGATGGACGGCCTGGCCATCAACGCGGCCGAGGATTTTGCCAATGCCGGGTATCCGCGCGAGGCGGCGGCTCTTCTGATCATCGAACTGGACGGTCCCGAGGTTGAGGTGGATGCGTTGATCGCGCGGGTCGAGACGATCGTTCGCAAGGCAGGTGCGACCTCGGTTCGGGTCAGCCAGTCGGAGGAGGAACGGAACCTGTTCTGGGCGGGGCGCAAATCTGCCTTTCCGGCAGTTGGCCGGATTTCGCCTGACTATCTCTGCATGGATGGCACCATCCCGCGCCGACGGTTGCCGGATATGATGCGGCGCATGGCCTCGCTGAGCCAGCAATACGGTCTTCGCGTGGCGAATGTATTCCATGCCGGTGATGGCAACCTCCACCCGCTGATCCTGTTTGATGCCAACCAGCCGGGCGAACTGGAGCGCGCCGAGGAATTCGGCGCCGACATCCTGCGAAGCTGTGTTGAAATGGGTGGTGTGCTTACCGGCGAGCACGGCGTGGGAGTCGAGAAGCGAGATCTGATGAACATCCAGTTCACCGAAGATGATCTGAAGCAGCAGCAGCGTCTCAAATGCGCCTTTGACCCGGGACATCTTCTGAACCCGGGCAAGGTCTTTCCGAACCTGCATCGATGTGCGGAGCTTGGACGGCTTCATGTGCACAAGGGGAAGATGCCGCATCCCGATCTGCCGCGGTTCTAACTCGCAAGACCGCCAAATGTTGACCGACCTGCAGGAGGCCCAAGGCCGATGACTGATCTTGTGGTTTCTGATCTTCATCAGGTTCAGGAAGCGATTCGGGATGCGACGGCCGATCAGAAGCGGCTCGAGGTCAGGGCTGCCGGAACAAAACGCCATCTCGGACGTATCGCCTCCTACGATGCGATCCTCGACGTCAGTGCGATGGCAGGGATCGTCGATTATCAGCCGGAGGAACTCGTCTTCACCCTGCGGGCCGGCACGCCGATGAATGTCGTGGAAACCGCGCTTGCAGACGCGCGGCAGATGCTTCCTTTCGAGCCGCCAAGCATGACCCGCCTTCTTGGTGAGGCCAAGCCAGGCGTGCGCGGCACAATCGGCGGTGTGATCGCCGCCAATCTGTCGGGCCCGCGGCGGCTGACGGCCGGCGCGGCGCGTGACTATCTTCTGGGGTTTGAGGCAGTGTCCGGGCGGGCCGAGCTCTTCAAGTCCGGTGGCAAGGTCATGAAAAACGTCACTGGCTACGATCTGTCAAAGCTGATGTGCGGGTCTTTTGGTACGCTTGGCGTGATGGACGAAATCACGCTGAAGACGCTGCCAGCACCGGAAACAAGCTGCTCGCTTCTCGTCGGTTCAGAGAGCCTCGCCGCTGCCACTGAGCAGATTGCTTCGATCTTTGCGACACCGCACGAACCCGGGGCGGCGGCGATTCTGCCGCGTGATGTTGCTGCCGGCGAGGGAGTCGAGTTGGGTGCGGCTTTCACCATAGTGATCCGCCTTGAAGGCATCGAGGCGTCAGTCAATGACAGGATCGGGCATCTTGTGGCGATAACCGATGGCGAGCGTCTTCCCGAGAAGAAAAGCGTACCCCTGTGGCGCCGGGTGCGCGATGTCCAGCCGCTTGCGGAAAAGCCTTGCGATATCTGGAAAGTTTCCTGTGCACCGTCCGACGCGGCGAAGGTCATCGCCGCCATCGATCCGAGGCTTGAGTGCCGCTTTATGGCAGATTGGGCAGGGGGACTGGTCTGGATTGCCGGCAGCTCACCACGGATTGGCCCAGCACTACGCAAGGCGGTGGCAACGCTCCAAAGCGGTTTTGCCATGCTTGTGCGTGATGTTTCCGTCACGCGCGAGAAAGTGGCGCCGTTCCAGCCGCTGGACGGTGCGCGCCAAGAACTGCACAAAAGGGTCAAGTCCTCCTTTGACCCGCTTGGCGTGCTGAATTATGAACGCATGCATGAGGGTGTTTGAGGAGCCGTCATGCAGACCCATTTCACAGATAGCCAGCTGCTTGATCCACAGATCCGCGAAGCCGATTCCATTCTTCGCAAATGTGTTCATTGCGGCTTCTGCACGGCGACATGCCCGACCTACGTGATGACCGGCGACGAGCGGGACAGCCCGCGTGGTCGCATCTGGCTGATGCGCGAACTTCTGGAAACGCCGGAAAGCGTTTCGCAGGATACCGGCTACCACCTTGACCGGTGTCTTGGCTGCCTTGCCTGTACCACGACATGTCCGTCCGGTGTCGACTACCACCATCTGATCGAGATCGGGCGCGACCGTCTTGACAAGAAGGTGCGTCGTCCGCTGGCAGATCGTGCGATGCGCAGAATGCTGGCGCTGGTCATTCCGCATGCAGAGCGATTTCGTCTGATGATCCGGCTCGGCAATATCGGCAGGGTCTTCTCCCCGCTAATGCCGTCCGGCATGCGCGCTGCCTTGGCGAAGCTGCCGAAAAAACCTGCCAAATTTGATCGCGTTGGCGCCAAGACGATGAAGTTCGAACCGCGCGTGACGGCTTTGCGGCATGTGGTTCTTCTTGCCGGCTGCGCCCAAAGAGCGCTCGATCCGTCCATCAACGCAAGCACGATAAGGGTTCTGAACAGGCTTGGCGTGCGTGTTACGGTTCGCAGTGAGGCGCACTGTTGTGGCGCGCTTGC
Source organism: Pseudomonadota bacterium (assembly GCA_036143955.1). Taxonomy (GTDB): domain Bacteria; phylum Pseudomonadota; class Alphaproteobacteria; order Puniceispirillales; family Puniceispirillaceae; genus UBA8309. The sequence continues at coordinate 3,916 of JAYYLR010000163.1, read as the reverse complement.
GAATCACATTGGTGAGACCAATGCCGCCAGGAACACGGTGCGGGCGACGCTCCTTGCCTGGGGCGAAGAAATCCGGAGCGGCGGTGTCGATGCGATTGTCGTCAACGCGTCCGGCTGCGGCACGATGGTGAAGGATTACGGGCATCTTGTCGCCGATGATCCGGAACTGGCCGACATCGCGCGTCAGGTGTCCGCCATGACCCGTGACATATCCGAGCTTCTTGCCGAGTTGCCCCTTGAGACCATTATCGATCCGGCTCCCGAAGGGCGTGGCGCGGTGACCTACCATTCGGCCTGCTCGCTACAGCACGGGCAGAAGATCCACGACCTGCCGATCAGCCTTCTTCGCCTTGCAGGTTATGATGTCCGCCAGCCGCTGGAGCCGCATCTCTGCTGCGGTTCAGCCGGTGTCTACAACATCCTGCAGCCGGAAATGGCGGAAGGGCTTAAGCGCCGGAAGCTCGCGAATCTTGAAAAGGCCGGGGCGCCGATTGTTGCGGCGGGCAATATCGGCTGTATCACCCAGCTCGACGGGGACATCCCGGTCCGGCACACGATCCAGTTCATCGACTACGCAAGCGGCGGTCCGCCGCCGGCCTGACTATGTCCGGTTCCTAACCGATATCGAAGAAATCATTACCCTTGTCATCGGTGATGATGAAGGCCGGAAAATTCTCCACATCGATTTTCCAGACGGCCTCCATCCCGAGTTCCGGATATTCCAGAACCTCGACCTTCCTGATCGACTCCAGCGCCAGCTTCGCTGCGACGCCGCCGATGCTGCCGAGATAGAACCCGCCATGCTGCCGGCAGCTCTCGCGGACCTGACGCGACCGGTTGCCCTTCGCCAGCATGACCATGGAACCGCCGGCGGCCTGGAAGGTGGATACGTAGCCATCCATACGCCCGGCTGTTGTCGGTCCGAATGATCCCGAGGCCATGCCGTCCGGGGTCTTGGCCGGCCCGGCATAATATACCGGGTGATCCTTGAAGTAGTCCGGCAGCTCACCATCAGCCTCGAGCCTTTCAAGAAGCTTGGCATGAGCGATGTCGCGGGCGACAATCAACGGGCCCGTCAGCGACAGGCGCGTGGCAACCGGATGACGGCTGAGAGTCTCCAGTATTTCCGCCATCGGCCTGTTGAGGTCGATCGCCACGGCTGGAATATCTTCATCAGCGCTTGCCTCGGGGAGGAAACGCGCCGCGTCACGCTCGAGTTTCTCGACAAAGATCCCTTCGGGCGTGATCTTGGCAAGCGCCTGCCTGTCGGCCGAACAGGACACACCGATCCCGATGGGGCAGGACGCGCCGTGCCGTGGCAGCCTGATGACCCGTACATCGTGACAGTAGTATTTTCCGCCGAACTGCGCACCGATACCCAGGTCCCGCGTGATCTGCAGGATTTCCGACTCCCATTCGGTGTCGCGCCAGGCATGACCAAGTTCATTGCCCTGCGTCGGCAGGCCGTCAAGCGCCCTGATCGAGGCCTGCTTGACCGTTTTCAGCGTTGTTTCGGCCGACGTGCCGCCAATCACCACCGCGAGGTGATAGGGCGGGCATGCCGAGGTGCCGAGATCGAGTATCGCCGTGCGGATGAACTCGCGAAGCGACTGCGGGTTCAGCACCGCCTTGGTTTTCTGGTGAAGGAAGGTCTTGTTGGCAGAGCCGCCGCCCTTCTGGATGAAGGCAAATCTGTATTCCATCCCCTTTCCGGCATAAAGATCGATCTGTGCCGGCAGGTTGGTCGCCGTGTTGACCTCGTCGAACATGCTTGTCGCGGCAAGTTGCGAATAGCGAAGATTGCTTTCCTGGTAGGTGTCGTAGACGCCACGCGAGAGGGCTTCGGCATCGTTGCCGGTCACGAGAACATGGTCACCGCGCGTTCCTGAAATGATCGCAGTGCCGGTGTCCTGACACATCGGAAGCAGCCCGTCGGCAGCCACGACAGCGTTTTTCAGCATCTCCAGCGCAACGAACCTGTCGTTCTGTGTCGCTTCCGGGTCTTCGAGGATCGCCGCAAGCTGGGCAAGATGACTGCTGCGAAGAAGATGCGAGATATCCGTGAAAGCCCGTTGCGCCAGAAGTCTCAGCCCCTCGGGACCGACTTTCAGAAACTGTTCGCCGCCGAGTTCGACCACTTCCACATGGTCTGCGGTGACAAGCTCATACTCGGTGCTGTCCGTCCCGGTCGGGAACATCGGGCTGTAGGCGAAATCAGTCATCGGAATTCCCGTGGCGGGGGTCAGGAGGGCGACTTGCGGAAGCTGTCGAGTGATACGACCTCAGCAGAACCCGCTGGCTCGGCCGGCTCTGAAGTGACGCCGGCCTCGTCTTCACCAAGGGCAGGTGCCGGCAGGTCATCCTCGTCGCCATCCTCGCCGGCTCCAAACTGGAGCCCGAAGCCGACCGACGGATCGTTGAAACTTGTTACAGCGGCAAAGGGAACATTCATTGTCGATGGCTTGCCGCCAAAAAACAGGGTCACGCTGAAGCTGTCGTCCCTGACCTCGAGATCCGCGAACTGATGTTGGAGGACGATGGTGATCGTGTCCGGGTGCTGCGCGCGAAGCGCGTCGTCCATTTCGACGCCCTCAAAACCCGTTTTGAACGCAATGTAAAAATGCGTTTCGCCGGGAAGCCCGCTGAGTTCGGTGATCTGAAGCGCGGCGCGAACCACCATGCGAAGCGAATCTTCGACAAGCAATTCATAATTCAGGCCTGCGAACTCCTGTCCGTCGTCTGTCATCGCTAGTGAACCCGTTGAAGAAGGATACCCCGTGAGATAAGTGGAACGCTTCTGTTGCCAGGTGCGTTCCGAACCCCGCCAGCCCGAGCTCAAGCGGACTGGACTTTAAGATCGGTTACTCCCGCTGCCGTTAGGCTGCGATTGCGACCGGAGCAGTGTTGTCGTTTGCAACTACTACATGGCCCGATAACGGCGGTTACCATACCGAGCGAAAATACTGCCTTTACTACATGCGTCGATCCTATTTCGCCCCCAGTCTTTCAGCCGCCTTATCGAAGTGATCGGATGTTCGGCTGAAATGGTGGAGGCGCCGGGTACCGCCCCCGGGTCCGCTCTGCCTATTTCACAGCACGTTTATCGCCATAGCCGGCGAACCGGCACTTCCAATATAGGACCGGCGGCCACGCTTTGAAAGCATGTTTTCCGAAGCCGGAGAAACCGGCCATTGCGACTTGATTGCCACTATTCGCCATGCGACCTTTCGGGTATTCAGACAGCCCTGTCCAGAGCGTCCCGTCATGCAGCAATATCTCGATCTTCTGACACGCGTACTCGATGAAGGCATCGACCGCGGAGACCGGACCGGCACCGGCACCCGCGCCGTGTTCGGGCATCAGATGCGATTTGACCTGGAAACCGGTTTTCCCCTGCTGACAACAAAGAAGCTTCACACGCGATCGATCATTCACGAACTGCTCTGGTTTATCAGCGGTGACACCAATATCCGCTATCTGCAGGAGAATGGTGTTTCAATCTGGGACGAATGGGCTGACAGGGACGGGAACCTCGGCCCGGTCTACGGCAAGCAGTGGCGTCGCTGGCAAACCCCTGACGGGCAGGAGATCGACCAGCTCGCCGATCTTGTGACCGCCATTCGCGAAACGCCGGAATCGCGGCGCCTGATGCTGTCGGCATGGAACCCTGCCGATCTTCCCGATATGGCGCTTCCGCCATGCCACTGCCTGTTCCAGTTCTTTGTCGGTGAAGGGCGGCTGTCATGCCAGCTGTATCAGCGGAGCGCCGACATCTTTCTCGGCGTGCCGTTCAACATCGCCTCATACGCGCTGCTGACCCACATGATCGCTGCTGTCTGTGGCCTGAAGCCCGGCACATTTGTTCACACGCTTGGAGATGCGCACCTCTATGCGAACCATTTCGACCAGGCACGCG
>JAYYLR010000162.1:0-3475 GCA_036143955.1 Pseudomonadota bacterium | reverse complement strand
GAGCCGGCCGGCAATGAATTCGCCGTCTGGAGCGACCTTTAGCAGTTTACGAATGACCGTTTGGCCGATGATCGTTTGGTTGGGGCGGCAAACCTGTCATAATCGAGCCAGCCGGACATCATCCGACCTAAAACCGAAGGACCCGACGTGCCATTTCTTTCAAACGCCCTGCGTCAGGTCCGTCTAGCCTGCCTGACGACAGCCTGGGTGGCCGCAGTCCTTGCAATCCTGACAGCCCGGCCAGACGGAACGGTGGCAAGCCTTGGCGCCTGTGCCTTCGGCCTTTTCATTCTGTTGACGGTTGCGCGTCTAAGGTGGGATTCGATGGTGATCCTTGCGGTTCTGGCACTTGTCACCTGGTTGCTTCTCGACGAAATGCCGGACGTCGGCGCGCTTGTTGCCGGGGGCAGGCGCGTGCTGATTTTTGCCGCGCTCCTGCCGACAATGGCGCTGGTGAGGGCGACGGCGATGACGATGCCCTCAGTTCATGCCACCCAGCTGCGTCTCGGCGCCTTGCCGTCGCGCGCCTTTATTGGCGGACAGCAGCTGGCGGCACATGTCTTTGGCGGCATCATCAACACCGGTGCCTTTGCGCTGATGTCGGCGGCACTGCCTGATGATGCCGCGGCGTCAAGGCGGCGTGCCGCTGCCGAGGCTGTCATCCGCGGGATGGTGTCTTCCGCCGCTTGGTCGCCATTTTTTGTCGCCTTTGCCATCGGGCAGAATTTCGTTGCCCCGCTATACGCCTGGATCGCCATCCTGATTGGCGCTGTTTCGGCAGTGCTGTTCACTCTGGTCACGCTTTTACTTGTGAACCGGGGGTTTGCTCTTGCCGAACTGAATATGTCGCTCGCCTGCCTGCGTCCCGTGGCGACGCGTCTCGCCATTGTCCTCGTATCCGTGTTGGCGGTGGCGCTTGCGTTCGGGCTCACGGCGCTTTCAGCCGTGGTTGTCGTGATGCCCGTGCTTGTTCTCGTTCAGCTGTTCCGGCACCGCGACAAGGCAGTGACGATCCTGACACAGACAAGAGAATCGATGAACAGCACGGCGGACGATCTCGTGGTGATCACGGCGGCAATGCTGGTCGCCTTCTTCGCCACGCAGAATGACAGCCTGGCGTCTGTCGTCGGCGCGATCTATCCCAACCAGATACCGGGCTGGGCGGCGCTTGTCATAACGCCTGTCGCGATGATGCTGCTGTCGGTTGCCGGCATCCATCCCGTCATCACCAGCACGGCGCTCCTCGCAACCTTCAGCGGCGGTGGCGCCGACGCGCATCCGGCCCTGTTGATGCAGGCGCATCTGATCGGCTGGGGCGCCGGGACGATGAGTTCTGTGGCGTCGCTATCGGTTCTGACCTGCGGCGGGCTGTACCGAGTGCCAACACGCCAGCTTGTGTTTGGCCACAACATGCTCAGCGGGTTCTTTTATGCGCTTGCCGGCGGCGCGCTCCTTGCCGCCGTGAATTTCGGCATTGGCCGCATCTAGGACACGCTCCGGCTTGCGTAAAAAGACGAAATTCTGCAATTTTGGGGTCTCTTGGGAGGCGTTGATGATTTTCCGGCAGTTATTCGATTCCGTGTCTTCGACATACACCTATCTGCTTGCAAGCAGGGCCGGCGGCGAGGCGTTGTTGATTGATCCCGTTTTCGAGAAAACGGACCGTTACCTGCAGCTTCTCGAGGAGCTCGACCTGAGGCTGGTGAAGGTGGTCGATACGCATGTCCATGCCGATCATGTCACCGCCATGGGGACGCTCCGCGACCGGACGAACTGCGTCACCGTCATGGGCGAGCAGTCGCCGGTCGACGTTGTGTCGATACGTGTTGCAGATGGTGACGCGGTGACCATCGAGGGGCTGAGCCTCTCTGCGATGTATACGCCGGGCCATACCGACGACAGCTATTGTTTTCGGATGGATGACCGTGTCTTCACCGGCGACACGCTGCTGATCCGGGGGACAGGCCGGACCGATTTCCAGAATGGCAATGCCGGCGACCAGTATGATTCGCTCTTCGGCAATCTGCTCAGGCTTCCCGACAGCACGCTGGTCTATCCGGCGCACGACTATAAGGGCGACATGGTCTCAAGCATCGGTGAAGAAAAGGCGTTCAATCCTCGCCTTCAGGCCGCCTCGCGCGACGCCTACATCGAGATGATGGCGAACCTGAATCTGCCCAATCCGAAGATGATGGATGTCGCCGTGCCGGAAAATGTCCGGATGGGGCTCAACCTGACGCGTCAGCAACAGGTGGCGACAGTCACGTCCGAAACGGTCATCAGGGAAAACGCGGACGGCATGATCCTTGTCGATCTGCGCGAAGAGGCCGAGCGCATGAAGTCGGGCATTATTCCGGGGTCGGTCCACGCGCCCTACAGCCGTCTCGACCAGCATCTGGAAATGCTGAAGCAGGCCGGTGACAGGAAAGTGGTGTTCTACTGTGCCGTCGGCGAGCGCTCGGCAATGGCGGTGGACATCGCAAATCATGGTGGCGTTGAAGGCTGTGCCCATATTCCTGGCGGTTTTGTCGCCTGGACCGAGGCAGGCGGAAACGTGTCCCGGATCTAGATATGGGCAGTTCAGCGCGACCTTCACAAAGCAGCGGCAAACGCATCCTTGTCGTTGGTGGCGGAATCGTCGGTGTTTGCAACGCGCTGGCGCTACAGCAAGCCGGCCATCGGGTCAGCCTGATCGACCGCGGTACGCCGGGGCGCGAGACGTCCTATGGCAACGCGGGCGTGCTGTCGGAATCATCGATTTCGGTGCTGAACAGCCCCGGCCTGCTGAAGGCCCTGCCGGGCCTGCTTCTCGGGCGTTCAAACGGATTGCGCTACTCGCCGGCCTTCGTCCTTCGAAAGATCGGCTGGATGCTGCGCTTTCTGAGCCACTGCACGCCGCAACGCTGGCGGGCGGCGGCACGGGCGCTTCGCGATTTGCAGGTGATTTCACTCGCCCAGCACAAGCAGTGGATTGCAGATGCTGGTGTCCAACACCTGATGCGACATGCCGGCTGGATGAAAGTGTTCCGCAGCGAAGCCGGTTTTGCGGGGTTTGCCGCCGAGCTGGCCCTGTGTGACGAAATCGGTGTGAAATACAGCGTTTTCGACCGAGAACAGCTCCGGCAGATCGAACCCGGACTGAAACCCGTATACGAGAAAGCCGTGCTGTTCGACGACACCTGCGGCGTATCGAGCCCGGCCGCGCTGACCGACGCCTATCTGGCACTTTTCACCGATGCAGGCGGAGAAATTGTCAAAGCCAGCGTCACCGATATCGGGGAAACAGGCGATGGCTGGGAAGTCACCCTTGAGGGCGGCGCGGAACCACGGCTCAAGGGAGACGGTGTCGTGATCGCCGCTGGACCCTGGTCGGCCGAGATTGCCGGCTGGCTCGGCTATGATCTGCCGCTCGGCTGGGAGCGCGGCTATCACCTCCACCTGACACCGGGTGACGGACCGCAGCTGAAACGTGCTG
>JAYYLR010000161.1:0-4071 GCA_036143955.1 Pseudomonadota bacterium | reverse complement strand
GCCGCGTGAGCAACATCTGTAACTCGCTCACCCTTTCAGGATCCTGTGCGGAAGCGCCGGCAAATGCACCGCCCGAAAAGGCAACGAAGAAGAACCTTTCGATGGCGGGTGACCCACCTGGCTCCGGCTCTTCCTCCCACAGAGGGCGTGCCGCTGTTTCCATCTTCTCGGCGATGCGAAGCGTCTCGTCCAGCGAATAGCCGGGCGGCGTGAAGATCCGGCCGAACACGAAATTGGCGTTCCCGTCCGGCAGATAGTCCAGCTGCGGCATGAAGCGCGTGACGAAGCCGGCAGCCGAGGCCACAAGCAGTGACACGGCAAGCACGCCAACCAGCGAGCGCCGCACACTGAGCCGGGCATAGCTGACGACAAGCCGCGCAAAGCCACTGGCAAGGTGGTCGAGCCCCGGAATGGGAAGAAGCTTCGCGTAGCGGTCCTGCGGGCCGCGGAGAAGCCGCGCCGCAAGCGCCGGAATGACCGTTACCGACACGACGACCGATATCAGCACCGAAACCGATATCGCGATGCCGATGTCACGGAAAAGCTGTCCAACCGGCAATGTCAGCAACAGCACTGGAATGAAGACAATGACAGTCGTCAACGCGGAACCGAGGATCGGTGCCCACACCTGACGCGCACCGTGATAGGCAGCGGTATCAGCAGGCAGACCTCGCTGCCGGAGCCGGAAGATATTCTCCAGCGACACGATGGAGGCATCGACAACCATGCCGACCGCGAAGGCAAGTCCGGCAAGCGAGATCACATTGATCGACAGCCCGAGGCCGGCGATGGCCACGAACGTGCCGATTACCGATACCGGAATGGCGGCAAAAACGATGACGGTGGGCAGCGCGCTGCGGAGGAAGAGCAACAGCACGCCAAGTGCCAGCATACCGCCGATCCAGATGTTCTGTTGAACGAGATCGATCGCCGAGGCGATATATTTCGTCTCGTCATACACGACGCGCAGATTGAGGTTGCGGGATGCCAGAACGGATTCGTTGAGCTTGTCGATGGCGGCGCGCAGTCGAACCATGGTTTCAACAACATTGACGCCTGGCGCGCGCAGCGCGTTGATGATGACCGCCTCCTCGCCATTCAACCGCCGATAGCTGGACCGCTGTGTCGAACGCAGCTCGATCGCTGCGATGTCGGACAGAATCAGCGGCACAAGCGTTCCGGATGCGGAAAGATCGGTCCTGAGAACGATCCTGCCGGCGGCGTCAGGCGTGTAGTTGACCGCCTCGGTCCGCACGGCGTAGGTCCGTTTCCCCTCGGTCACGCTCCCGACACTCATCATCGAGGATGATGTGCGAAGGGCTTCGATCACTTCGGTCAGGGTGATGCGATACTGGATGAGCTTGGCCGGATCGATGAAGATCCGCATTTCCTTGCTGCCACCGCCGTTGAAGGTGATTTCCGATATACCGTTCACACGCCCCAACGGCTCGACGATCTGTGTTTCAAGGAAATTCCCCAGCCCTTCGAGATCGACATCCTTGCCGTCTGAGCCGATAAGGGCCAGACGCGCAATCGGACTGTCATCCGAATTGGATGTGCGAACCTCGGGAGTTCGCGCGTCGCTTGGCAATCCTGTAACCGAGGAAAGCTTGCTGAGCAGCAGCACCAGCGCCTTGTCCATATCCTGCGAGACACTGTAGGTCAGCGTCACCGAGGCCCGGCCACGCCGCGATGCCGAAACAAGTTCCTCAACCCCGTTGAGCCCGGACAGCTCGCTTTCCAGGCGGGCCACGATTTCACGGTCGACATCTTCAGGAGACGCGCCCGGCCATCCAACACGAACCTCGAGTATCGGCTTTTCGATGTCCGGGCTCATCTGGATCGGGATGTTGCGAAGTGCGACAACGCCAAAAAGCACGGTCAGCATGATGAAAGCCAGAACGGCTATTGGCCGTTCGATGGCGATCCTGATGAGGCCGCCCATTATTTGGTGTCCCGCGTGCCGGTGAAGTCGAGGGTCGGCTCATTGCCACTCGGGAACCCTCTCAACGTGACCTTGCCGGCCATCTCGGAGCCGTTGATCGTGCCGATGAATTCCAGATCGATCACGCCGAATGGCAGAACGAGCTTGCCGATGAAATTGATGTCGTCCCCGGCGCGCGTGATCTCAACTGGCTCATCGTTGAAGAAGGATTTCTCTTTTCCAAGTACCAGGTCGCCGGATGCAGGCCCACGCCGCGTTGTCCAGTTCAGGGTCCATTTCTCGCCCTTTGGTCCTTCGCGACGCTTGCCGGGATCACCGATCTTGATCTTGCGGCCGTCGACAAGTCCCTCATTGCCTCGAACAATGACCAGATCACCAGCCGCCAGTCCGTCGAGCACGACAAATGAATCTCCGGCCGCGTTGCCAAGCTTGATCCTGCGCTGCAACGCCACGCCATCAACGGCAAGAAAGACGATATGACCGCCTGAAATCGGCAGCACGGCGTCTTTTGGAACGGTGACAACGGGGGCTGGCGAAGTTGTCGGAACCCTGATTGTCACTGGGGCGTTGTCGGCTCTGAGCGGCCGGGGCAGCGAGCCGACCGCGGAAAATCTGACGGTCTGGGTACCTGTGCGGATATTCTGAACCGGCAGGATCACACGGGTCGAAAGCGACAGCTCACTACCCGAAAAATCGGTTGCGACAATGGTTTTGATCTTTCGTATAAATGACAGATATTCTAATGGAATTTCAGCTTCAATTTCATAATCCGTAGCGGCTCTCGTCCGGACCAGAACATCACCTTCACGAAGATAGGCTCGGCCCGCCGGATGCAGGTAAACGATCTGACCGTCAACCGGTGCGGTGATCGTTGCGCTGGCAATTTCCGATATGAGCTGGCGGATTTGCAGATCAAGCCGGTCGATACTCGCTTCGGCCTGACGAAGCTGATACCGGCGGCCCGCGAGTGTTGCCTCCCGTTTCGCGATTTCTTCCTGAATTTTCAGGACAGCACCGGCCGCTGTTTCCGCGGCATCAACGGCAAGCGCGTTTCGCGCAACGAGTTCTCTGGCCCGGTCTGCCTTTCCTGCCAGAAGTTCCAACTGCACGTTTTGCAATTCCAGTATCGTCAGATCCGACTCCGTTGCCAGCTCTAACTCATCGACGCGCAAACCGGCCTCGCGTCGCTGCGAGCTGAGAATATCCAGCCTGTTTTGAAGATCGCCGCTATTCTGCTGCGCTATCACCTGGCCGGCCTTAACCAGGTCGCCGATCCGCAGGTCTTCAAGCGTGGTGACGGCGTTGATTGAGGCGGTAACTGCCGTAACCTGCCCTGCCGCAACGCGCCCCTGCACCTCCACGAAGATCGAGAGCACATCCTCCCGCGCCTCGGCCACGCTGACAGTCGCCGTTCTGCCTCCAAAGCCCTGTGCCGCAGCCGGGTCCGGCGCCAGAAGCAGCGCAGCAAGTGAAACCAAAAAGGCAGATAGCGTTGTTTTTCCAGCGATCAGTGACCAAGCAACCAATTTCACCGTAAGCTCCAGATAAAAAACGAAAGAATGACATCGTGTCAGACAGTTCGGAGGTCAGAGATTACCTGCGTGCAAATGGTGCGGCAATAGCGCACGCCGATCCCGGCCGGAAAACAGTTTTGCTGAAACCCCTGCAACGACAGGGCTAAGCATATGGCGCCGGCAGCGCCGGTTGACAGCACCCACTCTTGTCCGATATGTGCTGTGCAACGGAGAGGTGGCAGAGCGGTTGAATGCACCGGTCTTGAAAACCGGCAAGGGTTTGCGCCCTTCGTGGGTTCGAATCCCACCCTCTCCGCCATCTACCTAAATCATCACGTCTCAATGTGTCTCATAGCGTCACACTAAAGTGCGTTAATTCAGACGTTTAGGTCGAATACTCTGTTCATTCCAAATCATAGTGTCTCACTGTAACGCACACCTTTTGGTGGGATAGCTGGTGGGATGGAGAGGAAGAATGAGCAGACTGACAGACAAAAAAGTCAAATCCATAACTACCCCTCGCCGCTACCCGGACGGCAACAACCTCTACCTGAACGTCTCAAGGTCTCTTCGAAAGAGTTGGACATGCCGCGTGAGGGTAAGTGGAGGCCA
>JAYYLR010000160.1:0-3371 GCA_036143955.1 Pseudomonadota bacterium | reverse complement strand
TCACGCCCGGCGGTGCGTCGGGAAGGCGCGCGAGAACAAGATGAATGATGTTCTCGCTCATGTCGTGTTCGCCATAGGTGATATAGATCTTCTGCCCGCGGACCCGGTAATGATCGCCTTCCGGAGTCGCCGTTGTCCGCAGCGCCGCCAGATCGGTGCCGGCCTGCGGTTCCGTCAGGTTCATCGTGCCAGTCCATTCACCGGCATTCAGCTTCGGAAGATAGGTCGCCTTCTGGGCGTCGTCGCCGACAACCTCGAGCGCGTGGATGGCGCCCTGCGTCAGAAGCTGGCATAGCGCAAATCCCATGTTGGCGCTGTTCCACATCTCGTTGACGGCCGCGCTCACACATTGCGGCAACCCCTGCCCGCCATAGTCCGGTGACGCATTCAGCCCGATCCACCCACCTTCCGCCATGGCCGCCCAGGCGTCCGCGAACCCGTCCGGCGTGGTGACGGTGCCGTCGTCATTGCGCACCGCACCCGTCATGTCGCCGGCGTGGTTGAGCGGCGCAATCACCTCACCGGCAAGCTTGCCCGCTTCTTCGAGGACAGCGTCGACAAGATCCTCGGAAACCATATCCATGCCATCCATGGCGGCCACGGTGTCGAGGCCGACAAGGTGCCGAAGCACGAATTTCATGTCGTCTACAGGTGCCTGATACATCGGTTGTTTCCGTTTTCGACGCGGTGGCGTTCAGCTCTTGATGATACCGGTTTTTCGTCTTCCCGCCAGCCGTTCGGCATCATGCCGGAATCCGGACGCTGATCTTTCATTCCTGCCGATTATTCGCGGCACAGCCTGCAAAATCACTGTCGCGTCTTGTCACACGGAATTTCACGCGGCCCGTCGCTCAATCGAGCAGGATCTCGTAGCTGGAGCGAAGTTTTGCGTCGAGCTCGGGCGAGATGTGCTGCGGGTTGAAATCAGTCAGGATTTTCTGCTTTCGTTTCACCGCCTCTACCACGAGATTCGGCTTTCCGAGTTCTTCCCACTCCTTCGGGCTCGAGCGGTCGCTGAGCGCCGGATACACATATTCGGTCTGCATCAGGCCAATGGTCTGGTCATGCCCGAGATAATGCCCCGGCCCGCCCATGCAGACATCCTTCATGACCTGGATGCCGATTGTCTGGTCTGTGACCTCGATCCCGCGAACGCAGCGAAGGCACTGGCCAAGCATGTCATTGTCGATGATCAGGGATTCGAGGCAGAAACCGAGAAGCGAGGCATGCATGCCTGCGGCCTCATACACCATGTTCAGACCAGACAGTCCCGCCATGACGAGGGTGCTTCCCTTCTCATATCCGGACTGCGCGTCGGGCATCTTCGAGTCGGCCATGCCCGCGGCGGCGCCCCCGGGAAGCCTGTAATGCTGGAGCATCTGCGCACAGGCGGCCGTCAGCAGCCCCTGCTCACCCGAACCGCCAGACATCGCGCCGGTCCGCAGGTCGGACACGAACGGCCAGGTGCCGACGATGCAGGGGTGACCCGGCCGCATCGAATTGACATAGATCAGACCTGCGATGACTTCAGCCAGCGCCTGTGCCACCGCACCTGCGATGGCCGCCGGCGCCGTGGCACCGGCCTGTCCGGCTGACAGCAGAAGCACCGGCATCCCGGCATGCACGGCCTCCTCCATCACCTGGCAGGACTCGGTGGCAAAGCGCAAGGGCGGCACGACGAAACAGTTGCTGTTGGAGACGAACGGGCGTTCGCGCCATTTGTCCTCGCCGCCGGCAATATCATGAAGCATCGACACCGCCGGCGCGACGAACGGCGCTTCGGTGAAGCTTGTCCCGACATGTTTCGTCGTTCCCTTGACGGCGGCGTAGACCGTGTTCAGGTCGAGGGCCGCCGGATCAGTCACGTCGCGGGCCACCATCGGACGCTGGAAAAAATGGATGTTGTCCATGTTCTCGACGATCCGCGCTGCATCATAGATGTCGGCAAGATAGGATTCGCGGTAGCTGTTGGTCTCGACATCGACAACATGGACGGCGGCGCCAGCGGTGCCATAATGCACCCGCGATCCGGAGAGCAGCATGTCGTGCTTCGGATCCTGCCCATAAAGCGTGATGTCCCGAGCCGCCTTGGCAAGCATGTCGTCGACAAGCGCGCGCGGGAAGCGGACCCGCCCATCATCACCTGCAATCGCGCCGGCGGCGGTCATGAATGCGACCCCCGTCTCCGGCGCCTGACTGAGGCCGATTTCCTCGAGGATCTGGTACACGGCCTGATCGATGGCACGGACCGCATCATCGTCAAGCGGACGATACTGGCCACCGGCGAGGCCGGGCCGAACCGGACGCAACTCTGCGGCGAGTGGCGCCGCGCGGTCCATGCGGCGGGCGGTCCGGCCGCCGGCACGTCTCGAGGATGTGGGAAGTGGGGAAAACAGACGTCGGATCATATTGCTGTCTCCTGTAGTCTCGGCCGCGCTAGAGGCGCACCTGCGCTGCCTTGGGGTCGTACATCGGTTTCAGGCTGACCTCCGCGGGAACGATCTGCCCAGCCACGTCAATGCTGTAGGTCGACTTGATTTGTTCCTCGGCACTTTCACCGACTTCGCGGCATTTGACATATCCAAGTCCGATGGCACCACCAAGATGGTGGCCGTAATTGCCGCTTGTCAGATAGCCGACGATCTCGCCGTCGCGAAGAATGGCCTCATTGTGGTAGAGAAGCGGCTCCGGATCGTTCAGCCGGAACTGCATCAGTCGCTGCGACAGACCGTCATTGCGCTTCGCCTTCACGGCGTCGGCACCAATCATGCCACCAAAGCGCGTGCCGGCCTTGCCTTCCTTGACCGCAAACCCGAGGCCCGCCTCGAGGACATGATCCTGGTTCGAAATGTCGTGCCCGAAATGGCGGAACGCCTTTTCGATCCGGCAGCTGTCGAGCGCATGAAGGCCACACATGCGCAACGGGTGATCCCCGGCACGCCGCATCAGCGTGTCGAACACATGGTTCGCCATGTCGGTGGAGACATACAGCTCCCAGCCGAGCTCGCCGACATAGGTCACGCGGTGGGCGCGCGCAATGCCGTGGCCAATCTCGATCTCCTGCACCGTGCCGAATGGGAAGTCATCGTTCGAGAGGCTCTGCGGGATCAGCGGTTGCAGGAAGTCGCGCGACTGAGGCCCCATCACCGCCATCACCGCCTCCGACACCGTAACGTCCATGGCAAAGCAGTGCGCACCGTCAGGGATGTGCCCTTTAATCCAGTGCAGGTCGCGACGCACCGTCGCCGCCGGGGTGACGACGAGATATTCATCGGACGAAAGCCTTGTGACGGTCACATCGGCCTCGATGCCACCACCCTCATTCAGGAACTGCGTGTAGACAATCCGCCCGTTCGCCACCGCGACATCGT
>JAYYLR010000159.1:0-6389 GCA_036143955.1 Pseudomonadota bacterium | reverse complement strand
TCTCAAGAATGCCGGCCTGATGTTACCGGACGCGCCCGTGCCGGATGCGCCCTAGCCTCGAGAAACCTGATCCCGGCCTCACTCAGGTGATCATACGCCAAGATACCGCGCCGTCAGCCCAAAGCGCGGCGCTGCCCCCCCGCCAGACCACCTGTCCCTTTTCCAGGATCACATAATGGTCGGCGAGGCGCACCAGCGCCGTGATGTTCTTGTCGACGACGAGGATAGACTGGCCGGCTGATTTCATCGTTGCCGGACAATCCCAGATCTGGCGGCGAATGATCGGGGCCAGCCTAAACTCCAGCTTGAATATAGTCGTTGCTAGGCGGCATCGAGGGCTACGGCTATCCCCTGACCAACACCAATGCACATGGTACAAAGAGCACGCTTGTGACGACCTTCGGACAGCATTCTCGCAGCCGTTCCAACCAGACGCGCACCGGAAGCGCCCAACGGGTGACCAAGCGAGATTGCCCCACCGTTCCGGTTTACGTGCTCTGCGCTGTCTTCAAGGCCAAACTCTCGAATGACGGCCAAAACCTGTGCGGAGAATGCTTCATTGATTTCGATGACGTCAAAGTCATCAATGCGTAGATCGAGGTGATCCATCAGCTTTCTGGTTGCAGGCACCGGGCCTATACCCATAATTCGTGGCGCCACGCCGGCAGACGCCATACCGGAAATGCGCGCCAGGCATTGTAACCCATTCTCCTTCGCAGCATGCTCCGTGGCCAATATCACCGCCGCCGCACCATCATTCACTCCAGAAGCGTTACCGGCAGTAACCGTTCCGTTCTCGCGAAATGGCGCGGGCAGTCTGGCAAGGTCTTCCAGCAATGTACCCGGGCGGGGGTGCTCATCCTGCGTGACGATTTTCGGACTCTTCTTTGGTTGCGGAACGGTCACAGCGGTTATTTCTCGCTGCAGCCATTCACGTGCTTCATGTGTTCTTTCCTGTGAACGTGCCGCGTAGAGGTCTTGATCAAGACGGGAAACGTTAAAGTCCTGCGCGATGTTTTCTGCGGTCTCAGGCATGGAATCTGTGCCATACAAGGCATGCATTCTTTCATTTATGAAGCGCCAGCCGATGGTTGTGTCGTAGATGCTTTGATCGCGAGAAAAACCCCTTTCGACCTTCGGCATGACAAAGGGCGCACGGCTCATGGACTCTACACCTCCAGCCAAAACAAGATCGGCCTCGCCGCATCTGATTGCGCGGGCTGCCTGCCCGATCGCGTCCATTCCCGAGCCGCATAGTCTATTTATTGTTGTGCCGGGCACCTGTTTCGGCAGCCCCGCAAGAAGCGCCGACATTCGAGCAACATTGCGATTATCTTCACCAGCCTGGTTCGCGCAGCCCAGAAAAACTTCATCAATCCGGTTGCTTTCCAGGTTCGGATTTCGGCTGATCAGTGATTCCAGCGGAATTGCGCCGAGATCATCTGTTCTAACGAGAGACAAATCACCGCCATAACGCCCGAACGGTGTCCGAATGTAATCGCAAATCCACGCCTCGCGCAGCTCAGTCATTTGCCACTCTCTTCTTTTCAAAAAATCGTTCTACAGCGGCCTTATAGAAATCAGACCGGCCAAGCCGGCCCTGAAATTGCGCTTCTCGAACGAAATGATCTTCAAGACCACAGGATGAAGAGCCATGCATTATTGCCTTAGTCGCGGAACAGGCCTGTTTTGAATTCTGGCATATTCGTTCTGCGATTTCATCTACAGTTGCTTCAAGGTCTTCCTTTTCGACCGCCTTCCAAATCAGCCCCCAATCCGCAGCCTCCTCACCATTTATCGGATCGCCAAGCAATATTGCGCCGCGTGCCCTTGCCTCACCGATTAGTCTTGGCAGCACCCATGTTCCACCCATATCAGGAATGAGTCCCAATTTCAGAAATGGCTGGATAAATCGCGCATCCTTCGAGGCAACCACTATATCGCATAACAACGCTATGCTTGCTCCGGCGCCGGAAGCTGCGCCTGAAACAGACGCCACTGTGACGCATTCCAACTGTCTGATCTTCATAGCGAGGGGCGCAAAGAAATCCCTGATTGAAGCTTCCAGATCAAAATCCGTTTGAGATTTTCTTTCATTCAGATCCTGGCCAGCACAGAAAGTGTCTCCAGCACCCGAGATGATCAGCACCTCCGGGCCGATGCTGTCACATTCCTCAAGAGCAGACATAAGGGCTTGTTTCATGTCCTGATTAAGCGCGTTTCTTTTTTCCGGACGATTGAGCGTAAGGCGCCAGATGGCCTGGCTCTTTTCAAGAACAACAGTGGAACCCATGGAATTTTCCCCAATCTGTCTTTCTGTCGCTTTACAACGACTTCGTTTTGACACCGATCGGCTAGGGGACGACGGGCCCCTCGCCAAAGCTGCCGTTTGTATCTGCCAGCCTCAAGATCAATGGGGAGATGTTCCAGAGAAGGCTATCGCCCGCGTTGAGTATGGCGAGCTCTTCTCGAACCTTCTGAATTCCCAACTGATCAGCATAATGAAGCGGTCCGCCACGGAAACGTGGAAATCCATAACCGTGAACCAATACGAGATCGATGTCCGAAGCAGAACGGGCAATTCCTTCATCGAGTATATTCGCCGCCTCATTTATCAGCGCCAGCATCAAAGTCTGAAGCACTGCCTTGTCGGAAAGCTCGCGGCGAGAGATGCCGTGGCGAGCCGCCTCGGCCGCGATGAGCGGCGCCACGGCCGGGTTCGGCCCTGTCAACTTGTCATTCTCATACACATACCAGCCGAGACCGGCCTTACGGCCAAGCCAGCCGGCCTCGCAGACCTGATCCTGAACTTTGCTGTAACGCCGTTCAGGATCGCGCGTGGCCTGCTGCCGTCTCCGGTTAGCCCAGGCGATATCGAGCCCTGACATGTCCTGCGTCTCGTAGAGCCCCATCGAATAGCCGAAGCCGCGCATGGCGCGATCTATCTGCTCTGGTTCAGCACCGTCCAAAAGCAGCAGTTCCGCAGCCTCACGCACCCGCTGGAGCATTCTGTTACCAACAAATCCATCGCACACCCCGACCTCGACCGGTATCTTGCGCAGGTGTTTTGCCAATGCATAGCCGGTCGCAAGCGCATGATCCGATGTCTGAACGCCTTTGACGATTTCAAGCAGCTTCATGATATGCGCGGGGCTAAAGAAATGTAAGCCGACAAGGCGCGACGGGTCGGAAAGGCAGCCAGCCATGACGTCGATATCGAGATAGGAGGTATTGCTGGCAAGCACGGCACGTGGCGCCGCCTTGTCCAGTGCTTTCAGAAGATCGCATTTAACCTGCATGTCCTCGAACACTGCCTCGATAACCAGGCCGGCTTCCTCGATGTCGTCATAGCCAGACTGATAGCGAATTGCACTCTGCTCGTCTGTTGCCGTTTCGACCGTGATCAACCCGCGCTTTACGGCAGCTTCATAAAGACCGGACATGCGCAGCCTTGCGGCATGAACTGCCTCATCATCGCGCTCGATCAATGTTATGGCGCTTCCCGCACGTGCGAGCGCATGCGCAATTCCGGCACCCATTGAACCACCGCCGATCACAACAGTATTTGCCAGCGACGCAGGTCTGACAGCCTTCAATCGAGCCGGCGCGCGCGCGCCACGCTCTGCGAAAAATATATGGCGAAGCGCGCGGCATTCGTCTCCGTCACGCAACCTTAAAAATGTGGCGCGCTCGGCCTCCAGCCCATCTTCGAAACTGTGGCTTGCCGCAAGCTCGACTAGCCGCACAGCCTCTTCCGGTGCGCTTTGACGTGGCATCCTGCGACGTGCCTTCACCAAGGCCGCTTCTGCAATCTCGGGTTCAGACCGTGGAGGAGGCAGTTTCGAAATTGGCGGGCGGGCGTCAAGATCGTCAAGATGCATGGCCAACGCCGCTGCAAAAGGATCCTCTTCTTGCTGATCGATCAGCCCGATCTCCAGCGCCTCGGCCGCCCCAACATGACGCCCTGTGGGTATCATCGACAGCGCAGCCTTCATTCCGACCAGCCGTGGCAGCCGCTGCGTGCCGCCTGATCCTGGAACCACCCCGAGGATTACCTCGGGAAGACCCAGCCGCGCCGTCGGGGAGGCGATACGCCATCGGCAAGCCAGTGCCAATTCCAGACCTCCGCCAAGACAGACCCCTTTGATCACGGCGATCACCGGCACCGTGGCGGCTTCGAGCGCCGCCACCACTGCCGGCAGGTCAGGTTGGATCATTTGCAGGCCAAATTCACCGGCATCGGCGCCGGCCGCGAAAACATCGCCGGCGCCTGAAAGGATGATCCGCTCGACCTTGTCATCGCCAGCGATAACCGTCAGCGCGGCAACAAGTCCGGTGCGGATGTCGTGGTTGATGGCATTCACCGGAGGTCGGTCAATTTCGATGACCGCTGCCCGTCCATTCCTGTAATGCTGTACTGACATGAGTTCCAACGATGGCGCGCAGGCAAAATTGCAGTTTCTGCGCCAGATGTTAAACTTTTGCTTCTGTCAGCGGGCGACATCTGGCGGAGACCCGATCATGGGTCGAGCTTAGCGTTTAAATACCAAGTTGAAAATGACATGCTTGAAGACGAGATCAACAGAAAGCTGACCGAAACAGATCAAGGAACCGGATGCGGTGGCCTGATGCGGCTCTACTGGCAACCGGTTGCACTGACCGATGAACTTTCCGGAAACCGTCCAGTTGTTCCGGTGCGCATCTTCGGAGAGGATCTGGTGCTGTTTCGGAACGGCAGCGGCGAGATCGGCCTGATTGACAGACACTGTCCCCACAGGCAGGTCGACCTGTGTTACGGGCGTCTCGAGGAAAACGGACTTCGCTGTCCCTTCCATGGCTGGCTTTTCGCGCCGGACGGCACCTGCCTGGATCAGCCCGGGGAACTTCCCGAAAACAACCGCATCCGCCATTTCGGCCAGGCCAATTACCCCTGCGTCGAACGCAATGGCATGATTTTCGCCTATCTCGGGCCCGGTGATCCTCCGCCGCTGCCGGCTGTCGATTGCCTCCAGGCACCCGACAGCCATGTGTTTGCCTTCAAGGGCTTTCTCGAGTGCAACTACCTGCAGGCTGTCGAGGTTGGGATCGACCCCGCGCATGCCTCGTTCCTGCATCGCTACCTTAAGGACGAGGACACGGACGATTCCTACGGGCGGCAGTTTCGAAGCGGCACCGGGGACGAAGACATCCCCGTGACCTGGATCATGCGGAATTTCCCGGCGCCGACCATTGATGTGAAACGAACCGATTTTGGACTTCAGATCGAAGCCAGGCGGCATCTCGACGACGCCCGCGATCATGTAAGGGTGACCAACCTGCTGTTCCCCAACGCAATCGTTATCCCAATGAGCAGCAGCATGGCCATTACCCAATGGCATGTGCCGGTCGATGACCATAATTGCTACTGGTACGCGCATTTCACCAGCTATGACGCGCCTGTCGACAAACCGCTGATGCGCGAGCAGCGTATGGAGCTCTACATGCTTCCCGACTACAAGCCACGGCTCGGAAGGTTCAACAACTGGGGTTATGACCCGGCCGAACAGGAAAGCGAGACCTATACCGGCATGGGGATGGACATCAATGTCCATGACCAGTGGGCCGTCGAGTCGCCCGGCCCCGTCACCGACCGCAGGAAGGAACATCTCGCCGGTACAGACGTCGCCATCAGCCGGTACCGCGCAATGCTGCTGCGGACCATGGAAATCGCCGCAGACCCGGATCGTCATGGCGAGCTTCCGCTCTATCGAGTGACGGACGGCAGGTCGCTCGGGCCGGAGTGGCATGACAGCGTGATGACGGCAGACTGTCCCCGCGAAGACTGGCTTGCCGGCTATCAGGAACGCCGCGACAGGTCCGGGTGGTAGATGATGGCCGGCTTCGCCACACGGCACAGTATCCATGATGATGCGCGACGCCAGCGGATCGCTGACGTCGTCCGGCAGATCGAGGCTGACGGCGTAAGGACCGTCCGTCTCGGATTTGCTGACCAGCATGGCGTGATCCGCGGCAAGTCCTTTGCGGCAGACCAGATCGGGTCACTCTTCGAGGACGGCATGACCGCGCCGTCCAGCCTGCTTCTCAAGGACCTGGCCCATCGCACCGTCCTGCCGGTCTGGAGCGGCGAATCGACAGGGCTTGCCGGCATGGCGGGCATCGGAGACATTCTTCTGATCCCTGATCCTGATCGCTTCCACATCCTGCCATGGCTTGAGGACACGGCCTGGATTCAGGCCGATATCTTTCACACCGATGGCAGCCCTTCACCCCTCGACACCCGCGGCATCGCAAGGCGTGCAAATGCGGGCCTTGTCGAGGCCGGCCTTCAGTTTCATGCCGGACTGGAAATCGAGGCACATGTCTACCGCCTTGCCGACGGGCCGCTGAAC
>JAYYLR010000158.1:0-4547 GCA_036143955.1 Pseudomonadota bacterium | reverse complement strand
GCTCACCGCCACCACCCGACATTGCACCTGTGCGAAGGTCGGTCACCATTGGTCGCGGTCCGAAAATGGCCCGCGCCCTCGGGTCGACCAGAGCCGCCACGACCATGCCTGCCAGCGTCTCGGCGGTCGTCTGCGCGACACATCCGGCGATGGTGACGGGGCTCGAGGCGCCAAGCTGTCCGAAAGTGTTAACCATCACCGGCAGTCCGCGCTCAACCGCGCGCGCCAGGACCAGGGCGGCATCGGCGTCGAATCTCAGTGGCGGCACGATATGGTTGATGTTCAGCGAAAGGAAGGGCGCGGCCCTGAAGGCCTCCGGCGATCCGGCAACCATGAATGCCATCTCGGCTATGGCATCGACCGCCGCAACCGATGAGGCGCTGACCACGACATGTTTCGTTGTTCCCGCCAGACATGCCCAGGCTGTGTTGACCTCCATGCGCAGCGGGTCTTCGATGTCGCGCGCGACCATCGGGCGGCTGAAGAAATGGATGTGCGGCAACTGCTCGACAAGACACGCCGCGCGATGAATGTCGGCAAGCGTCGACGGCCTGTATGTGCCGGTTTCGTAATCGAGATATTCCGGCGACGCACCGCCGGTGCCGACATGCACCCTGTCGCCGCCAAGGCTGAGGTCATGCTGTGGCTGTCGTCCGTGAAGCGCTATCTTCCGTGGCAGCGAATCGAGAATAGGTTCCACCAGCGCGCGCGGGAAGCTCAACCGTCCCTGCGGCGTTACCTCTCCGCCAGCGGCGGTCACCATATCAACGATCAGTGGCGGCGCCTCGGCAATGCCTGTTTCCTCAAGGATCGACAGCGCCGCTTCATGAATCCGTTCAAGATCACTGTCGGCAAGAAGTCTCACCTGACCGCCTACGGCCGACAGCAGTGAGAACGGCGTATCGGATTCCGACTTCTTGGCGCGGCGGCCGCGCCGCTGACGAAGCGAAGAGCTGTCGTTCGACATTCAGGCGCCCCCGTGTTTTTCCCCCGGTTTCAGCATCGCGGCTTCGCAGCATGGCGACAAGCCGGAAAAATGCAGCGTGGCGGCTGCCCACTAACCCTTCTTGGTTTCGTTGCGGAGCAGCATCAGCAGCGCCACCACCGTCGCCATGATGCCAAGGAGCACCGGCACCGGCGGCAAGGAACTTCCGAAACCG
Source organism: Pseudomonadota bacterium (assembly GCA_036143955.1). Classification (GTDB taxonomy): domain Bacteria; phylum Pseudomonadota; class Alphaproteobacteria; order Puniceispirillales; family Puniceispirillaceae; genus UBA8309. The sequence goes on along the minus strand of JAYYLR010000158.1, from coordinate 3,387 downwards.
AGCTCCCACAGCATGACCCAGGCCGGCGTCAGGTAGGAATAGGCCATGACCTTGGCGCTCGGAAGGCGAAGCGTCGCATATTGCAGCAGGAAGAAAGACGACGCTGTCGAGAACAGGGTCAGATAGCCGATCGTCAACCAGACCATCGGCGGCAGGGAGGCCCAGTCGGTGGCAAGGATGGCTTCGAAGCCGAAAACACCGAGAAGCACGGAGCCGGCGACAAGCATGCCAAAGGTGAAAACAGCGGCCCCCTCACCGCGGTTCAGCTTGCGCACCATCGGGGTGTAGAGGGCATGTGCAATGCAGCCGACAAAATAGATCATCTCGCCGCGGCCGATATCCAGCGCTGTCAGCGCCGCCAGATCACCGCGGAAAATCACCCACAAAGCGCCGCAGGCGGCAATTGACAGCGCCAGAGCCATACGGGGCGTCGTCACCTGGCGAAGAAGCATCCATCCGAAAGCAGCCGACATCAAGGGCATCAGCGTGAACACCGCCGCCGCCGACACCGGGTTCGCCGTCTTCAGCCCCTCGAACATCAGGACGAAATAGATCATGAACAGCCCGCCAAGGACGAAATAACGCCAGGGTTTTCCGAAATGAGACGCTTTCAGGTCACGTTGCAGCGCGGCGACCATGCCCATCACCACGGTTGCCAGCACGAACCGCGCCGCGGTGATCGCCTGCGGGTCGATGTCGTTGGCAACGAGTGCGCCAAGCGAGAAGGAGCCGGCGACAAGTGCCGAGAAACCCAGCATGGCCAGATGCCCACGGATCTCGTCCGGCGTCAGCGTTACCGGCGTCACTTCGCAAACCTCTCCAGATAGTCGGCGGCAAGCCTTGCCGTTCCCGATGCGAAATGCGGTGCCTGAGACCTGGCAAGATCGGTATCGGCATGCGAGCCGATCCAGGCCAGAAGCGCCATGCGGCGCAGCATGATGAAGCTGTCGATCTCGAACTCGTCCTCGTCACCGAGTGGCCTGACACTGCGATAGCCCTCTGCCCAGGCGGCGCGGAGCGCCGGCACCTGCGGGTGGTCTTCCATGAAGCTGATACCGGCAGCGAAGTCATACATGAACCAGCCGAAACCGCAGTCATCGAAATCGATCAGTCGTGTCTCGTTATCGTCGATCAGGAGGTTGGCGAGGCGCATGTCGGCGTGGATCAGGCCGTAGCGTTCCGGTGAACGGCCATATTCCGCGAGCCTGCAGCGCACCAGTTCCTCGGCTGACCGGAGCGTTTCTGCCACTGTGGCATCAACACCGGGGGCATCGCGCCAGTCGCCCCATGTCGGCGCTGATCCGAATACCGCTTCATCATCCCATGTAAGACGCTCGAACGGCGTCGGTTTCACCCAGGAAATTGAGTGGAGATGCGTCCTTGCGGCGATAGCGCCAAGCTGGCGAAAGGGCAGCAACAGATCATCATCAGGGTCCGGTTCGCGGCCGTGAAGGAACTCGAACATCACCATTCTTCGGGGTGACAGATCCCCATGGCCGCACTGCTGAATCAACGCACCGTCATGACCGGCGATCGGGCGCGGCGTCGCCACGCCGCCTGTCGTGCCGAGGGCTTCCATCCACGCAAGCTCGCATTCGATTCCGCGTCGTGTGTGATAGTCCTGTCGATGGATGCGAAGCACCGACCTGAACCCGTCTGGTGATTCAACCATATAGGTTGCGTTCTCCGACAGGTTGATGAGCCTGGCTGTTGCGTTCGATGGCAAATCCCACAGGGGAAGCGCGGCGGATGCAAGACCTGCCAGCCGGTCAATTTCGGATCCTGTCACAAAAGCCCCCGTGGATCGCCCTGCGCGAGAACGCTCCGCGTTATCTTGCTGATACCCTGTCGAAAGGCAAGCCCGGGTACGTTCCGGCGCCATGACGGTCGGCTAGGCTTCTTGACGTTCTTATGTCACCAAGGGTGAGAGCTTCAACCTCAGTTTGCCGCGACCTCGGCCTTGATGGCCTCGGCCTCGTAATTAAAGATGTAGACGCCGGCGAAGGCGTCCTCTTTATAGACCAGGGTTTCCTTGAGATCCTTGAATACCTCGCTGGCTTTGGTCTCAAAGACCTTCAGATCGTCGCTGGTTTCGAATTTCGTCTGGATCGAAAGGCTGCCGCACTTTCCGATGGAAATGTTCAGCGAGCGCATGTTGTTACTGACGATGAGCTTTCCGAAAGCATCGGAAATGAAAGATGCAGCGACCTTGGCTTCCGCCACACCATTGAACTTGAAATTGAAAATTTTCGCAAACATGGTCAGTCAATCTCCGCAAACATCTCTTCGAGCAAAGCGTCTGCCTCGCCACCGTCCATCTTGATCCTCTTCATGGCCTTCTGCTGCAGGTTCATATCGAACTGGAGCCTCCGGCCCGATTCGGTCATCTGCACGCGTCCGGCATCATCGATCTCAGCCAGCCCGACCCTGACGATTCCCTCGGCATCCTCGGTCGAAACACTCATCTCGGAGCAGAGCGACACATAGATCTTGAAGTCGTTGAGGCCGAAGTCCTTGTCGACTTTCTGGAAGTGCGCCAGCGCGTCGAGCATGCGTTGCGAGGTGAGTTCCTTCTGCTTGATCTGAAGGTCAAGCATGTGGGCAATGCTGCTTGTGATCTTCTTGACCTGAGTTATCTGCTCGTCATTCAAGCCTTTCGGCCCGCTTGGGTTGAGCATGCAGAGTGTTCCAAGCGCGAAGTTCTCACTATTGATGACCGGAAAACCGGCATAGCCCGGACCCTTCTCAAGGCCCTTCAGATGCGGATGATCCTTCCATGTCGGGTCCTGGACCATGTCTTCCATGATCAAAGGTTCCGTGTCCAGAAGCACGTAGGAACAGACATTAAACTCATGTCGTTCGGACTTCGCACCGGCGACGAAATCGTCGCTTCCGGCCTCGGCGATGGAGCATTTCATCTCGCCGTCATACAGGCTGAAAGTGGCCGTATCAAAACCGGTGATGTCTTTTGCCAGATCGCAGTAAATTTGAAAAAGGTCTGGGTTGGGCGCATCGATCAGGCCGGTCTTCACGACCGTCTGAGCGCGCAGTTCCTCGTTATCAGGGCGGGGTGCCATTCCCATATTCATGATGTACCTCCGTAAAGATGAGGATCGCAGTAACAAGGCGAACGCAGTATTCTTTGAGGCATGCTTCACCAGCGCGATGCATGGTGGACAAAGTCAAATAGTGTCGTGCAAGCCGGGCGGATGTCAATTCCAATTCAGGGCCTGCGGTCCGTTGGCGCACGCCAATGCCGCCATGCAGCGAACGGGCGGGCTCTTGTTTGGAGCATCTTTAACTGTCAAGATTTGACACACTCAGGACACTTCTTCTCACGGCGGGATCACCCATGCAGTCGAAACTGGTCAACCAGACCACCCTGGA
>JAYYLR010000157.1:0-13984 GCA_036143955.1 Pseudomonadota bacterium | reverse complement strand
ACCTCGGTGATGTTGCCGGTAAGCCCCTTCGGCCGCAGATCGACAAGCACGAGATGTGTGTCGGTACCACCGGACACAATATCGAGGCCACGCTCGATCAGCGTCTCGGAGAGCACCCGCGCATTTGCCACAACCTGCTCTATATAGACCCGGAATTCGGGGCGAAGCGCTTCATCGAAACCGGCTGCCTTGCCGGCAATCGCATGCATCAGCGGACCGCCCTGCAGCCCTGGGAATACCGCCGAGTTGATCTTCTTGCCGAGCGCCTCGTCATTCGACAGGATGATGCCACCACGGCCAGCGCGAAGCGTCTTGTGCGTCGTCGAGGTCACGATATGGGCATGCGGCACCGGGTTCGGATGGACGCCAGCGGCGACAAGGCCGGAGATGTGCGCCATATCCACCATCAGGTAAGCGCCGACAGCATCCGCAACTTCCCGGAATTTGGCGAAATCAAGCGTCCGCGGATAGGCGGACCCGCCCGCAAGAATGATCTTCGGATGGCATGCCCGCGCCTGATCCAGAAGCGCATCGAAATCGACAAGCGCGGTTTCCTCATCCACACCATATTGCTCGGCGTTGAACCATTTGCCCGACAGGTTCGGTGCGGCGCCGTGGGTGAGGTGACCACCGGCGGCAAGCGACATCCCGAGAATCGTATCGCCAGGCTTCAGAAGCGACAGGAACACCGCCTGATTGGCCTGTGCACCGGAATGCGGCTGGACATTGACGAATGCCGCGCCGAACAGCTTCTTTGCGCGTTCGATGGCAAGCGTTTCGGCAACATCGACGAATTCGCACCCGCCATAGTAGCGGCGCCCGGAGTAGCCCTCGGCATATTTGTTCGTCAGTACCGAGCCCTGTGCCTCGAGCACGGCGTTGCTGACAATGTTCTCAGATGCGATCATCTCGATCTGATCCTGCTGACGGACAAGCTCATGCCCGATAGCGGCTGCAAGCTCGGGGTCGGCATCCGCCAGCGGAGCGGCGAAGAAGCCGTCCATCACCGAATATTTTCTGATGTCATCCATATTTATCTCCCTGAACGGCCTGCTGCGCCGCCAAACTACGTTGAACGTTAGGCCATATCGTCAGGCTGCGAGAGTTTTGCAACCCGGCGGGCATGGCGCCCCCCCTCGAACTCCGTTTCCATAAAGCTGTCGACGCAGTCAAGCGCCACGGCTATTCCAGTCAATCTCTGTCCCAGGGCAATCACATTCGCATCATTATGCTGCCTGCAAAGCCGGGCTGCTGTCGTATCACCGACCAGCGCCGCGCGCACCCACGGAAACCTGTTGGCGGCGATCGAGATCCCGATGCCGCTTCCACACACGGCCACGCCGCGTGCCTGCGGGTCCTCGCGCATTGCCTGAGCCAGCTTGGCGCCATAATCCGGATAGTCAACCGAATCACCAACGCCTGGCCCAAGGTCTTTCACGTCAAAACCTCCGGCCACAAGGTGCTCACCGATGGCGAGGCGCAGTTCGACGCCTGCATGGTCGGAACTCAGATATACCGTCGGGGCGACCTGACCCATGATATCTCCTGCCAAAAAGCTTGAAACGCAGTAAAGCGTAAAATCCCTCATCGGCCGGCGACATTACTACCGACTGAGACGAGTGCCAACCATTGAGTTTCCAATGGCTGCGACGCCGCCCGTGACCGAGAAATTGTGGCTGAGGCCAATCAAATCAATAGGCCGGATTGAGCAAGATCCATGACGTGCCGCAACCCTGTCCGTTTTGTCGCGGCGGAGCCTGCGGACAGGCGCGAGATATTGTTCCAATTTCCGCCCCATTAAATGAAAAATGATTCAACTTTTTAGTCGACAGACAAAGTTTTCGTGCTTAACGTCTTACGACTAACTCGCGGGTTGACTACCGAGTTTAGGGAGAGAGAACGGAGCTGGGATCAACCGGCCCATCAGAAAAGGCAAGGCTGGCGCCTTGCTTTTTTTGTTGTCTCAAATCCGCAACGGGTGCCGATTACATATCGGGAATGCCGAGGGAAATGATCTCGGCCGAAATCACCCAGTCCACAACAAATGTGAGAGCCGCGGCAATCACCGTCGACGCCAACCCCTTGCGAAGCAGCATCGGCCGGCTTGGGGCGGACGGGGCATGTCCGGCTTCCGGAGTTTCTTCGGTTCGAACGCCGAAAGGCAGGCTCATCAGGAACACCCACCACCACAGCAACAGGAACACAACAAGGGTCGAAACGGCATCCATCAGGCTTTGACCTCTTCGAGTTCGATCAGCGTGCCGCAGAAATCTTTCGGGTGAAGAAACAGGACACGGGTTCCGTGCGCGCCAATTTTCGGTTCGCCATCACCCAGCACCCGTGCGCCGGATTCCAGCAGTCGGTCGCGCGCATCAATAATGTCTTCGACCTCGTAACAAATGTGATGGATGCCGCCGTCGGGATTGCGGCCGATAAAGGCGGCAATGGGGGACTCATCCCCAAGCGGCTCCATAAGCTCGACCTTCGCATTCGGCTGGCTGACAAAGACCACCCGCACGCCATGCTCGGGAAGCGCCATCGGCGCGCTGCATGTCGCGCCAAGGCCGGTTTCCCATTGCGCCGCTGCCACTTCCAGATCGGGAACCGCAATCGCGACATGGTTGATACGTCCGATCATGCGATGCCCCTAGGCCACACCCTGCAGGTCGCCGTCATCAAGGCGCATGACATGGACATGCACGATCGGGCGAAGGCCGAACATGCTGCGGGCGACCCGGCGAAGCGCCTGGCCGGCGATCTCCTCGACACTGCCATCGTCACGGCGGGCGTTGCGTGTCATTCCCGAGAGGGCATCCTCAACGGCGATGCTGGCCGTTGCGATATAATCCGCCGCAGCAGCCTCGTCACCGATTCCGGTCTGCGACACCGCCGGCACGGCGCACAGCGCACCGCTGCGGTTCATCACCAGACTTGTCGTCACCACACCGTTCCACAGCATCCTGCGGCGGGCCCGCATCATGTCGGACTGGATTTCGACAATCTTTCCCTTTTCATGGGTCAGGGCGCCGGTTTTCACATTGTCGATGATTTCGGCTTCCGAATCACCGCCCTTGCCTGCCAGCCGGATCACCGTGCCGTTGTCGGGAAGAAGCGTCTGGCGGACCTGACAGGTCTCCGCCAGTTCGGCATGGGCAACAAGGTGGCGTGCGGTGCCGTGGACAGGAATCGCGATCCTCGGCTTCACCAGACCATACATTTCCACCATTTCGTCACGTGACGGATGGCCAGAGACATGGACCGGCGCGTCATCGTCCGTAACAAGGTTGATCCGCCGCCGGATGAGCGCGTCTTGGACCTTGGCGATTGCCGGTTCGTTGCCCGGGATCTGGCGCGACGAATAAATCACCGTGTCGCCCTGTTCCAGCGTCACGCTTTCATGCACCCCCGCCGCGATCTTTGCCATAGCGGCACGCGGTTCACCCTGCGTGCCGGTGCAGATGATGACCAGATTGTCGCGTGGCAGAAGGTCGATATCCTCCTCGCGAACAAAATCCGGGAGGTCCCGCAGATAGCCGACCTCCTGCGCTGCTGAAATGGCGCGCTTGATGGCACGGCCGACAACGGCGACCGAACGGTCGCTTGCCTGCGCGGCACGAACGATGGACTGGAAACGCGCGACATTGCTCGAAAAACAGGTCACCGCGACACGGCCTTTCGCAGCGGCGATCACATCGCGAAGCCCTGCCTCGGCATCGGCCTCGGAACCGGTTCGACCTTCGACCATCGCATTAGTCGAATCACCGACCATGGCCAGCACGCCCTCATCGCCAATCTGCGCGAGGCGTTCGGTGTCGGTCTGGTTGCCAAGGCCCGGCGCGGCGTCGAATTTCCAGTCACCGGTATGAAGAACCGTTCCGGCGTCACACCTGATCGCAAGCGCCGTCGGATCCGGTATCGAATGGGTAAGCCCGACCATCTCAACCGAAAAGGCGCCAACCTCGGTTACCGTTCCGGGCGAAATCTCGATCAGCGGGATATCGTCCTGGTTGCCGTTCTCGGAAAGCTTGCGGCGAAGCAGCGCCAGCGTGAAAGCACTGCCGTAGATCGGGCAACGGAGCCGCGACCACATATAGGGGATGGCACCCAGATGATCCTCATGGCCGTGTGTGAGAACCAGACCGGCAAGCGAGTCACGCCGCTGTTCAATGAAACTCAGGTCGGGAAGCACCACATCGATGCCCGGCATGCTGTCGTCCGGAAAGGAGATGCCGAGATCAACCATCAGCCAGCTACCGTCGTAATGGTAGAGGTTGGCATTCATCCCGATCTCGCCGGAACCGCCAAGCGGCACGAAAAGAAGATCAGACGCCTTATACATTATCCGTCATTGTCCTCGTCATGGCGCGCCTCGGTGTTGCGCGCGAAAATGGCCAAAAGTCCCTTCACCGTCAGATCCTGATCGACCGTGACCGCGCCGGCCAGATGCCGGGCGAACAGCGGTGCCAGCCCGCCGGTGACGATTGCCGGCATATCGGCGCTGGCAGGGGCATCCGCCGACCGCAACCGTGCCAGCAGGCCTTCGATCATGCTTACATAGCCCCAGAACACCCCGGATTCCATTGCCGCGACGGTATTTTTTCCCAGCACGGGCAAATCATCGCCAAAGGCCCGAAGCTCAAGCTTCGGCAGCTGTGCCGCCGCCCGCTCGAGAGCTTCGATCGAAAGTGCGACGCCAGGCGCGATGATGCCGCCCTCATAGGCGCCATCGGCACCAACAAGGTCAAGCGTCGTGGCTGTCCCGAAATCGAGGATCACGGCCGGCAACTGATGATGAACCTGCGCCCCGACCGCATTGACAACCCTGTCGGCACCTGCCTGTTCGGGACGGTCGATATTCACCGCAATCCCGAGATCAACGCCACTCTCGCCAACGACAAGCGGCGCGCGTCCCGTGACACCCTCCATCGCCGTTGCGACATGCCGCGTAATCGCCGGAACAACACTGGCGATAACAGAGTTGTCGACCTCTTCCAGCTTCGTCCCAAGCGTCTTTCGGATGGCCTTGCTGCAGGCGTCGGCAGAGGTCACGGCATCGGTGCTGATCCGCCAGACCGAATCCACCGATCCGGCCTCGCTGCCAAGCGCAAGGACCAGGTTCGTATTTCCGACATCAATGGCAAGTATCATCAAGAAGCCTAACCCAGGAGTTCGACATCACCAGTCGTCACGCGAATGCGGCTGCCGGCCCCGTCATCCAGCACCATGGCGCCGTCATCACCAAGGTCGATGAAATGTCCCGAAACCGAATTTTCACCGGTTTCGACCTTTACGGTGCCGTTGATATGGGCACAGTGGCGAAGCCATTCCAGCCTTGTCGCGCCAAACCCGGCTGTTTCGTAGTCGCCAAGCCTGGCAAGAAGATTGCGGCCATAGGACTCGGCGAGATCGTGTGGCAACAACGGCCCGCCACCGAGCCCTGACAGCGATACCGGCGGCAGCCTTACGCCGGCAGGTTCCGCCTCGACAGGAAGCAGGTTGACCCCGGTGCCGATCACCACATTCTGGCCGCGCGCCTCGACCAATATGCCGCAAAGCTTGCCGCCGCCAGCCAGAATGTCATTTGGCCATTTCAAGGTAACCGGGACGCCGGCAAGGTGACGGGAGAGCTCCTCGCGAATGGCGAGCGCCGCAACAAACGATAGGCCGAAGAAACGGTCGGCCGTCAGGTCCGGCCGCAGCAGGATCGACAGATACATACCGCCCCTCGCCGACATCCAGCTGGCGCCCCGGCGCCCGCGTCCCTTCGTCTGTTCACCGACAAGAAACGCCGTTCCGGCTGGTGCGTCTTCAGAGGCCGCATCCCAGGCAAGATCGGAGGAGGAGGTCGCAACGTCGACCGAATTGATTTTCAGCTGGGGCGGCGTTGTCATCGGCCCATGCGTCAGCGGGAGACGATGAGCGACACTGCCGCGCCGTCGGCCGCGCCGAGAAGACTGCCGAGACCGGCGAAGAAGAGCAGGATAACCGCAAGGCTGGCACCGAGAACGACCCGGTTTGCCATCGGGATTTCCGGGTCGAGAGGCGTGTCGGTATCATCGAAATACATTAGCCGGATGATCCGCAGATAGTAGAAGGCCCCAACAACCGACATCACGACACCGATTACGGCAAGTGGTACCAGCCCTGCCTCAACCGCCGCCAGGAACACGTACCACTTGCCGAAGAAGCCGGCCAGCGGCGGGATACCCGCCATCGAGAACATCATCACCAGAAGGCCGATGGCAAGCGACGGATGCGTGCGTGACAGGCCCTTCAGATCGACGATACGGGTCGCCTCGGCGCCATCGCGGCGCATCAGCAGGATGATCGCAAAGCTACCGGCACCCATGAAGACATAGCCTGTCATGTAGATCATCACGCCGGTCGCGCCTGCCACCGTTCCAGCGGAAAGCCCGGCGAGTGCGTAGCCCATATGCGCAATCGAGGAATAGGCCATCATCCGCTTGATGTCGGTCTGCATGATCGCGCCAAGCGCACCGATCACCATCGAGGCAATCGACAGCGCCACGAGAACCTGCTGCCACTGGTCGGCGATACCGCCGAAAGCCCCGTAGGTCAGGCGCATCAGAAGCGAGATGGCGGCCACCTTCGGCGCGATCGCGAACAGCGCCGTGACAAGCGTCGGCGACCCTTCATAAACGTCCGGAGTCCACATGTGGAACGGCGCCGCCGACACCTTGAAGGCCAGCCCCGAGATCATGAACACCATGCCGATGATGAACACCGTCGGCAGGTCGCCGCCGGCAAGCGCCTGGGCAATGCCGTCGAAATCGGTCGTTCCTGCGACGCCATAGACAAGCGAAGCGCCGTAAAGGAGCATCCCTGACGACAGCGCGCCAAGAAGGAAATATTTCAGTCCAGCCTCGGAGGAGCGGAGCGAATTCGTGCGCATCGCCGCCACCACATAGAGCGGAAGCGACTGCAGCTCGACACCCATATAGAGGGCCATCAGGTTGTCGGCCGAAATCATCAGCATCATGCCGACCAGGGCCAGAAGAACCAGAAGGCTGTATTCCGGCTTGTTGATGTCGTCGTCGCCTTCCGTGCGAAGCGACATGCCAAGCGCCGCCAGCGTGCCGAGCAGCACAAGGACCTTCATGTAGGCCGCGAATGAATCGGCCGAGAACATGCCGCCAAACGCGCTGGACAGGACCTCGTCGCCATTCAGCACAAGCACCAGCGTGACAAGAATGCCCGCCATGGCAATCTGCGTGACCCGGCGCGCGTTGCGGGCACCCTCACCCCCATAGGCGGCAACCAGCACCAGCACCAGACCGACCCCGGCAAGGAAGATTTCCGGCACTGCCGCCATGATGTCGGCCATCTGGAATTCGAACATGGCCCTATCTCCCTGCAATCACGATGGCACCGCCGGCGGCGGCACTGTCGAGGATGATCTGAATGCTTGTTGCCATCACGTCGAGAAGCGAGGCCGGATAAACGCCGAACCAGAGAACAAGCACCGTCAAAGGCGCAAAGATCACGATCTCGCGCCTGTTGATACGTTCCATCGCCTCGACCTCGGCACTGACAATCCGGCCGAACATCACCCGGCGATAAAGCCAAAGCATGTAGGTGGCGCCGAGAACGAGACCTGTCGCTGTGAACAGGGCGACCCAGCTGCTCGCCTTCCAGGCGCCGACAAGAACAAGCATTTCGCCAACGAAACCGCTGGTGCCGGGAAGCCCGACCGAGGCCAGCATCATGAACATGAAGAACACGGCATAGCGCGGCATCACCTCGGCGACACCGCCATAGGCGCTGATCTCGCGGGTATGAAGACGGTCATAGACAACCCCGACGCAGAAGAACAGCGCCGCGGAGACAAGCCCGTGGCTGATCATCTGGAACATCGCCCCGGCGACCCCCTGCTCTGTCAGGGTGAAGATACCGATCGTGACGAACCCCATATGCGCCACAGATGAATAGGCGATCAGCTTCTTCATGTCAGACTGCGCAAGCGCGACAAGCGATGTGTACACGATCGCGATGATCGACATCGCGAAGATCAGCGGCGCGAAAAACTCCGACGCCAGCGGGAACATGGGAAGCGAGAACCGGATGAAACCGTATCCCCCCATCTTCAGAAGAACCCCGGCAAGAATCATCGAGCCTGCCGTCGGCGCCTCAACATGGGCGTCGGGAAGCCAGGTATGGACCGGCCACATGGGGACCTTGACGGCGAATGACGCCAGGAAACCGAGGAAAAGCCAGGTCTGCATGCCGGCGGCAAAGCTGTGCGCGCTCAGCGCCGGGATGTCGGTCGTGCCGGCGTCGATATACATCGTCAGCATGCAGACGAGCATCAGCACCGAACCGAGAAGCGTATAGAGAAAGAACTTGAAGGCCGCGTAGACCCGCCGCGCGCCGCCCCACACCCCGATGATGATGAACATCGGAATCAGCACGCCTTCGAAGAACAGATAGAACATCAGCATGTCGAGCGAGGCGAACATGCCGATCATCATTGTCTCCAGAACGAGAAACGCGATCATGTATTCACGCACCCGATGCGTTATGGCCTTCCAGCTCGCCAGGATCGCCAGCGGCGCCAGCAGCGTCGAGAGAATGATGAAGGGCATCGAGATGCCGTCGACACCGAGATGGTAGCTGATGCCGGCGCCAGGAAGCCATTCCGCCCGTTCCTCGAACTGGTAGCCCGCCGCCTGCGGATCGAAATTCAGCACCAGCGCCAGCGAGATGATGAGGGTGAAACTGCTCACCCACAGCGCCACATTGCGCGCGTTCTGCGCCACGAGTTCCTCCTCGCCGCGAATCATCATCAGGAAGGCGACGCCGATCATCGGCAGGAAGGTGATGATCGTCAGAAGGGGCCAGTTGCCAATCATTGCTTACATCCCCCCGAAGCGCAGAACGTACCAGGTGACCAGCACAACGACGCCGATCAGCATGGCAAAGGCATAATGGAAGACGAAGCCGGACTGCAGCCGCGCCGCCGCCGCCGAAACCCGCACGACCAGTCCGGAGAGGCCGTCCGGCCCCAGCCCGTCGATGGTGTCGCGGTCCCCGCGCTGCCACAGGAAGGCACCGAAGCGCACCGCCGGGCGAACGAACAGGAGATCGTAAAGTTCGTCGAAATACCACTTGTTGAAGAACAGCGCGTGGATCGGGCTGAACAGCCGTGCCACCCGCCCCGGCAATCCGGTGAACACGCCGTAGCACAGCACCGCCAGAACCACGCCCGAGGCCGCCAGGACAATCGGGAACAGCTTCACCCATGTCGGGACGTGATGCGCATTCTCCATCGCCGGATGCTCCGGCAGGATCAGGATGGAGTCGCCCCAGAAGCGCGCCATGTCATGGCCGACAAACAGCTCGTAGCCGAGCCAGCCCGAGAAGATGGCGCCAAGCGACAGAACGAACAGCGGCAGGGTCATCACAAGCGGTGATTCATGGACATGCGACATCACTTCGGCCGAGGCGCGGGGCCGGCCGTGGAACGCCATGATCAGCAGTCGCCAGCTGTAGAACGCCGTCAGGAAGGCGGCAGCGCAGCCAAGCCAGAAGGCAAGCGAGCCGACGCCCGTATGCGCGGCGTAGGCCGCCTCGAGAATCATGTCCTTGGAATAGAAGCCGGCAAAGAACGGGAAACCGGCGAGCGCCAGCGATCCGATCCACATCATCGCATAGGTAAAGGGAATCTTGCGCCAGATGCCGCCCATGTTGCGCAAATCCTGCTCATCCGACAGCGCGTGGATCACCGATCCGGCGCCAAGGAACAGCAGCGCCTTGAAGAAGGCGTGGGTCGTGAGGTGGAACATCGCCGCCGGATAGGCCGAAACGCCCGCGGCAAAGAACATGTAGCCGAGCTGCGAACAGGTCGAATAGGCGATCACCCGCTTGATGTCGAACTGCGTCATGCCGACGGTGGCAGCGAAGATCGCCGTCAGCGCGCCGACAATGGTGATGATATCCAGCGACAGCGGCGCGTATTCCAGCATCGGCGACAGGCGGCAGACCATGAAGACGCCTGCCGTCACCATCGTCGCAGCGTGGATCAGCGCCGAAACAGGCGTCGGCCCCTCCATCGCGTCGGGAAGCCAGGTATGCAGCCCGAGCTGGGCGGACTTGCCCATGGCGCCGATGAACAGCAGGATTCCGGCAACCTCCAGCGCCGGCAGCGCGCTGCCGAGGAAAATGATCTCGGCATCCTTCATCGCCGCCGCGTTGGCGAAGATCTCGTCGAACTGGATCGATCCGAACACCTGATAGACGGCGAGGATACCGAGCGCGAAACCGAAATCACCGACCCGGTTGACAACGAAGGCCTTCATCGCCGCGGTATGGGCGCTGTCCTTCTTGAACCAGAAGCCGATCAGGAGATAGGAGGCGACCCCCACCCCTTCCCAGCCGAAGAACAGCTGCACCAGATTGTCGGCCGTCACCAGCATCAGCATGGCGAAGGTGAACAGGCTGAGATAGGCCATGAAGCGCGCACGTGCCTTGTCGTGCGACATGTAACCGACGGAATAGAGATGCACCATCGACGACACGCCCGTGACGACAATGAGCATAACCGCTGTCAGCGTATCGAAACGGAGCCGCCACATCGCTTCGAAATCACCGGACACGATCCAGCGCGCCAGATCAATGGTGATCGGCTCGCCGCCGATCGCCACCTTGGCGAAGGCGATGATCGAGAACAGAAGCGACAGCAACAGGCAGGTGACCGTAACCAGTTCGGCCGCGCGGTCGCGATGGCTCAGGCTGAGCCATCCGGCAACGATGGCGCCGAAAAGCGGCAGGAAGACGATCGAAGCATACATCGCCGGTCAGCCTTTCATCATGTTGACGTCTTCGACCGCGATCGAGCCGCGGTTACGGAAGAAGATGACCAGAATGGCGAGGCCGATCGCGGCCTCGGCGGCGGCAACGGTGAGGATGAACAGCGAGAAGATCTGGCCTTCCAGATCGCCGTTATAGGCCGAAAAGGCGACCATGTTGATGTTCACGGCAAGCAGCATCAGTTCGATCGACATCAGGATGGTGATGACGTTCTTCCTGTTCAGGAAAATGCCGAAGGCGCCAAGCGCGAACAACACCGCGGACACCGCGAGGTAATGGTTCAGTGAAAGCTCCAGCATGGCCTACCCCTCACGCTTGCTCGGCGGCACAGTGGCGACGGTGCGCGCGGCCGCGCCGACCGGAACGTCGACGACTTCGACACTGTCCTCGCGACGGCGCATGTTCTGCTCCGCAATGACCTGGCGGCGAACGCCGGCGCGCTTGCGCATGGTCAGCGAGATCGCGCCTATCATCGCGACAAGCAGGATCAGACCGGCAACCTGGAACAGATACATGTATTTCGTGTACAGGACGTTTCCGAGCGCCCGCGTATTGCTGATTTCAGGCGCCGCCGGAAGTGTCGCGCCGCTGAAGGCGTCGCCATACATCGCAGCCACCAGCTCGAAAACCAGGATGCCGCCGACAGCAAGGCCCGCCGGCAGGTATTTCTGGAAGCCGGCGCGCATCTCGGCGAAGTTGATGTCGAGCATCATCACGACAAACAGGAACAGCACCGCCACCGCGCCGACATAGACGACGACAAGGAGCATCGCGATGAATTCGGCGCCGATCAGGACGAATAGCCCGGCCGCGTTGAAGAAGGCCAGGATCAGGAACAGCACCGAGAACACCGGGTTGCGCGAGACGACGACCATCAGGCCGGCGCCAAGCATCACTGCGGCGAACAGGTAGAAGAACAGCGCCTCAATCATGGCCTGCCATCCGTGATAGTGAAGTCAAATTCGGATCCCCCAATCGTCGGCCGTCAGCGCCAGCGTGAATCAGCGGCAAGGTTGCGGGCGATTTCGGTCTCCCAGCGGTCGCCGTTCGCAAGAAGCTTGTCCTTGTCGTAATACAGCTCCTCGCGGGTTTCCGTGGCGAATTCGAAATTCGGACCCTCGACGATGGCATCCACCGGGCAGGCTTCCTGGCAGAAGCCGCAATAGATGCATTTCGTCATGTCGATGTCGTAGCGCGTGGTGCGGCGCGATCCGTCCTCGCGCGGCTCGGCCTCGATGGTGATGGCCTGCGCCGGGCAGACGGCCTCGCACAGCTTGCAGGCGATACAGCGCTCCTCACCGTTCGGATAGCGACGCAACGCATGCTCGCCTCGGAAACGCGGCGACAGGCTGCCCTTTTCATACGGGTAGTTGATCGTCACCTTCGGCTTGAAGAAATATTTCAGCGTCAGGAACAGGCCCTTGCCGAGCTCAAGAAGCAGGAAGGAACGAAGACTGTTGATCATGGCACTCATAACGGTCCCTCCTCAGCCCGCCAGCGCCACCGGCAGGTTGCCGGTGTAAAGCAGGAAGCCCGACGTCAGGACAACCCAGATCAGCGAGAACGGCAAAAAGATCTTCCAGCCGAGGCGCATCAGCTGGTCGTAACGATAGCGCGGCGTCGTCGCGCGAACCCACAGGAACACGAACAGAAGCAGCATCACCTTGAGGATGAACCACAGTGGTCCCGGCACGAGGTTCAGCGGCCAGATATCCAGCGGCGGAAGCCAGCCGCCAAGGAACAGGACCGTGGTCATTCCGCTCATCAGGATCATGTTGGCGTATTCGCCAAGGAAGAACAGCGCGAAGCTCATCGACGAATATTCGACGAAATATCCGGCAACGAGTTCGGATTCGCCTTCCGGAAGGTCAAACGGCGCCCGGTTCGTCTCGGCAAGCGTCGAGATGAAGAAGACGATGAACATCGGCAGAAGCGGCAGTGCGAACCACATGCCGCGCTGCGCCTCGACAATGTCGGTCAGGTTCAGCGATCCGACACAGATCAGCACATTGATGATGACAAGCCCCATAGAGACTTCGTAGGACACCATCTGCGCGGCCGAGCGGAGCGCGCCGAGAAAGGCGTATTTCGAGTTGCTGGCCCATCCGGCCATGATCACGCCATAGACACCAAGCGAGGAAATGGCGAACAGGTACAGAATGCCGACATTGATGTCGGCGATGACAAGACCCTCGCCGAACGGGATCACCGCCCAGGCCACCAGCGCCAGGATGAAGGTCAGCATCGGCGCGAACATGAAGACGACCTTGTTGGCGCCGGCCGGAAGGATCGTTTCCTTGGCCATCAGCTTGAGCGCGTCTGCGAAGGGCTGGAACATGCCGAAGGGACCGACGACATTCGGCCCCTTGCGAAGCTGCATGAAGCCGATGACACGTCGCTCGGCAAGCGTCAGATAGGCCACCGCGATCAGCAGCGGCCCGACGACAAGCATGATCTTGCCGACAATCCAGGCAAGCTCGATGACGTAGCTGTTCATGATCAGGTCCATGCCGTCACTCCGCCGCGTCGCGTTGGCTGTCGGCCTGAAGCGCCGTCAGGCACTGGCCCATGGTTTCGGAGGCACGGCTCACGGCACAGGTCATGTGGAAATTGTCCAGCGCTGTCGTCATCGGCGTGCCCGCGATCTTGGCGCGGCCGCCGAACTTCGCCCAGCGGGCCTTCCTGATCTGGTCCTGGTCGGCGAAATGCGGCGCCACCTCGAACATCGCCTCGCGAAGCTCGTCGATGCTGTCGAAGCCGAGATTGATGCCGAGCCGTCCGGCAAGCGCGCGGATGATGGTCCAGTCCTCGCGCGCCTCGCCAGGCGGGAAGGTGGCGCGGCCGGCATATTGCACACGGCCTTCGGTATTCACGTAGATGCCGTCCTTTTCGGTGTAGGCGGCACCCGGGAGCACGACGTCGGCGGCGTGGGCGCCGCGGTCACCGTGATGGCCCTGATAGACGGTGAATGTGTCGGCAAGCTTCGCCGCGTCGATCTCGTCGGCGGCCTGAAGCCACACAAGATCGAGTTTTCCGGCTTCCGCCGCACGGTAGATTCCGGCGACATCGAGGCCGCCACGACCCGGCGTCAGGCCAAGATCGAGGCCGGCCACCCGCGCCGCCGCGGTGTGAAGGACGTTGAAACCGTTCCAGTCGC
>JAYYLR010000156.1:0-9305 GCA_036143955.1 Pseudomonadota bacterium | reverse complement strand
CTTTTTGGCGGAGATATGATTGGCCATGGCTCAATCCCGTGTAAATCAGTTGAGGTGCGGCTTATGGCCGATTTCTGCAGCATCGTCAAGCGGTTTTACAAGACCAGAGCGGGCTGACAGCGCCCGTTTATCGCGGGCTCAGCCTGATCCGCCACAGCCGGCCCACCGAAGTGTCGACCTGCGCCAGGCCAAGGCTCTCGTCGCCGCGCACCCAGTTGCCGTCGCCGCCGCTCCAGCCGAGGCTCATGAGCGCGCCATTGTAATAGGCGAGAACATCCTGCCGGTCCGAGGTCGTTGCCGCGAACACCAGTACGATCCGGCCGCCTGGCGAGTCGAAGGCGAAGCCAAGTTCCGGTTCGATTCGCATGCCATGCATGATTGGCAGGTCGCCGACCCAGCCCTGCTGCATTGTTTCGGCATTCGCCGGTGCCACGAA
Source organism: Pseudomonadota bacterium (assembly GCA_036143955.1). Lineage (GTDB taxonomy): Bacteria > Pseudomonadota > Alphaproteobacteria > Puniceispirillales > Puniceispirillaceae > UBA8309. Next base: position 8,869 of record JAYYLR010000156.1, on the reverse strand, counting down.
AACACCCAAAATGGCAACAAGAAGCGCTGCAGAGCGTATCTTGAGGCGACGGGAAGACAGGCGGACTGTCGCAAGTGGAGATGGGGTCAACATCAGGCGAAATTACCTCAGCGCTGGCAGTCGGGACAGTAAAAACTGCTGCGTCCCGACTGCACTAGGCTGCGGATCGGCGTTCCGCATTCATGGCAGGGCTGACCGGCACGCCCGTAGACCGACAGACGCTGCACGAAATAGCCGATCTCGCCCCCTGGCTGAACATGGTCACGAAGGCTTGTTCCGCCGTCCTCGATGGCCCGCGCCAGCACCGATCTTATCGCGTCCGCAAGCCGTTCGGCACGTTGGCCTCGGATGGTGTAAGCCCGCCGCCGCGGCGAAAGCCCGGCGCGATGAAGCGCCTCGCACGCATATATGTTGCCGATCCCCGCCACCAGCCGCTGGTCGAGAAGGGCTGTCTTGATCGGTCCGCGCCGCGCCGCAAGACCGTCCGACAATGTGTCGGCTGAAAACATGTTGCCAAGAGGTTCCGGCCCCATGTCGGCTATCATCGGATGTGTCGGACCGGAGAACAGATCGATCCAGCCGAAACGGCGCGGGTCGTTGAAGACCACCCAGCCCGGCCCGGCGGCGCCGTCCATCTGCAGCACCATATGGTCATGCTTGCCGATCTCCGGCTGCCGGTCATGCAGCCGCACCGACCCCGACATGCCCAGATGCATCAGCATCGTCTCGTCGCCGTCAAGCGCCAGCAGCAGGAATTTGCCGCGCCGACGCAACCCGCCGAAACGCCGCCCGGTGAGCCGTGCCGCAAGGTTCTCCGGCAACGGCCAGCGGAGGTCGGGCCTGCCGACACGGGCGGTCGCGACCTGCCTGTTCTCCAACGCCGGCACAAGCGCCCGGCGAACCGTTTCAACCTCGGGAAGCTCCGGCATGGCTAGCCTGCGGATCCGCGACGGGCCGGATTGGTTTGCGACATTATTTTCGGCCCTCCCGGCGCGTTTTGGTGTATCACATGTGGCGCAGCCTGATCCGGCGCAGCATAGCCGGAAAACCCGGCGGCGGATATCCCGCCGCGACAGAAGACGGACCCGACCGCATGACCAAGCGTAGCCCGACACCCGAGACCGCCGTGGAAGACGGCATCGATTTCGGTTTTCGCACCGTCAGGCGGGGCGAAAAGGCCGGGCTCGTCCGCGACGTGTTCGATTCGGTGGCGACCCGTTACGACATCATGAACGACCTGATGAGCGGCGGTGTGCACCGGCTCTGGAAGGCGGCGCTTGTCGACTGGATGGCGCCGCAGCCCTACCAGCATCTTGTCGATCTTGCCGGCGGGACAGGCGACATCAGCCTTCGCTTCCTTCGTGCCGGCGGCGGCACCGCGGCGGTCACGGACATCAACGAGGCGATGCTGAATGCCGGACGGCAACGGCGCGACCTCGGCAAAGTAGCCGACCGGCTGACCTGGTGCGTTGGCAATGCCGAATCCCTGCCTTTCGAGAACGCCTGTGCCGATTTCGTCACCATCGCCTTCGGGCTTCGCAACGTCACGGACCGTGACGCCGCAATCGCCGAGGCCCACCGGATCCTCAAGCCCGGTGGCCGGTTCCTGTGCCTCGAGTTCTCGCAGGTCGACAGCGCCGTTCTGGCGCGCCTCTATGACGCCTGGTCGTTCAATGTGCTGCCGCGTCTCGGCCAGCTGGTGGCCGGTGACGCCGACAGCTATCGCTATCTCGTCGAATCCATCCGCACCTTCCCGGCGCCGGAGGTGCTGGCCGACATGTTCGCCGGCGCCGGCTTCGCGCAGGTGCGGGTGCGTCGGCTTTCGGGCGGCATTGCCTGCATTCATTCGGGATGGAAGCTGGACTGATGCGGGCATCCGGCTGGCAGATTTTCCTGGCAATGCTCCGGCTGCCGCTGATCGGCTGGCATCTGGGGCGCGCCGGCACGCTTGGTCACATGGCACAGATTTCGCTTCTGCCTTCATGGATGCGGCGTCTGTGCAGCGGCGTCGACAGGTTGATACGCTCACACGGCGCGCGGCGCGACGCCGGAAGCGCGCTTGCCGAAGCCTTGATCCGCCTCGGGCCGGGTTTCATCAAATTCGGTCAGGCGCTGTCGACACGGGCCGATCTGATCGGCCCGGACATGGCGCTTTCGCTGAGCCTCCTTCAGGACCGGCTTCCGGCTTTTGGGCCGGCTGTTGCACGGCGCCAGGTAATCCGGGAAACCGGCGCGCCGGTCGAAGAGACCTTCCGCAGGTTTGACGAAGTGCCCGTCGCAGCGGCCTCCATCGCCCAGGTGCATTACGGCGAGCTGACCGACGGGCGACAGGTGGCGGTGAAGCTTCTTCGCCCCGGGATCCGCCGGCGCATGCAGGCCGACACAACGCTCTTCTACTCGCTGGCGCGGATCCTCGAATGGCTGGCGCCGAACCTTCGGCGGCTGAAACTCGTTACCGCGGTCGACCAGTTCACCCGCATTTCAGACATCGAGCTCGATCTGAGACTGGAGGCGGCCGCCGCCGGCAAGCTTTCCGACAACATGGCCGAGGACGGCGGCATCCATGTTCCCTGGGTCGATCTCGAACACACCACCTCGGCGATGCTTGTCATCGAATGGATCGAAGGTGTCCGGATCGACGACGTTGCCGGGCTCGAGGCGGCGGGACATGACATACAGAAAATCACCGAAACGGCGGCGCGCTGTTTCTTCAACCAGGTGTTCCGGGACGGCTTTTTCCATGCCGACATGCATCCCGGCAATATCTTCATCGCGCCCGACGGCACGCTGGTGCCGATCGATTTCGGCATCATGGGGCATCTCGACTTCGCCGACAGGCTGTTTCTGGCCCGCCTTCTGACGGCGATGCTTGATCGCGATTACGATCTCGTGGCGCGGCTTCATGCGGATGCCGGCATGCTTGGCGATGATGTGCCGCTGGCGCCGTTCGCGCAGTCGATCCGCGCCGTGGCCGAACCGGTGATGGGAAAGCCGCTCGGCGAGGTGTCGCTTGGCAATGTTCTGGGGCAGATCTTCCAGCTTTCCGGCCGCTTCGCGATCGACGTCCAGCCGCAGTACAACCTTCTCCAGAAAACCATGATGATGGCCGAGGGTGTGGCCCGCCAGCTGAACCCGCATGCCGATATGTGGACCCTCGCGCGCCCGCTTGCCGGTGACTGGATGCAGGACCAGGCCAATTTCGCACGCCGCGCGGAAAGCCTGATCGAAGATGCGATGATGCTGGCGGCGCGGCTGCCGAAAATCCTGACCGCACTGGAAAAGCGGCAGGAGCCTGCGCCCGCGCCCCGTGCCGGGCCCCTGCCTCTTGCGATGTCGGCACTCGCGCTTGCCATTGCCATCTTGGCTCTTTTCACGTAATTTCACACCAATTCAAAAACAGGCTGTGGAATGAATAAATGTGATTTGCCAGCGCTCATCACCGCTCTTGGCGGGAGGCAGGCGCTTCAGGACCTTCTTGGCGTCGGGGCGAGCGCGGTCAGCAACTATCTGGCACGCGGGGAGCTGCCGCGCCATGCCCACGCGCCGGTCTGCGCCGCGCTCGAAGCGCGCGGCTATCATGTCGACCCGGGAAGCCTCGCCATCATCGGCCGCGGCGATGGCGCGCGGCACAGCCGGCGCCGCGTGCTGCTGATCGTCGGCGGCGGGATCGCCGCCTACAAGGCGCTGGAAGTGGCGCGGCGGCTGCAGGACCACGATATTGCCGTTACCGGCGTGATGACCGCCGGGGCGCGGGAGTTCATCACCCCGCTCAGCCTGTCCGCCCTGACCGGCGAAAAAGCCTATACGGACCTGTTCTCGCTGACCGACGAGGCCGAGATGGGACATATCCGCCTTGCCCGCGAAGCCGATCTCGTGCTGGCGGCGCCAGCGACAGCGAACCTGATGGCGCGCGCGGCGAACGGGCTTGCGGACGATCTGGCAACAACAATCCTTCTTGCGACCACGGCACCGGTGCTGATGGCACCGGCGATGAACCCGGCGATGTGGAGTCATGCGGCGACACAGGAGAATCGCGCAAGGCTTCGGGCACGCGGCATCGCCTTTGTCGGGCCGGCCGCTGGCGACATGGCCTGCGGCGAGGAAGGCACAGGCCGGCTCAGCGAGCCGGACCTCATTGTCGAAGCTGCGCTTGCCAGCCTTTCGCAACGCGACGGGTCGCTGGCTGGGCGCCATGCTCTCGTCACTTCAGGCCCAACACTGGAGCCGATTGATGCGGTCCGCTTCATCGCCAACAGGTCGTCAGGAAAGCAGGGCCACGCCATCGCCGCCGCGCTTGCCGGCCGCGGCGCGCGGGTAACCCTCGTCAGCGGGCCTGTCACTGTGCCGCCGCCACCGCAGGTCGAACTGGTGCCGGTACAGACAGCACAGGAGATGCTTGCCGCCTGCGAGGCGGCGCTTCCGGCGGATCTTGCCGTCTGTGCCGCCGCCGTCGCCGACTGGCGGGTTAGCGGTGCCACAAACGGCAAGATCAAGAAAGCGGGAAACGGAGACACGCCGCATCTGGAGCTGACGGAGAACCCGGACATCCTCCGTCACCTGTCAAACCACAGGACCCGGCCCGGCCTTGTCGTCGGCTTTGCCGCCGAGGCCGAAAACCTCAGGGAAAACGCCATCGCGAAACTGGCGCGAAAGGGATGCGACTGGATCGTCGGCAATACCGTCACCGCCGCCGATGGCGGCAGCGTCTTCGGAAGCGACAGCAACAGCGCCATGCTCATTACCGGCAATGACTGCGAAAACTGGCCGATGATGTCGAAACAGGCGCTTGCCGAGCGGCTTGTCGACCGGATCGAGGCGACATTCGCATGAGTGTCGAACTCGCTTTCCGGGCGCTTCCCCATTTCGGTGAACTCCCGCTTCCCGCCTACGCCACCACAGGCGCGGCGGGCATGGATATCGTGGCGGCGGTGACAGAGGATCTCGTTCTGGCGCCGGGCGACCAGTCTGCAGTGCCGACCGGGCTGTCAATGGCCGTTCCCGCCGGCCATGAGGTGCAGGTCCGCCCGCGCTCCGGCCTTGCCTTGCGGCATGGGGTCACAGTTGCCAACGCGCCCGGCACCATCGACAGTGACTACCGTGGCGAGGTGAAGATCCTCCTGGTCAATCTCGGCGACGCCGATTTCACGGTCAGTCGCGGCATGCGCATCGCGCAGATCGTGCTGGCGCCCGTGACCCGTGCCGACCCGAAACTTGTCGAGGAGCTTGACGACACCGCGCGCGGCAGCGGCGGATTCGGATCGACGGGACTTTAGGAAACATGCTGAGCGACGAGAATCTTGAACGCTACGCCCGTCAGGTGATCATGCCGCAGGTCGGCGAGGACGGTCAGGAGCGGCTTCTTGCGGCGCGTGTCCTCGTTGTCGGCGCCGGCGGCCTCGGATCGCCGGTGATCCTCTACCTTGCCGCGGCAGGCATCGGTCATATCACGATCCTTGATGACGAGCAGGTGGAACTGACCAATCTGAATCGCCAGATCGTCCATACCACCGCCAGCATCGGCACCCCTAAGGTCGAGCAGGCCGCCGCCGCGGCCCGGGCGCTGAACCCGGCGATCGAGATCACACCGCGGCGCGAACGGCTGGAAGACGGGAATGTCGATGTACTTCTGGAAACGCATGATCTCGTCATCGACTGTTCCGACAATGTCGAGACACGCTACAGGCTTGGCGACGCCTCGCACCGCACCGCGACGCCGCTTGTCTTTGGCGGCGCGGTGAGAAGCGAAGGCCAGCTGGCGCTTTTTGACAGCGGCCGCGATGCGGGTTCACCCTGCTTTCGCTGCGTCTTTCCGGACATGCCCGATGCGGAGCAGGCGCCGGGCTGCTCGGAAGCCGGAATTCTCGGCCCTGTCACAGGCGTCATCGGGGCGCTTCAGGCGCTGGCGGCTGTCACCATGATACTCGGGAGCGGCGGCACGCAGACCGGCAGGCTGCTGCTGTTCGACGGCCCCGGGGCCGGTTTCATGGAAATCAGCACGCAGCGGCGTGCCGGCTGCACGACCTGCGGGTCCTAGAGCATCGCCTCGATCACCCGGTCTCGCGGTGCGTGACCGTCCCAGAATGTCTGGATATTGATGATGACCTTGTCGCCCATTTCGAGTCGGCCCTCGATGGTCGCAGAGCCGATATGCGGCAGCAGCACCACGTTCGAAAGCGCCATCAGCGACGGCGTGATGTTGGGCTCGTCGGCATAGACGTCGAGCCCGGCGCCGGCGATATGGCGCTTCGCAAGAAGGTCGGCGAGCGCGTCCTCGTCGACGACTTCGCCGCGCGACGTGTTGACCAGATAGGCCGATGGCTGCATCAGCTCCAGCCGCTCGCGGCTCACCATGCGGTGCGTCGCCGGCGTGTGCGGACAGTTCACCGAAACGATGTCGACGCGGCTCAGCATCTGATCCAGCGATTCCCAGTAGGTCGCCTCGAGTTCGGCCTCGGTCTCCGGATGCACCGGCTTGCGGTTGTGGTAATGGATGCTGAGTCCGAAGCCACGCGCGCGGCGCGCCACGGCGGATCCGATCCGGCCCATGCCGATAATGCCGAGGCGCTTGCCGTTGATCCGGTGGCCGAGCATCCCTGTCGGCGACCAGCCGTTCCAGTCGCCGGCGCGCGCGACCTTGTCGCCTTCGGCGATCCGGCGCGGCACCGCCAGCATCAGCGCCAGCGCCACGTCGGCCGTGTCCTCGGTCAGGACGCCGGGGGTGTTGGTGACGGTGATCCCGCGCGCGCGCGCCGCGGCAAGATCGATATGGTCGACTCCTGTCCCGAAGGAGGCAATCAGCTTCAGCTGGTCGCCAGCGGCAGCGATCAGGTCGGCGTCGATCCTGTCGGTGACAGTCGGCACGAGAACGTCGGCCTGCTTGACGACGTCTCGCAGCTCTGCATCCGACATCGGCAAATCGGTCTCGTTGAGCCTTGTATCGAACAGCTCCCGCATCCGCGTTTCCGTGGAGTCGGGAAGCTTTCGGGTCAGAAAGACGACGGGCTTCTTCTGGGTCATTCCTTCCGCTCTTCTCAGGACGTGGCCCGGATATGTGGAACAGGCCGGAAAAACATCATACTATGGAACCCAATGATCCAGAGGCTTTCCTACGCATCGGATGTCTGCTTGACACTACCAGAACAAGAGAGCGATGAAAAAATCTTTTCGAACCATCATGTGGCTCCTTTTGCCGCTGGCAATGCTGGCGCCATTCGGGCCGGTAACAGGTGGCACCGCGGTTGCTGCTGACGATTCCTCGGAGATCCGGCTGACAGTGCGCGGCAGCGGGCTGCCGGTGCCACGGTTCGTGACCCTGAAATCGGATGACGTCAACATGCGCGCCGGCCCCGGCACCGAATATCCGGTGCTGTGGCACTACCGCAAGGAAGGGCTGCCGCTTCGCGTCGAGGCCGAGTTCGGTGTCTGGCGCAAGGTCGTCGACCATGACGGGGCGACAGGCTGGATGCATCATTCAGTGGTGTCGCTGAAACGACTGGCGCTGGTTACGGTGAGTTCGGCCCGCATTCACGCCGAACCGGACGATGCCACGGCGCTTGTCGCCGTCGCCGAGCGCAACGCGCTTCTCGAGCTGCAGTCCTGTCCCACCCAGTGGTGCCGGGTGAATGCCGGCGAGATACGGGGCTGGGTATCGCGAACCGCGCTGTGGGGGCTCATCGAAGGCGAAATCCTCAACTGACACATCGTCCGATATGAAAACGGCGCCACGAGCGGATCGCGGCGCCGTTGTGACGTTTCAGCCGACCAGGCGTCAGGCGACGTCGAACCGGTCAAGATCCATGACCTTTGACCAGGCGGCGACGAAGTCGGCAACGAATCTGCCTTCCGCACCGGCGCCGGCATAGACTTCCGACAATGCGCGGAGCTGCGAATTCGATCCGAAGACAAGATCGACCCGGGTGCCCGTCCACTTGACGTTGCCGGTCTCCCGATCGCGGCCCTCGAACACGTCCTCGGCTGCCGAGGCCGGCTTCCATTCGGTGCCCATGTCCAGCAGGTTGACGAAGAAATCCGTGCTCAGCGTCTCAGCCTTGTCGGTGAAGACGCCGTGCGCGGCCTGGTCCGTATTGGCGTTCAGAACCCGCATGCCGCCGACGAGGACGGTCATTTCGGGGGCTGAAAGCGTCATCAGCTGCGCCTTGTCGAGAAGAAGCTCCTCGGCCGACACCGCGAAATCCGCCTGCAGATAGTTGCGGAAACCGTCGGCAAGCGGCTCGAGAACGGCGAAGGATTCGATGTCGGTCTGCTCCTGCACCGCGTCTGTGCGGCCTGGCGTGAACGGCACCTCGATCTTCTGGCCGGCATTGGCGGCCGCCTTCTCGATCGCGGCGCAACCGCCAAGAACGATCAGATCGGCCATCGACACCTGTTTGCCACCGGCAGCCGAGCCGTTGAACGCGGTCTGGACACCCTCAAGCGCCGTCAGAACCGCGTCGAGCTGTGCCGGCTGGTTGACGGCCCAGTCACGCTGCGGAGCCAGGCGGATGCGACCGCCATTCGCGCCACCACGCTTGTCCGAACCACGGAAGGTCGAGGCCGATGCCCAGGCCGCGCCGACAAGCTCGGCGACCGAAAGGCCGGTCTCCAGAATGCTTGCCTTCAGCGCCTTTGCATCGGAAGCGTCGATCACCGCATGGTCTGCCGCCGGGATCGGATCCTGCCAGATCAGGTCCTCGTCCGGGACCAGCGCGCCGACATAGCGCGATTTCGGTCCCATGTCGCGGTGCGTCAGCTTGAACCAGGCACGGGCAAAGGCATCCGCAAACTCGTCGAGATTCTCGTGATAGCGACGCGAGATGGCCTCATAGGACGGGTCGGTGCGAAGCGCGATGTCGGTCGTCGCCATCATCGG
>JAYYLR010000155.1:0-10227 GCA_036143955.1 Pseudomonadota bacterium | reverse complement strand
AGTCTCGCTGGCGCGATATTGTTTCGACCAGAGATTGAACTGGCGTTCTAGATAATTCGAGGCGCGGCCAAAATCCTCCAGACCCAGTTCCACCGGGTCCAGCAATGACATGTTTGCGAGCAGCTTTGCCTTGGCCATGTAGAGGTCGCGGCGAGATGTCTGCGTGTGTTCGGGCAAGGCTGGATCTAAGTGCAAGCGGCCAGGAATTTCTGCCATCAAGAAGAATTTGGCACCGATGACACTTTCATCGGAGCATTCTATGAGCATTTCGGGCACTGGTATGATGGATTTTCCCAATGCCTTCATCACCTTAAATTCGCGATCTACGGCATGGGCTGATTTCAAGATAGTTCCGGGTGGTTGCTTGCGAAGCACGCAGGACTTCGTTTGTTCACCAGTCTCGAGCGTTATTCTGTAGGTTGGGTTCGACTGTCCGGTCGGGAACTTCTCAATCGAGACTGGCGTACCCAGCGCCGGCATTGCATAATCAATCCAGTCGGACAGACCGCGTAAAATGTCATCCGGATGAATTTCCGGAAGCTTTTTGCTCATGCCTTCAAACCCTCATTTTCAACTGTCCACATGATGGCTGACGAGGACGTATGTATCCAAGTTCACGCGAACAAGAAACAACGAAGCGGTATGATAAGATTAGTCTTAAGTTAGCATTACTTGACAGCAAAAGAACTGAATTACTGGCATCGTCAGGGGTGCCTTGCGAGACAAAATAGGGGTAGGTGTTCGATCACATGGACTTCTCACTGGAACAAAATCTACAGGACGATGTGGGTAGGGCTAGGCAGTTCGTCAGGAACAGGCTACTTCCCTTGGAAAAGTTGCCGGAGAGCTTCGACGAGCATGAGAATATCCGGCTTGACCTACTGAATGATCTGCGAAATGAAGTGAAGGCTCTAGGCCTTTGGGCACCGCAAATGCCGGTTTCACTTGGTGGTCTTGGTTATGGCCCTGTGGGCATGGCGGCGTTATATGAGCAGATGAACTATTCTATTTTTGGGCCTGTCTGTTTCAACTGCGCTGCGCCTGATGACGGCAATATGTATATTCTCAACAAGGTCGGGACAGAAGAGCAGAAGCAGATCTGGCTGCAGCCTATTGTATCTGGCGACGCGCGGTCGTCATTTGCGATGACGGAACCGGCCCCCGGTGGCGGCTCTGACCCCGGCATGATCCGGACCACGGCAGAACGGGTTGGCAGCAAATGGGTAATCAATGGCACCAAGTGGTATATCACCGGAGCCGGAGTTGCCTCTCACTTCATTGTGCTCGCAAGAACAGGCGTTGAAAGTTCTAATGCGCTGACTGCATTTCTTTTTCATCGAGACGAACCAGGCTGGGCCATCAAGCGCAGGATTGGGATAATGGGCCCGGAGGAGCATGGTGGGCATTGTGAGTTGATATTGAATGGGTTGGAACTTGATGACAGTCGTATTCTCCTAGGCGAAGGTCAGGGGCTGAAAGTTGCGCAAATTAGGCTAGGCCTGGCAAGGCTGACCCATTGCATGCGGTGGCTTGGGCTGGCGCAAAGAGCGATCGATATTGCTAGCGCCTATGCAAGTGAACGCTCCGGCTTTGGCATGAAATTGATTGATCGCGAAAGTATTCGATTGAAACTTGGTAAAGCTGCAATGGATGTTGAAACCGGGCGTGTCATGACGATGCGAGCGGCTTGGCGTATCGAGCAGGGTTCGAAAGCGCGTCAGGATGTCTCAATAGCAAAGATAGTTGTCTCTGAATTGCTAAACCGCGTGGTGAGTGACGCAATCCAAATTTGTGGCGCAAAAGGTTATTCCAAGGATTTGGTTCTTGAATGGATTTATAGATATGGCCGGCAAGCACTTTTGGTGGATGGATCGACTGAAGTCCACGAAATGGTTATTTCGAATTTTATGTTGAAGAATGACCAAGACTTTTGGTGCTGGGGTAGAGGAGCGGATTAGATAAATCAAAAACCAAGCTCACAATGACCCCGATACTTTTTATGCATCGGTCTAGTGAAATCGTTTCTAGTACAACCGGGTCATGAATTTCGAGACCCCCACTGAGAGGAGCAGCTAAGGTTTCCGTTAGCTGTCGAAGGACAGCAAATCGTTTCGATAACGATGGTATTCTAGCGTTGAACGCTTTTTGAAGAAACGAAGCGCCGAAGCTTTCATGGATTTGATTTCTCTAACCAGCGTGACTGCAAGATTTAATTAGCGAACTGCCAACGCAGGATCTGAAGTCAGATCAGCGCTGGCATCCTTCAAAGATTACTGACCCATCGTGATAACATATACTGCTAAGAATGCAGATTATCAGTGCAAAAATTGCATCACATAAAAGGGTTGGATAATCGTGGGTCTTACAAAATCACGCTCTGCTAACGGCCAGTTTCCAAAGGGGCAGTCGGGCAATCCTGGAGGTCGTCCACGCGATGAGCAAAAAGTTGCAGAGTTAGCGCGCTCATACACGAAGGAAGCGATCGAAACACTTGTTGAGTTAATGCGCAGCGGTAATGATGAACGCGTCAGAGGAACCGCAGCACAAGCATTGCTCGATCGTGGCTGGGGCAAGCCTAAGGTCGAGGTAATGGCCGATGTTGCCAGTTCCTACGTCGAGGCACTTCGCCTGGTTAATGAACAGATCGTGACGGACCATACCGCATCCTAATGGCGCTGACACTTCCCTCAGAACAGGGCCGAAACAGGTGCTGGAATCGCCATGTGCCAGCCTGTCGCGCCAGAAAGCGTCTCGCCCACACTTGCAGCGATTCTGGCTAGTACTGTCGCCCTTATGCTGGTAGCCGTCGGCATTCCACTTGTTAATATGACAGCGCCAGGGTCGCATAGTGGTGGCACCAACTCTGCCGGCTGCTATACGCGGGACAGCGACAACTCCTAACACTGTTACGGCGGTGAGAGAGGCCGCAATCCCTCACAGGCTCCAACTCCGGTATCGCTAGTTACCGCCGGGTCGTTAACGGTACTTACCGTTGCGGCTATGCCAAAAGCATTTGCGCGTCATTGCAACGCAAATTTGGTGGCTAATGCATGCACAAGTAGGTCAGGGTGAAACAGTCTGGCATCGCCATCTCGATACATCCGGATATCATCCTGTTGCAGACATAGTGCAAACACGGCGTCGAATCATTCACCGCGTGATCCACAGAAATATATTAAATACAGCAAGAGAGTCAGGATTAAACCTGAGCTACCTCTACGTTGACATCGTAGGGGTCACAGGTTCAATCCCTGTCACGCCCACCATTTCCTTCTTCGGGAAATCAGTGGTTTACTAGACCTTACGTGAGTCTCGAACCAGTCCCCAATCGCGACTGTTGCACGATTTGCACCAGTCGCCCGGTGGCCGACTTGGCATGCCATCCTTGGGCATACGGCAGCGACGACCTGGCTCAATGACCCGAGTCTGCCGACAGTCGTCGTGGCCGACATCCTCGCTCACGCCGGCCTGTCGACCACAGGTCGCTATGCTCATTCAAAGCCTGACGCGGTACCTGATATCGCCAGCCGCATGCTACAAGTGCGCACCATCAGCACACAGGGTCGCCTCCGGGCGGCCCTTTTTTCGAAGGCGCTGCATTTTTTGCATCTCTATACTGAATTTTTAGCCCTGTTTTGCAAAGGAGGTTGGGTCTAGTTTCCGTGTCGAATTTACCAGCCAGAAGAAAGCGGCAATGTTCATAGCGAAACTTATGATCTGCGGGATGCTGCAGGGCGATTGCACGGTTTTGGCGGACACAAGGGGTCTGCATAAATCCGAGGAGCAGTGCCGGGCGCGCATTGAGGAGATGGTAACGGATCTCCGTCCTATGGTGCCCTATATGCGGATGCTGGCCAAATGCGAGAAGCAGGGAATTCCTGTCTGAGGCTGCTTGGCATAGCTGGCCGCATGTAACGGCGTCATCATCCGTTCTCGAGTTTAGGGGCAGCGGTAGACCATTGGCAACGTCCGGTGGCCTTTTTTTCGGCGCCGGATCGATGGTGCCGATGGCTATGCCACCGCTTCACTATTCACGCGCGACGAAGTTAGCAAACGACATGACAGTCCCATGCTGGGTCTGCGCCGATGAACAATACGGTGACATCGCGGGGGTTACAGGGCCAATTGCTGTCACGCCCACCATTTCTTTCTTCGGAAAATCATTCTCTTCCAGGGCCTGATGCTTACAGGGCCTGCCGCACGGCGACAACAGTCGTCGACCGTCACCGATGCAATTTGTTCACTGTTATCTGGGGATTGAAAAGGCATCTGTGATATCACCGGTCTCTGCATTGCCGCCCTGTCCGACGATCAGGCTCTCGAGGACCATGGTCCTCAGGGGTGTTTTCAAAGGACAACTTCAGCGTCAATCACATAACTCTCATGTCGCATGACCTTGGTTATTTCATCGTACCAATCATGACCTTCGATAATTTCCACGCACTTTTTGTATGACTCGACATCTTTGAACGTCAGGACGGCAATGGTTCTGTGTTTGTCCTTTTGACCGAACATGACGCCATGCTTCGCGCCAGTCATGCCCAGCTCGATGAGATGATCCTTGATCGCGTCGAACGCCTCCAGATCTTTTCTTATGTACGCTTCCATTTCCCATCTGGTCGCGAAGTCGTGAGCGTATGTGATCATAATGTCCGACATGTTCAAATCTCCGATCTATTTGTAGACGCCGCGTCGTGCAGAGAATTTCTCGACACGCTTGCGCCAGGCCCTGTAGCTCCCCCGCTTCAGCTCCTTCTTCATCAGCAGCTTCACCTGGTTCTGGTCGAGACCATATAATTCCTTGATGGCGTCGAAGGGCACCTTGTCCGAAAGTGCCATCTCGATGATTTCGTCCTTATGTTCGGTCATGCGTTTCTATGTATGAATATCCGTTTCGAAATTAAATCTGCGGACATGGTCGGGCGCGATGTGGATAGACCGCATAAGGTGCGATCCCGGAATTCACTTCCGCATCACTTTTGTTTGCAGGCTCTTCCGGCCCCGAGGCACCCGTGACGGTTCGGCTAGAGGTCCGCAAGAAGACCGAGAAGCCGCCGCCTGATATCAGACAGCTGTGCCTTCAGCGCGTCATTCTCAGCCTGCAGCCTAGCAAGTTCATCTTTATTGTCCTGTGCGGCGTGGTTGGCGTTGCCGTTGGCCAGGTCAGCCTTGCAGGTGTTGTATGCCTGGATCTCGCCCGCCGAGCTGCCTTCGAGTATGCATTGGTGAGCCGCGGCCGGAAGCCCGAGCAGCGAAAAACAGACAAACAGAATGGCGACAGCTTTCATCGGCGTGAGCTCCTTTGTCCATAGCATGCCGGTTTTCGCGCCGGTCGGCAATTACGGCTGCCAATGACCGATGCCCGTCGGCATGTGCCTGCCTCGACATCACCCGGCACCGGCCGAAAGCATCTCGACGCCATGTCGGCATCGCTTTAAAACCTAGCGGGTAGGGATGGCATTTCGGTGACCATTATCCATCTCGGGACAGGACGTATAAGGACAGGCGGGCAGGCATGAGCCAGATAACCGAGACTCTTCTTGATGACATTCGAAGCCGTTTCGCGCAGGTCGATGCCTGTCCGCAGCAGGGGCCGCGGGTGTTTTTCGAGAATGCCGGCGGCGCGCTGACGCTGAACAGCGTTGTCGACACCTCGAAGGCCTATGCCGCCATTCCCGACAATCAGGGACGCGACAATGCCGGGTCGCATGAGCTGGTTCGCGTCATCGCCAAGGCGAAGGAAGACATGCGGGTCTTCATGAACGCGCCCGGCGGGCAGTTCTTTGTTGGCGAGAGCGGCACCGAGCTGCTGTTCCGCATTATCATGAATGCCTGCCTCGGCACGGCGGCCGACGGCACCGTCCTCGGCTCCACGGTCGAGCATCCGGCGACGCGGAGCGCCTGTCACCGCTGGTCGAGAATTTCCGGGAAAACGCACCGTCTTGTCACGCATGATGATTCGCGCGGCCTTGTCACGGCAGCCGATTATGCCGCGCAGATCACGCCGGACACCCACGTGGCCACCATCCTTCATACGTCGCCGGTGACCGGCATGGGCATGGATGTCGGGGCCATATCGAAGGCCATCCGCAGCGTTGCGCCCGACTGCCTCATCATCGTCGACGGCATCCAGCACGCCGCCCACGGCCAGATCGACATCGCCGGCTATGACGTCGACGGCTATGTCATCTCGCCCTACAAGATGTTTTCGCGCCACGGCTACGGCCTTGCCTGGATTTCCGACAGGATGACGGCGATGGAACATGACTCGCTTGTCGGGGGGCCGGAGGGCAACTGGGAGCTTGGCACGCGGGACACCGGAGCCTATGCCACGCTGTCGGACGTTACCGACTATCTGGAATGGCTTGGCGCGCAGGTCACTGACAGTACTGACAGGCGGGACCGCTTCACGGCGGCCGGTGCGGCCATTCACGCGCATGAAAAATCGCTGACGGATGCGATGATCCACGGCACCGGCAACCTGCCGGGCCTTGCCAGCATGCCACGGGTCCGGATCATCGGCGGCATCGACAACCCGGCCCGCGAAGGGCTGGTTTCGCTCTATGTCGAAGGGGTGCCCTCGGCCGATGTGGTGACGATGCTGAACAGGGAGGGCATCCGCACGCATCTTCGAAAGGCCGACCATTATTCAGGCAACATCCTCGACCCGCTCG
Organism: Pseudomonadota bacterium; assembly: GCA_036143955.1. Taxonomy (GTDB): domain Bacteria; phylum Pseudomonadota; class Alphaproteobacteria; order Puniceispirillales; family Puniceispirillaceae; genus UBA8309. The sequence continues at coordinate 3,553 of JAYYLR010000155.1, read as the reverse complement.
GTCTTGACGGCTGTGTGCGTGTCTCGATGTGCCATTACAACAGCCTTCACGAGGTCGCGCAGTTCCTCGCCGTCATGAAATCCATTGCTGGCTGACCAGACAGGCGCGCAGGAGACGGAATGATGCATGTCCCGGGACGAAATTCGGCCAGATCAGTCGCGCGATGCCTGGCCTTGGCCATCGCCCTGTCGGTTTCCTCCGCCACGGCGTCCGCCCAGCCGGCCGGCACCTCGCTTCAGCTTGCCTATGAAGTCGAATGGGGCAATGTCGATGTTGCGACCGCCACCGCAGACTGGGTCTTTTCGGAGGACAGTTTCGAGCTGGTCGCGACGTCCCAGACCGTCGGACTGACCGGTTCGGTGAGGGCATACCGTGGCCAGACGGAACTTACCGGCAGAATCGAGAAGGGCCGGTATGTGCCGCACAGGCTGTCCATCTCCGGTGTTTCGAAGAACCGTACGCGCGAGGCGTTCACCACCTGGGCGCCACGGACCGGCAACATCGCCACGCAGCGCGAGCCGAAGCTCGACCTGAAGAAGGTGTTTCCGCTTGCCGACGAAAATATCGACGGGGCCATCGATCCCTTCAGCGCCATGCTGAATGCGCTGAACGACATTGCGCGGGCGGGATCATGCAACGGCTCGGAGCGGGTTTATGACGGGCTGAGAACGTCGGAATTGACGCTGCACGACCTCGGCACGACGGTGCTGGAGAAGGACCGTCCCTTCGCCTATGAAGGCAAGGCGCTGGTGTGCGGGTTTGTCGGCAAGCCGACCGGCGGCCATCAGCGCAAGTCCCGCTGGCGCAAGAAGACGCCGAAGCCGGAAGATATCCAGGTGTTCGTCTCGGAAGTGCGGCCCGCCCTTTTCATACCGGTCAGGATCCAGGCCAGTTCCGTCCTCGGCACGGTGACGGCGAGGCTTGTGATGCCGAGCCTGAAATATGAGACGAACTGAGGGTCGGAAGAGCGCGTATCATGGGACCGCCTCAGCCGTGCATTTTCGCGCCCTTGGTGATCTTGTCGACAATCTTCCGGTCGGCCCTCAGGGCGATGCCGACCGTGTTGGCTTCGGTGGCAACATGCTCGGCGAATACGGCACGGTTGGCTTCATCATGCTCGGTGCCGAACATCTCCTCGATATAGGCAACCGTGTCGACGCCCCGATCATTGGCACGGTTGCGAATATTGGTTAGCACGTTCGCTGGGCCGGCCAGCACAATGACCGGCTGCACCGACATCGCAAGATGCCTCTTACCATCCCGGTCCTCATAGGCCTTGCCGACAATCCCGGGATTGGCGCCGGTGATGCCGCTCATCAGGAAGGCTGTGACATTCAGCTTCTGCCAGGTGGCGAGGTCGTCGCGAATGATGATGGCGATTTTGGTGTCGAACATGGTCGGCTCCTTCCCAGTAGCTGTCTGGCGCTAAGACCGGGTCAGTCTCAGTCGCTGGCGCGGGTTCCGGCAAGTTTCCTGAACACCCATTTCTTGATGAAAAGAAGGGCGAAGGTGCCGGTGAAAATCACCAGAAGGAAAGGAACGACGTGGGCGAAGATCAACCAGTATTCCTTGTCATGGGCGCGCTGTTCGAAGAACCAGACGGCCACGCGAAGCGTCAGCAGCGCGGCAATCAGCCAGATGAGTTTGGTCAGGAGTCTGTTTGTGTTTTCCATCGCGTTAAGAGCCTGCGGTGAAAAGGGACATCAGAAGAAACCCGCCGGCGATCATCGTCATCCAGTAGACAGGCCTCGGGATCTTCATGCGTTTCGCCAGCCTCGTGTAAGCCACAAGAAAGGCGAGGATGGCAAGAGGTGCCAGATATTTCCAGATGTCGGTCTGCATGAAGGTCCGTTTCGTTTCCCTGTGCCGTGATTGCCAAGGCACTTTGCCACGCCAGCGATTGCAGGTGCCTGGCTTACCGCGCCATTTTGGTCGTCTTCGGCGCAAAGTACAGCCTTTGAAATGCGACATTTAAGTTGTCAGCGACGCTGTGTGTCTGTTGGCGCGCGTCGGCTGACTGTTCCCGTCTGTCGCCGCTATTCGACGATCACGGTGCGGGTACTGGTAATCTTGCTGCCGCCGGCGGACAGACCGCTATGGTCATTGGCATAAAGCGATACTGACACCTCGTTGCGCCCCAGCGGCAGGCTGCCGATATGGTACCAGTCGCCATAGACCCGCCCGAGCTTCATTCCGTTCACATAGACATGCGCGTGGCCGTAACCCTCGGCATTGTCGCGCCCAGCGGCGGCGGCGTCGAAGGTGAAATTGGTGGTTTTCAGGTTCAGGTTCCAGCCGCCGACAGGGTCGGGCTGGATCGCGGTATCGAGCGTCGGCGGCGAAGGCCAGTCATCGGTGGCGATCAGCGTCTCGGCCTGCATGCTGTGCGAGCCCCCGCCGCTGGCCATTCCCGGCATCGCCATGTCGTCCTGTCCCGGCAGGAGCTCGAGTTCGAACACGGTCCACAGGAACGCCGCGCCGATTAGCGCGCCGCCGATGAAGGCCACGAATAGGCTGGCGCGCTGCGCTTCCTGCTGCGGCGAGGCAGGCGTGGTGCCACTTGTCTTTTTCTGCGACATTGCCGGTCCCCCCGAGGCTGTCGTCACGCTGACAGGTCGATTCCGGCGGCGCGCATGTCGGACAGCGCCGCATCGAGCGACCCGTCAAGGTCGATGGCGCGGCAGGCCGACAGAATGGTGCTGACCCTGAAACCCTGCGCCGCGCCGTCGAGCGCCGACCAGGCGACGCAGTAATCGGTCGCCAGCCCGACCATGGTCAGGTCGGTGCAACCGCGTCCCTGCAGGAATCCGGCAAGGCCGGTCGAGGTTTTTTTGTCGTTCTCGAAAAAGGCGGAATAGGAATCAACCGCCGGATTCATGCCCTTGCGGATGACGGCGTCGGCGCGGTCGGTGTTCAGTTCCGGATGAAACGCGGCGCCGCCGCTGCCCTGAATGCAATGGTCCGGCCACAGCACCTGCGGGCCGTATGGCATGTCGGTGACGGTAAACGGGTCGGCCCCGGCATGTGACGAGGCAAAGCTCGAATGGCCCGCCGGGTGCCAGTCCTGGGTCAGCACCACAAGGTCGAAATCGGCCATCATGGCATTGATCTGCGGCATGATTTCATCGCCGCCGGCAACCGCCAGCGCGCCGCCCGGACAGAAATCATTCTGCGGGTCTATCACGATCAGCGCCTTCATATCCGTCCTCCCGTTGAGCGTCTGCATTTAACTCAATGCTAGTTTGGCCGTGCCGGCGATGCAAGATTCCGGCTAGCGGAGCCCGTCCTCGCCCTTCACCTGGTCCGTGGTGAGCCCGCCCATGCGGTTGTGGATCCTGGGGCCGCAAGACATCGCCAGTGCGAACAGGATCTCGCCGGCGCGCGGGGCATCGGGAATACGGACCTCCATGGCGTCGAAATGGCTACGGACATAGGCGGCGTTGATATGGCCGAGCGGAATGTCGATCGGGGTTCCCGGGCCGCCGGACTTCATCGCCGAGGGGACGATGGCCTTCGCCTCGCCAAGCCGCTCGCGCATCGAATAGCCGCCCGG
>JAYYLR010000154.1:0-3183 GCA_036143955.1 Pseudomonadota bacterium | reverse complement strand
GTCTTTGTCATTTCGGTCATCTCGCTTCCTCCCCGCGGCGTGCGGAACTAGCTTCCCGCCTCGATCATGACGAGATTGTCCGCATGCACGACCTCGTCCCGTCCACGATATCCCAGCAGCCCTTCGATTTCACTGCTTTTGTGACCAAGGATGATGCGTGTGTCGTGTGCCGAATAGGCCGAAAGCCCATGCGCCACGACATGGCCGGACTCGTCTTCAACGGCGATGAGATCGCCGCGTTCGAAGTCGCCGCTTGCTGCCACGACACCTGCGGGCAGCAGCGACCTGCCGCGCCGCAATGCCCCTACGGCGCCGCTGTCGACCGTGATTCGTCCCTTGGGTGTCAGCGCCCCGCCAATCCATCTCTTCCGCGCGGTCAGCGGGCTGTGCTCGGCGCGAAAGACGGTGTTTCTCGCACCCTGAATAAGGCTGTTCACCGGCCGGTCGACCCGGCCGTCGCAGATGACCATGCTGCAGCCGGCATTCATCGCGATCCGCGCCGCCTCAAGCTTGGTGATCATGCCGCCCGACGCATAGGCGGCATTTGCCGCGCCGGCCATGGCCAGGATCTCGTCGGTGAGCTGGTCGACCTCGCCGATATGGCGCGCTGCCGCATTGTCCCGCGGGTTGCCGGAATAAAGCCCGTCAACATCGGAAAGCAGAAGCAGCAGGTCGGCGCTGATCATCGCCGCGACACGCGCGGCAAGGCGGTCATTGTCGCCAAACCGGATTTCCGCCGTTGCAACGGTATCGTTTTCATTCACGACCGGCACCGCGCCGAGCGCCAGAAGCGCCGACATGGTGGCGCGTGCATTGAGATGCCGTCGGCGGGTTTCGGTGTCCTCGGGAGACAGCAGGATCTGCGCGACCCGTATGTCGTGTGCCGCAAGCGCCTCGCGCCAGGCATGCGCAAGCGTCACCTGTCCGGTGGCGGCGGCGGCCTGCTTTTCCTCGATGGCAAGCGGGCGCCCGTTGATGCCGAGGCCGCGGCTTCCAAGCGCGATGGCGCCGCTGGAAACGACGACGACATTCTTGCCCTGTTCCCGAAGATCGGCGATGTCGCGGGCCACCCCGGCGAGCCATTCGGCATTCACGGCATTGCGGGCTTCGTCGACCAGCAGCGACGAGCCGATCTTGACGATGACGGTCTGCGCGGCGGCTATGGCGTCGCGTGTCGTCACGGCGACCATGGCACATCCTCCACCGGCGCGGCCTCGGCTTCACGCGCGGCCTCGATCACCGACATCAGCCGCCGCAGAAGTTCACGAACGCCGGCACCGCTGACCGAGGACAGGGTAGCGACCTCCCTGGCTCCGGCCGCCAGAAGCGCGTCGCGAACATCCTCGGCATATCCCTCCGGCGCCGCGTCGGTCTTCGTCAGGGCCAGCACCTCCTGCTTGTCGGCAAGTCCGGACCCGTAGGCGGCGAGTTCGTCGCGGAGCGTGCGCCAGGCCGCCACCGGGTCCTCGCCGGTCACGTCGACGAGATGCAGCAGAACGCGGCACCGTTCGACATGGCCGAGAAAGCGATGCCCGAGTCCGGCGCCGCGATGCGCGCCCTCGATCAGGCCCGGGATGTCGGCCATCACGAATTCCCGGTCATCGATTCCGACCACCCCCAGATTGGGATGAAGCGTGGTGAAGGGATAATCGGCGATTTTCGGACGTGCCGCCGATACGGTGCTCAGAAAGGTCGATTTGCCGGCATTGGGAAGCCCAAGCAGTCCGGCATCGGCGATCAGCTTCAGGCGGAGCCAGACCCACATCTCCTGACCCGATTCGCCGGGTTGCGACTTGCGCGGCGCACGGTTCGTCGAGGATTTGAAGAAGGCGTTTCCCTTTCCGCCGGCGCCGCCCTTGGCAAGAATGAACTCCTGGCCCTCCTCGGTCAGGTCGGCCAGCACCGTCTCCTGATCGTCGGCGAGAATCTGCGTTCCCACAGGAAGCTTCAGTGTGATCGGCTGTCCTGAAGCGCCCGAGCGGTCGCGCCCGGCGCCGGGTTTTCCGGCCTGGGCCTTGAAATGCTGCTGGTAGCGGTAATCGATCAGCGTGTTCAGACCTGCCACCGCGCGCGCAACGACATCGCCGCCGCGCCCGCCATCGCCGCCGTCCGGCCCGCCAAAGGGAACGTGCGCCTCGCGCCGGAAACTGACCGCGCCAGGCCCGCCATGTCCCGATCGGGTATAGATTTTGGCTTGGTCGAGAAACTTCATCTTTTACCGTCCGGGCAATGAAAAAGGGGACAACGACCGTCGCCCCCTTGTCCAGACCGCCGTTACCGGCGCCCGATCCTGTCGATCAGCGCCTTATTCAGCGGCCTCTGCCATTGGCAGCACATTCACATACATGCGGCCGCCGGACTTTTCCTTGAAGGCAACCTTACCGTCGACAAGGGCGAAAAGCGTGTGGTCCTTGCCCATGCCGACATTGTCGCCGGGATGCACCTTGGTGCCGCGCTGCCGCATGATGATGTTGCCGGCAAGTACCGATTCGCCGCCGAATTTCTTGACGCCGAGACGGCGACCGGCGGAATCACGGCCGTTGCGAGAGCTACCGCCTGCTTTTTTATGTGCCATTTTCCAGCTCCCTTCAGCTGCCGGCGCGGGTGGCGCGCCAGATTAGGATTTCTTGGCGGCAGCCTTCTTGGCCGACGCTTTCTTCGCTGTTGCCTTCTTGGCAGCGGCCTTTTTCGGAGCCGCCTTGGCTTCCGCCTTTGGCGCGGCCTTCTTGGCCTCCGCCTTGGGCGCCGCTTTCTTGGCAGCGGCTTTCTTCGGTGCCGCCTTGGCCTCTGCCTTGGCGTCCGTCTTCGCAGCCGCCTTCTTTGGCGCCGCCTTCGGTTTCAGCGATTTGCCGTCCTCGGCGATCATGTTGATCTTCAGCAGCGTCAGGTCCTGACGGTGACCCTGGGTACGGCGGTGGTTCTTGCGTCGCTTGCGACGGAAGATGATGATCTTCGGACCGCGCGTCTGGCGCATCACCGTCGCACTGACGGCCGCGCCTTCAACGCGCGGGGTTCCGATTGTCACCTTGTCGCCTTCGCCGAGCATGACGATATCGTCGAGAATCACTTCCGACCCTTCGTCAGCGGCGATCCGCTCGACAAGAATCGTATCGTCCTTCGATACGCGATACTGCTTGCCGCCTGTTCTTACCAACGCATACATGGCTTCCATCCTCGTTCTTT
>JAYYLR010000153.1:0-3265 GCA_036143955.1 Pseudomonadota bacterium | reverse complement strand
CGATGACCGACCGGTGATGCCCGATCTCGCGCGGGGCGGCACTGACGGAATCCTTCAGGTCGGCCATTATCTGATCAATCCCGGCGGCCAATGTCTTTGTCTGGCGGGTCCGGATCATTTCGGCGAGGGCATCGATTTCCGGATTGCGACGCGGCGAGTCAAGCCACATGCCGTCGGCCACCGGCCCGATGCCGACCATCGAGGCATCGCTGAAATAGCCGAATGATTTCAGATGACGGCTCCGCTCCCTGGGATCGGAAGGAATGTCCGCCATAGCGCTGTTGACCAGCCCGTCGCGAATGGTGTCGAGCATTGCCTGATGCTCGGCCATAGCATTGACGATGCTTTCCGGGTCTTCCGGGCGAGAAAAGGAGAGGAAGTCGGTGCTGCAACCGGCGGTGTCTGCCGGAATGTCCTGTCGGCGCAGGCGGTGGAGCGGGTACTCCCCGTAATGGATCGGCCTGTCCTTACTTGAGAAGAGCCTGTGCGAACGCATGCCAAATTACCCGGGCGATCAATTCGTTGACGACCCATATGGTGCAAACTTCATGGCCGAAACACAACCGGCTTCACCCTTCCGAACACCGCTCAGGTGGCGTTTGTCGTCTTTACGCGTTCTGAAAGCTCGGCACGGCTTTCGACACGCTCGGAATAGCGGTCAACAAGGACGTCCTTTACATCACGTGTCAGAAGAGTGAAACGATAAAGCTCCTCCATCACATCCACGATCCGGTTGTAGAACGGCGACGGCTTCATCCTACCGTCCTCGTCGAATTCGTTCCACGCCTTCGCTACCGAAGACTGGTTCGGGATTGTGATAAGCCGCATCCAGCGCCCGAGGATACGCAGCTGGTTGACAGCGTTGAAGCTCTGGCTGCCGCCACTGACCTGCATCACCGCAAGGGTCTTGCCCTGGGTTGGTCTCACGCTGCCAAGCGACAAGGGTATCCAGTCGATCTGCGTTTTCATGACGCCTGTCATCGCACCATGTCGTTCAGGCGACGACCACACCATGCCTTCGCTCCAGGTCACGAGCTCCCGAAGCTCTGCAACTTTCGGGTGGCTTGCATCAACGCCATCATCGACAAGCGGTAGCCCGGCAGGGCTGAAAAACCGCACCTCTGCCCCAAGTCGTTCCAGAATCCGCCCACCCTCTTCCGCCGCAAGGCGGGAAAAACTCCGGTCACGAAGAGATCCGTAAAGGATCAGAATCCGTGGTGGGTGCTGGCTGTGAGTTGACGGCGACAGTCCGCCGATGTCGATCGGCTTCAGGCAATCATCTTTGAGGTTGGGCGTGTCGGTCATGGCGTTGCATTCGTGTGGCTGGGTCGCAATGGTGTAGCCAACATCCATGCACGCGTCTTTCGAAAAGGGCAACAGGCCGGATAATTCTGGTCGTCATGCATGATGGTGCGGCGCCTCACCCGCTGCTAGGCTTTCGCGCGGATGGGAGACAATCATGGCTGATCGGGAAACGTTGGCAGCATATGCGGCCAATACAGAGACATATCGTAAAGTGGTCAGTGACGCTGGCGGCAATGCAATGCTCGACGACTTTATGAAACAACTTCCACCGCAGGCATGCGTTCTCGACTTCGGATGCGGTGTCGGAAACTGTGCCGCCGTCATGCAGGCGGCGGGGCATCTCGTGACATGTCAGGATGCATCGCCCGAAATGGCGGCCATGGCCCGCGACCTGTTCGGACTCGAAGTCGAGATCATGAGTTTTGACAAGCTGGAACTCGAGACCGCTTTCGACGCCGTCTGGGCAAGCTTCAGCCTGCTCCATATTCCGAAATCGGATCTGCCGGACATCCTGGCGCGGTTACACCTCGCACTCAGGCCCGGCGGCCTTCTCTATGTCGGCCTGAAAAGAGGAAGCGGCGAAGAGCGGGACCGGTTTGGCCGTTTCTACGCCTATTACGAGGAGGAAGAACTGGCGGGACATATACGCAAGGCAGGCCTGAACCCGATCTCCGTCATGCATGACGACATTGTCGGCATGTCCGGCACTGTCGAACCCTGCCTCCACGTCACCTCGCGAAAACCCGGGTGTCTATTCCGCCTGCTCTAGTCGGAAATGAAGCTCCGTCGGGGCGCAGGCGGCACCGTTGACCGGCGTAATGTCCTGCGGGCAGGCCGACATTACGGCAATGATATCCATCTCGGCCCGAAACAGAACGCTGTTGCCGGCGCTGGCGCGCGGCGGCTCCCATGAAATGTCGCCTTCCGGCGCGATCGGAATATTCATCCACAGGTTGAACGGGTCCGGAACATGCGGCGCCTGCACCCCGATGGCTTCCAGCGCCATCCGCAGATTGTCGGCACAATTGTCATGGTAGTCGGCACAACCGAGCCGTCGATACCGGGGCCAGTCGCAGCAGGCGATCACCGTGTCGTGAACCCCCGGTGAATCATCCTCGCGGATTGTCACAATGGGCTGCCTCCGATTGCTAACGAGCGTGTCACCGGTTTGTGGCATGACGCTTTCAAGCTCGGTATGGCAGTGCGACATGGACAGGAATTCATGGGGGTTATCGGCGCTGAAGGCCCAGAAATCACACACCTGGGTGCCATGCGTGTTGATCACGCGAAGCAGATCCCCGGCACCAACACGGACCGCTACCCCGCAGCGGGGCGGCACACGGTGTCTGTCGCCGAACAAGGCAGCGCCGTCGGCCGAGATTGCGCTTTCGAGGGATGCGTTCCGGCCGTCGCAAATATGCGGTCTGTAAGACATCCCCGTCCCTTTCCCGTTTTTCACCGCCGCAACCGGTTCAGCTGCCGGGGGCGTTGACCCATCCCTCGGCACCTGTTTTCACAAAGGTGCCGGCATTCAGTTCCCGGAAAGCCTCGTGAAGCTCGGCCCGGCTGTTCATGACGATCGGCCCGTGCCATGCCACAGGCTCACGAAGCGGAGCACCCGAAATCAGCAGAAAACGAACCCCCATTTCGCCGGACGTTACCTCGACCTCGTCGCCGGCGCCAAAAACCACCAGCGTGCGGTTTCCCGACTGGTCGCGGATTTTCAGTTCCTCTCCAGCGAACTCCTTTTCGACATTCACCCCGAATGGCGCGGAGGCGTTTCCAAAACTGGCGCTGCCCTCGAAAATATAGGCAAAACCCTGGCGCCGCGTGTCGAAGGGAAACCTTTTGGTCGTGTTCGGCGGCAACGCGACATCGAGATAGGACGGATCGGTGTCGATGCCGTCGACAGCCCCCCTATATCCGCGATAGTCGCCTGCAATGACGCGGATATGCGTTC
>JAYYLR010000152.1:0-3095 GCA_036143955.1 Pseudomonadota bacterium | reverse complement strand
CCCTCCGATTTCAAGGCGGGGGCCGTGTATGAGTTCAGCGTTTATCATCTGATGCGGTTTGATGACCCGGAGAAGGTATTTCCCGCTACCCTGGTGCCACTGGGAGAGTCGAAATGACACGTCTAGCCGATGTTGCCGATGTCATCCGCTCGAAGAATGCCGGCCCCTACGAGCTGACCCTCGACATCATCTTCGCCGAACGTTTCTGGTTCGAAGAGGCGCTGCGGTGCGAGCTCATCAGCAGCCCGAAGATCGCGAAGCTTTACGGAGTCAAAGAATCGGACGTTCTGAGCATCGTCTCCTTCCCGCCTGCCCTTGCCATCAAGGCGACCTTGCGGCGGCCGCTGGCATCGGGCGCTGTCGGCGATACGGACGTCTACGGCGCCCAGCAGCATGCCCCCCTGCTGACGCTGACCTTCGGAAACGAATGACTGTCTCTCTCAGGATTTTTTCACGCCGCGCGACTTCAGGATGTCAGGAAGCCGTTTCACCACCGTGCCGCTGGTGATGATCAGCGCCATGCCGATCCAGGCAAGAAGGTCCGGCAGGGTGCCGAACATCGCAAGGCCGATGAGGATGGCAGCAATGATCTCGAAATAGGTGAAGGGGGCAATCCTGTCAGCCTGCGCCATCGACATGGCGGTAATCATCAGCGTCTGGCTGAGCGCCGTAATCAGCGCGAGAAGAAGGAGCAGGCGCAGCTCCTCCGGTTGCGGAACATGCCACACGAACGGCAGCATGACGGTCAGCCCACCGGTGGCCGCCAGCGCGCCCCACATGGACACCACCACCGGGTCCGAGAGCACGCCGAGCTTCCGATTGAACAGCATCTGCAGTGCCACCATCGTGCCGGTAAACAGGATGAACATAGCCGCCGGGTCCAGCCCCGACATGTCTGGCCGCACAACCAGCAGGACGCCGGAAAACCCACCCGCCACGCCGATCCAGGCCGACCCAGACACACGCTCTCCCAGAACAAGCGCCGACAGGGCGATCATGATGAAGGGATAGATGTAGAGGATGGCGATGGCGTTTGCGTAATCGACATGCCGGACTCCGTACATGAATGCCGTATTGCCGGCCGCCAGCATCAGGCCCCGCCCGATCTGGACCAATGGCCTTGTCGGCCGGAAACATCCCGGCCCGGCGCGCCACAGGGCGATCGGAACCAGCAGCAGCCCGTAAACGGCGAACCTGAACCAGCTGACAAGTGGCGGCGACAGGCTCTCGGTCAGGATTTTCATCAATGCCCCGCCAAGCGCGGCAAGACAGAGCGCTGTCAACATGATGATGACGGCAAGGCTGTCGCGCGGAATGCGTTTCAGCAATGAAGGGATATCAAGCACGGTTGAAATGCCAATCAGGCGGTTTTCTTGGTGGCGATGATGGCACAGGCGGCGTCACCGTGAAACGCGAAAAGCGGCCTTGTCGGCGCGGCCATTGTGGCCGAGGATGACCGGGTAATAACAAGTGCTGCTGCGCATGAACGCGCGGCAGGACGCCCGCGAAAGGATTGACGACATGCGTTTCGGCGTTCTTGGTGATGCGAAAATCGCACGTGAAAAGCTGCTCCCCGCCATTCGTGCCGCCGGTCATGAGGTGACGCATGTCGGCCGGCGTGATCCGAGTGCCGGGATTGATCCCGTCTGGGGTGACGCGGTTGCCTGCGACTATGACGCGCTGGTCTCCCATCCGGAGGTCGACGCCCTTTACAACCCGCTGCCGAACCACCTGCATGTTCCCTGGTCGATCCGCGCCCTGGAAGCAGGCAAACCGGTTCTCAGCGAGAAGCCTGTCGCGCTGTCGCTGTCGGAACTCGACCAGCTCGAGGCCGTGACCCGAAGTACCGGCCTCTATCTCTATGACGGATACATGGTGCGCTACCATCCGCAATGGGACTGGATCAGGGGCATGGATGTCGGCGTGCGCAAGATCGTTAACGCGCATTTCTCGTACCCGCCACAGCCGGAAGGCAATATTCGAAACATCGCCGCCTGGGGTGGCGGTCCGATCTGGGACATCGGCTGCTACTGCCTTCTTTCCGGCATGATGCTTTTTGAAGGCACCCCCGAACTTGTCGCCGTTCACAAGGAACGGGAGGAGCATCTCGACGTCGAGAAAACGGCCACGGCAATTGTCGATTTCGGCAATGGGCAGACCTTGCATTTCACCGCGTCGAGCGGCAGCAGCCTGCAGCAGTCGGTAACACTTGTCGGCACGAAAGGCTGGGCAAAACTGGATGTGCCTTTCAACGCGCCGCACGAAACAACTGGCCGCTGGGCGCATCATGACACGACACCGAAGGCCATGCTCGGCACCGGTACCGAGGTCACGTTCCGAGCATGTGACCAGTATCAGCTGATGGTAGAGGATTTCACGCGCGCCGTTGCAGAAGGCCGCCCTGCCGACCTTACGGAGTCGCGCCATCTGACGAGAATTCTCGGCGCCATGGTCGCCGCCTGAAATCAAGGCCCAGGACCCGGCGCCCGCCGGGCTCACAAACAAGGGAGACAGATGTGCTGGAAGGTCAGATCGCAGTCGTGACAGGCGGGGCGCAGGGAATCGGCTTTGCCGTGGCCAGCCTTCTGAGTGAACGCGGGGTGAGCGTCGCAAGCTGGGACGTCGACTCCGGCAATGGCGAGGCCATGGCTGGCCTTGGCGGCGGCGCCCTTGCGGTGGAATGCGACATCAGCAACCTCGTCTCGGTGGAAGCGGCCTATGCCCTTACCTGCGAGGCCATGGGCACACCTTCCATTCTGGTCAACAGCGCCGGTATTGCCGGGCCGAATGCCCCGATGGACAGCTATGACATCGGGGACTGGCACCGGGTCATGGACATCAATTTGAACGGTACATTCTATGTGAACCGTGTCTGTGTTCCCGGCATGAAGGAGGCCGGCTACGGCCGCATTCTCAATGTGGCATCCATCGCCGGCAAGGAAGGCAATCCCAATGCGTCGGCCTATTCGGCCTCGAAGGCGGCCGTCATCGGGCTGACGAAATCACTCGGCAAGGAACTGGCCGGTTACGACATCGCCGTCAACTGCGTCACACCGGCCGCCGCGAAGACGCGTATCTTCGACCAGATGAGCGAG
>JAYYLR010000151.1:0-7255 GCA_036143955.1 Pseudomonadota bacterium | reverse complement strand
CGGTCTTCACGACCGTCTGAGCGCGCAGTTCCTCGTTATCAGGGCGGGGTGCCATTCCCATATTCATGATGTACCTCCGTAAAGATGAGGATCGCAGTAACAAGGCGAACGCAGTATTCTTTAAGGCATGCTTCACCAGCGCGATGCATGGTGGACAAAGTCAAATAGTGTCGTGCAAGCCGGGCGGATGTCAATTCCAATTCAGGGCCTGCGGTCCGTTGGCGCACGCCAATGCCGCTATGCAGCGAACGGGCGGGCTCTTGTTTGGAGCATCTTTAACTGTCAAGATTTGACACACTCAGGACACTTCTTCTCACGGCGGGATCACCCATGCAGTCGAAACTGGTCAACCAGACCACCCTGGAATTTCCGTCCGAGGTCCATATGGACGGTTTCGTCAGGATGATTGAAGACCGAGGTGAAGAACTTTTCGAGAGAATGGCTGCCGTCGGCTGCGTTCGGATGAACGTCAGCCGTGTATGGAACAGGCAGGACAAGTTCATCATTGCGCAGCTTTTCGAATATCGTGACGAGAAAGCCTTTCTCGACGGGCAGGAGGTGATGAACGACTTCATTGCCAAGCACCGTCGGGAAGCCGAGAAGTTCATGATGAAGGCTGTGGCGACAAGGGGCGTCGTGCTGATCGACTACTCGGTCGACTGATCCTCGTCACTGCGGTTCAAGCACCTGCCGTTGCGGGGCGGCCCTGTCGCGCCAGGTATCGTTATAATTCGTTGGGTTCGAGCCAAGCGGGTTGACGGCGGTGTTGATGACAGCCGCCTTGTTGTTGCTGGCGTCGATCATGAAGCCGATCTGGTCGGTCAGATTGACATCGACCCTGTCGCCATTGCTGTTCTCCATTGAATAGGTGCCATTTCCAGCTGTCGAGGTCGAGGTCTCGAAAACCGCCGTTGTTCCGGCCTGAATGTCGGAATAGGTCATCTCCGACGCATCGGTGAACTGGGCGCTGTCGCCATACGTGAGCTTTCCTTCCTGAAACGTGGCGCGAACCTACAGCAATTAATGGAGTATTTCGAATCAAACTTAATTAGAAATTACCGTTTGAATTTTCATGCTAGGCTTCCCTCAAAGATGTGAGACTGCGCGTTGCTGCAACCATGAAACAGGGAGGCCCGCATGGAAGCCGGCTTGAAGATTCTCCACTATTTCTCGATCCTTTTTGCCGGTGGTGTGATGGTCGGCAGCACGGTCGTGCAATCCGCCTACGCCCGCGCAGGCGAGATGCCGCCCCCCTTTGTTGGCAAAGCGTTCGCGTTGCTCGGGTATATCGGGCTTGCATCCATCGTCACGCTTTGGGTCACAGGCATCGGGCTGGCGCATATGCTGTATGGCGGGCTCGGGATCAACGGCGCGTTCCATGTCAAACTTCTCGGTGCCGCCGTCGTTCTTGGCATTTCCATTATCGGCAATCTGCATGTCCATCGTTCAATGAAGGCGAAGCAGCCGCCCAACGCCGCGCTGATGAAGAGGCTTGTTCAGCTTGGTCGGGGTGGCATCGTTCTGGCCATCTGCGGGGCGGCCATCGCCTTTTCCGGTTAACTCCTGACGCCGCGGCACGGCGATAAGCCGCTGGACAAGTCCAGCCTGCAGGAAGAGACTGGATCCAGTTGGTGATCGGGTTGGTGTGATGTCTCTCAGGCGCGCCATAAAGGCTCAGGGCCTTGGCAATTTTCTAAAGCTGGGAATAGCGATGGCGACGTCTGCGAAGGTCGCCGAGGCGCCGCGGCCGGCCAATGAGTCCCTTCGTGCGGCACGGGTCAGCGAGACCGGCCTTATCGGGCGCGACGTGTCACGACAGTTCGAGATTTATGCAGAAGTGGCGCGGGTAATTCTCGGCTGCGAGAAGAGTATGGTGAATCTGCTGGACGGCGCCTGCCAATACACCATCAGCGGTGCGGGGGAAAATTTCGACCCTCTTCTCGGCATTCCCCAGAACCTGACTTTCTGCCAGTTCGCGCTGCTGTCACCCGAGCCCTTCATCATAGAAGACGCCGACAAGGATGAACGGTTCGCCGGAACAGTGCTTACGAAGCCCCCCCTTAACTGCCGCTTCTATGCCGGCTTTCCCCTCAACACGCCTGACGGGGTCGCGCTCGGCACCCTGTGTGGGATCCATTCGCAGCCTTTGTCAATCAACGAGTCCCAGATCAAAATGATGGGAAAGCTCGCCACGAATGCGGCCGCGCAGATCCAGCTGATGATCGATCAGAGCAGCCTGACCGCATCCCGCATGGCGCAGATGCTGGGAAAATTCCGCCAGTTCGCGCCTGACGGCACGCTTGACGAATTGATCGGCTTTCTCGATTTCTGCGCACGCGGCACCGCGCTTCCCGAAATTATGCGAAGGCTGGCGGATGATGAGATCATTGCAGAGAGCGACGGCGAATGGCGCCTGACACGCGACGGAAACGATCTGAAGGCTGAAATGCAGCTGGCGCCGGAGACCTATCGTGGCAGCGACCAGAGCCTTGCACCGAAAGGTCGCGGTGTCGAAGACCTTCTCGGACAGCTGGAGTAGACGGACATGTTTTCGACCCAGCTCCAATTGAAATTCGCTTCCATCTCCGAAGCCAAGATCGCCGCCCAAAGCCTGTGCGAACTGCTGAAGGGCAGGATCAGCATCTTCGATTTCCACGGGCTTCATGTCACCATCGGCAAGGAGGGGGAACTTGCCGTCAATGTTCGTTTCGAAGAGGTCACGGCGATGACCCGGTTCGAGAAGGAGCTTCCGGCACTGCTCGAGGACATCAAACAGGCCTTCGTGTTCAAACAGAACCGCTTTTCAGGTGTCTGCGTCCTGTCTTTCGAACGCGAGGCCATGTCGACATCTGTTGCCATCGACGCCTCGTCCTGAGGTCCGCACCGACAAACCGCAAAACTGTTTTCCATTTTTCCGATCTGGAGGCGCCGCGCGATGCTGGCCATATGCGGATGGATCCATCAGGAGAACAGTCATGCGCGCATTGATTTTCGGCTCGATCGGGGTACTTGTTGAAACCTCCGAACTTCAACGTCAGGCCTACAATGCGGCATTTGCCGCACATCGCCTCGACTGGCACTGGAATGTCGCAACCTATTGCCAGCTTCTCGCGACACCCGGCGGGCAGCGGCGCCTGAGCCGCCTTTCCGAAGGGAAGCTTTCCGACACCCAGATTGCACAGATCCACGAGACGAAACAGCAGGTGTTTGGCGAACTGATGGCCTCCGGCGTTAGCGCACGCCCCGGCATTATCGACAGTATCGCGATGGCTGGACTGCACGGTCTGAAGATCGGTTTTGTCACCACAACAACACCAAAGACCCTGGGGCTGGTCCAGACCGCGCTGGGAGGTGAAGTCGATTTTTCGGTGTTTGATGTCGTCACCTCGAAAGCTGACGTGGCAAGAGAAAAGCCGGACAGTGAGGTCTACAGATACGCGCTTGGGAAACTGGGGATCGATGCCGCCGATGCCGTGGCCTTCGAGGACACGGCTGTCAACCAGGGCGCTGCCATCAACGCCGGACTGACGTGCCACCTCTTCGCCGGTGAATATGCTGTGACAACAGGCGCACGCCTGCAAACACAGAACCCAGCACAAGAGCTCGACCGGATTCTGACCGGCACGTCGAGGCATGACCGGAGCTTTGCCGCCGAGTGATGTCCGGCGCCAGTCCGTGCACTCAACCTATGGAGCAAATACGCCTGGCACCAGGCGAGCTGGCTCCAGCGGCTAATAAATCTTCGGCACGTAGAGATTGTCGGGGAGCGTGCGTCGTTCGTAATCCGGATTGAAAACGCGCTCCGGAAGCGTGACTGTCTCATGAGGTATCTCGCGATAGGGTATCTGCGAAAGGATATGCTCCATACAGTTCAATCGCTCGCGCTTCTTGTCGTTCCCCTCGACGATATACCAGGGTGCCTCGGCGATGGAGGTGCGCTCGAACATCTCTTCCTTGGCCTTCGTGTACTGCTCCCAGCGAATGCGGCTCTCGAGATCCATTGGCGAGAGTTTCCACTGCTTCATCGGGTCGTGAATCCGCATCATGAAGCGGAGCTGCTGTTCCGCGTCGGTGATCGAGAACCAGTATTTCAAAAGAATGATACCTGAGCGGACAAGCATCCTTTCAAATTCCGTGACATCCTTGAAGAACTGCTCGACTTCATCATCGCTAGCAAACCCCATCACGCGCTCCACACCTGCGCGGTTGTACCAAGACCGGTCGAAAAGGACGATCTCGCCACCGGCGGGAAGATGCGGCACATAACGCTGGAAATACCATTGTGACATTTCGCGCTCGGACGGTTTCGGAAGCGCAACGACACGGGCGACACGCGGATCAAGACGCTGCGTAATGCGTTTGATCACGCCGCCTTTGCCGGCGCTGTCGCGGCCTTCGCAGATGATCAGGATCTTGGCGTTATTCTCCACCACCCAGTCCTGAAGCTTGATCATTTCGACCTGAAGGCGCAGCAGGTTGGGAAAGTAGATTCTGCCTTCAAGGCTGTTCGGATGCCTCTCCTTGGAGAGCTTGCGGACCTCCTCGGACAGCATCGGCTCGTTGAGTTCGGTCTCGAGAAGTTCGTCCAGCGTCTCCTCAAGTTCTATATTCATCCATTCCTGCAGCCTGTCGAACCTGTCCTTGGTCATTTTTGTCCTTCGCTTCCGGGTATCAGGCGCATCTCCATGCGTGTGAATAGAGTAGCATATATTGCCCTTCCAGAACCATGCCAAGTGGCAGGTTCAGCCGGCGAATCTGACCTGCGGCAGGCCGCTGGTGCCAAGACCCTCGATGGCGAAGACCCCGCCGGCCTGCGGCTGTTCTGGGTTCCCAGACAGCCCTTCGCCCATCGAGGTGACAAAAAGCGTCGCAAGGTCCGCCCCGCCGAACATCACCTTGGTCGGCCGTTCAACCGGCATTTCGACAACTCTGTCGACCTTGCCGTCGGGTGTGATCCTGAGCACCTGCCAGCCGCCGAACCCCGCCATCCAGTAGCAGCCATCGACATCGACAGTGGCCCCATCCGGCCGGCCGGCGATCGCATGCGTGTCGAAAAAAACGCGTTCGTTCGACGGCGCACCGCTGTCCGGGTCATAATCGCACACCCAGACAGTGCGGACATCGCGGTTGGTATCGGCAAAATACATGCGCAGGCCGTCCGGTGCGAATGCCAGACCGTTCGTCGTATAAACCGGGTCAAGCCAGCGGGTTACGCCATGGTCTGCGTCAAGTCTGTAGAAATGGCCCCGGCGTTCTGGCGGCGAGCCGTCATCCCGCATTGTCCCGGCCCAGAAACGGCCACGCGGATCAGTGGCTCCGTCGTTGAACCTGTTGCCGGAAAGCGCCGCTTCAGGATTTGCAAGAAGCTGTGCCTCGCCCGTATCCGGATTGAAAAGATGCAGACCGCTCGCGGTTCCAATCACCAGCCCACCGGCATCTCGCCGCGCCAGACAGGCGACAGGTTCTCCCCAGTCGTAAAATCTGTCAGCACCACTTGCCGGATCATAGCGATGGATTTCCCCAGCCTTGATGTCGACCCACCAGAGCGCCTGGTCACCAGAGTCCCAGATAGCGCCTTCACCGAGCCTGGCATGGCAGTCCACTATGCATTCAACGGAAACGGACACGTCAGAACTCCTCTTAACGGCAGGTCTTGCGTTTCAACCACGCCAGCTGCGATGGGGGCAAGCCCAATCAACCGCGGCTGGCTGCACCCTCCAGGTGATGGCCGCCATCAATCCCAGCGCTAAGTTCGGATGCAATCACATCAATGAAGCTTCGAACCTTGAGCGGCACGAAACGCTTGTCGGGATAAACGACGTAGATGCCACGATCCGGCACCGTTTCAAAACCGGGAAGCAGGCGTCGGAGGTGCCCGCTGGCAAGCGCGTCGGCACAGCTGAAATGTGGCAGGATCGCCACACCCACCCCGGCAAGGCATGCCTCCAGCATCATGCCGGCGCTGTTGGCGTAAAGTGCCGGACGCAGCGCTACCGAATGTGTTTCGCCATCATCCCCGCGGCAGGACCAGCTGATGCCGCCCGACGTAAGGGAGTAGATCACAGCCGGCATTGCCGAAACGTCACCTGGCGCCTCCGGATGCCCCCAGGATGCTATCAGTTCGGGCGATGCGCACAGATAGAGCGGACAGTCGCCGACCCGTCGGGCGATCAGGCCCGAGTCCTCAAGCACCCCAATCCGCACCACGAGGTCATATCCGTCTTCGACCAGATGAACGCGGCGGTCATCGAAATCCACATCAACGACAACCTCGGGATATTGCTTGGCATATACGGCAATGGGGCGGCGCAGGAACAGCTCACCAAAGGACATCGGAACATTGACCCGCAATCGTCCCGAAGGACTGAGCTGCGCATCACTGAGCTGGTCGAGAAGGGTGTCAAACTCGTCATCGCTCCTGAATAGCTGTTCGGCAAGCCGCTGCGCTGCTTCGGTCGGCACGACGCGTCGCGTCGTACGATAGAACAGAACAAGGTTCAAACGCTGCTCAAGGCGCTTGATCTGCTTGCTAACGGCAGCGCCAGATATGCCGAGCTCCTTCGCTGCGCCAATGAAGCTGCCCTGCCTGACAACAGCACGGAATACATCGACACCAGATGAATACAGCAAAATTGATAACCAAAAGTTATGAGTGTTATGACTTCAAGCCTATTTATTTACTAAAAATAGATGGTAAACCTACATCCGTAAAGCGATCAGTCGCCCCTTACCGGAGACCCTGGCATATGATCAGACATTATCCCTACCAAACGCTTGGTGGCGCCGACCACGGCTGGCTTAACGCCAAACATCATTTCAGCTTTGCCAGTTACCAGGACCCGAAGAAAATGAGCTTTGGCGAACTTCTGGTGATCAACGACGATGTCATCCAGCCCCACACCGGTTTCGATACGCATCCGCACCGCGATATGGAGATCATCACCTATGTTCGGCGCGGCGCGATCAGCCACAAGGACAGCCGCGGCAACAAGGGGCGCACTACCGCAGGAAATGTTCAGGTGATGAGCGCTGGCACCGGCATCTCACACTCTGAATTCAATCTCGAAGACAAAGAGACCAACATTTTCCAAATCTGGATCAAGCCAAAGAGCACTGGCATCGAACCACGCTGGGATGCTGCCGAATTTCCGAAGACGCCTTCGGCAGGCGGGCTACCGCTTCTGGTGTCAGGTGACGGAACCGCGCCGCTTTCAATTCATCAGGACGCGCGGATCTATGCCGGCACGCTTTCTTC
>JAYYLR010000150.1:0-30143 GCA_036143955.1 Pseudomonadota bacterium | reverse complement strand
AACAGCTTGCTTTGCACATTATCCAGCCCCATCGCATCCAGCTGCATATGGAACCACTGGTCATCCAGTCTCTTGGATATGATTTGGCTTTGCCTCAAGGCATCACGGAACTGCCTTGTCTTCAAGGCCACCACGATGCGGGGCTTGGGATAATGTGCCAGCAATGCCTTCGGCACACGCCTACAGAAGTAGTAGAAGCCACGCTTACGATACAGATGATGGTTTATTTGACCTACCATGCGACCTACCCAATTCAGCAGTGATTGACTAACTGCTTGAATCAAGGTGCTTTATGGCAGGTGAAACACGGTAAATGGTGCCCGCTGAGGGAATCGAACCCCCAACTAATCATTACGAATGACCTGTTATACCATTTAACTAAGCGGGCATTTCCCGCGCTTATAGCGGCTTTCGCCGCCGGGTTCAATCGGCCTTCGCGAGTTGCGGCGATGTTCCGGAATGCAGGGGTGTCACCCCGTCCGGACGTTGCCATTTGAGAGTGGCGAAGCTGGCACATCCGGCGCAGTGGCTTTGCCATTCGTCGTGCACAAGCCGGCAGTTCGTACATTGCCAGCGGCGTGACCTTGGCGCCTCGCCGGCGTGACGAAGGGCATCGGTTTCCGAGGCGCCGTCTTGAGCCGCGGCGGCAAGGCGCGAAAGCAGGCGCCAGGCCTCGGCATCTCGATGTGCCGGCTCGATGTCTTCCAGAAGGCGCCTTGCCTCGCCGACGAGCCCATGTCCGAGGGCGGCCGACGCAACGATGCGGCGGCCTTCGTCGGCAAGTCCGCCCTCCTTCGGAATCAGCCGGATGAGCTTTGCGACATAGCTCCCCTCGCTTGTCGCCCAGGCGGCCCCGAGTCGCGAGGCGATATCTTCATGCGGCATGGCGCGGAAGGCCGTCTCTAGAGCCTTGGTGATCTTGCGCGGCTGCCCGCCGGCGTCCAGAATATCGGCAAGCGTCAGCGCTGCAGGCCAGAATTCCGGCCAGGCGGAAAGAGCTGACTCAAGCTGGCGCGCGGCCTCGCGAAGGCTCTTCTGGTCAGCTTCAAGATCAAGGTCCGACAACACATCCAGATAGATCAGCGCGGCGCGCTGCCGCGCCGCCATCCGCCGGGCGTCGGCATCATCTGCATTTGTCGCGGCGACAAGCTGTGCCGGCAGTGCCGCCGCCCAGTTTCCGCGCTCAGCCTCGAGAGTCATCACCTGCCGCGCTGCCAGTGCCGATTTCGGCCTGAGACCGAGGGCCTGGCGCGCCGACGCCAGCGCCCTGTCGGGCTGGTCACCCTCCAGCGCCAACCGTGCAAGACCTATATGGCCGAGAAATGCCGTGTCCGGATCGCGTGTCAGCGAGGTGAAATATCGGCCTGCCGCGGCATGATCGCCGGAAAGATGCGCCGCCTGCGCCGACAGAAGATCGGTAAGCCGCGGTGCCGCCAGAAGGCGCTGGGCGCGGGCCGCCTGCCGCTGCGCTTCGTCAGGCTCACCGGCAGAGACCGCCATCAGGCCGAGAGTCAGCGCCCGGTGGCCCGATTCCGTCCGGCGCCTGGCAAGGTTGCGGCCAAGCCATGACGGCAGGTCGAGAAGGCCGCGGAGGAAGCGGTCCAGAAGAAGCAGTGCCAGAGCGGCAATGGCAATGATGGCGACAGCCAGACTTGTCCGCATCTCGATCTGCCAGCCGAGCCATTCAAGCTGCAGCATGCCCGGCTGCGCACCGAGCCAGCTGGCAAGCAATGCGCCGAGCAGCACCAGCAGAACAAGAGCGAAAAGCTTGAAAAACATCAGCCCGACACCCCGGGCGCCGCCAGCCGCGATGCTGCGGCAGCACCGAGGGCGGCGAGTGCCGCGTCAAGTTCAAGACGGCGCGTGACGGCCTCCTGCCAGGCGCGAAGCGGCTCCGGCGGCGCGGTCACGTCGCGGCTGGCGTCAAGCGCTGCCTGAAGGCCGCCCGTGGCGGCCGCGCGTTGCATTTTCCGGAGCGGGCTGTCATCGACCTCTGCGGTCCGGTTTGACGAAACATCGGCATCGCTTCGGCGAAAGCGAATGAAATCACCGAGCCTGCCTGTCGCACTGTCCCACCATCCGGTTCCGGAAGAGCGTGCCTCGTCTGTGTCCATCATGTCGACCAGCGGCCTGATATCGGCAAGCAGAACCGCCGATGAAGGCGGCCGCGCGCGAACCAGCGCGTCGAGCCTGCCAAGGTCGCCAAGCTCGAGGCCCGCGTCCGATATCCGCCTCAGCACCGGAAGCCACTGGGCCGGATCGCCGCCGCCGGCATCCGCCGCCGTCATTGCGGCGACTGCAACCATGCCGGCATGCGCAAGACCCCTTTCACTGTCGATAGGGGGCATGCCGGAGGCGGCGCTTCGCTTCGCTGTTCTGGCCGCGTCCTCCATCTTCTCCAGCCGGCTCGAAAGTGCCGCGAGTTCCGCCGACGGATCGACGGGAAGTGCTGCTTCGACACTGTCGACACGGGCGCCAAGACCGGCCTGTCCGGCGCGCGCCGCATCAATTTCCTGCCGGAGTAGCGCCATCCCGTCCCGTGCCTCGTCAAGGTGAACCGCCATGGCTGCCATTTCGGCCCGAAGCGCCGCATCGCTTCTTCCCGCCTGCCAGATCTGGTAGCCGGCCACCGCCAGCACCAGCAGGAGGGCTGCGATGCTGATCACCAAGGGCAGTCCGGGACCTGTCGACAAGCTGGCCGCATCCGGCGCTGCGGAAGCCGAAGCCTGATCCGCCGCGTCGCTGCTTTCAGCCGCCGGTTTACGGCGCGATGATCCGGTTTTTCCGCCGCTGCGGCCACGCCGTCCCGACGGCGCCGACTTTTCGACGGCAACGCCCTCGATGATGTCGGGATCCTCGTCCTTGGGGGTTTTGGCGGTCATTCCGTGGTCAGGCCCTTTCCTTCGGCCGCGCCGGTGTCCCGACGCCGTGCCGCCATCCTATGATAGAACAAACAGGCAATGGCTAAAAGCCGCGCCCGCGTCGGGCGGCGTGCGACAAAACTCTGCTGCCAGCCCGGCCCGGCGGCTTCGGCAATGGCCTTGCTGCCGGCAATGAGGGTGAGACCGTCGATCCGCTCCTCCAGTCCATGACAGCGAAGCTGGTTGCGAAAAAGCCGTGCCGAGCGCGCCGACATCAGAATCACGGCCGACAGAGTCCCGTTCGCCAGCGCCGTCGCCACTTCATCGGACATGCTTTCAACCGGCACCATGTCATAGGCCGGCATCGCCGTCACGGCCATGTCCGGCGCCAGCGCCGCTGCCATGTCGAACCCGCGATGCACGGCGCAGGGCCAGAGAAGCGGCGCGGTGATCCGGTCGCGCTGCGCCGTGACAAGCGGCGCAAGGCCGGCACCGCCGCCGGCACCGATTGTGACGTCGGAGAATCCGGCAAGCCGTGCGGCACGTCCGGACGCTCTGCCGACAGCGAAGACTGGTGTCTGCCGCCATGCCGGCGGAACGGTCCCGCCGAAGAGATCGAGAAAGCCGGTGATGGCATGCCGGCTGGTAAAGATCAGGCCACCGGTTGCCCCCGGCGAAGGGATGTTCACGGGATTGAGATAGGCGGGAGCCATGACCGGGGACGCCATGGCCGCCACAGCGCGGCGCGCCAGGCAGGCGACATCCAGATCGGCGTCCGGCTGCGGACGAACTGTCAGGATGAAGCTGTTCATGGTCTCACATCCTCCGCAGCCTACAGTCAAGGATCAGGCGAGAAAGCCGCGGCCGCCGGCGTCGGCAAGCAGCCTTTCCCCCAGTTCATGGCCAATCCGCTCAGCATCCGCCGCACCCCCGGACAGATGGGCGCGATGCGCCCTGTCACCCTCCGTGCTGAGAATCATGCCGTCGAGATGAAGCGTGCCGTCCTGCTGCAGCCGCGCGCTGGCCGCGATCGGGGTGTGGCACGAGCCGTCAAGATGTCCGAGAAGCGCGCGCTCGGCCGTCACCTCGGTCAGTGTCTGCCGGCAGCTCAGGCCACCGCAGACGGCGGCGACGGCCCGGTCCCGCTCACCGGCGCTGCTGCGCGCCTGGATGGCCAGCGCGCCCTGCGCGGCCGCCGGCGGCATCATGGCCGGATCCAGCGGCACATGCGGCACGTCGATCGAAAGGCGGCGCAGTCCGGCAAGGGCAAGAACGATGGCATCGAAGCGGCCGTCGGCAAGCGCCGCGAGCCTGGTATTGATGTTGCCGCGAAGCAGTTCGATCTTCAGGTCGGGACGGTGATGGTTCAGCAGCGCCCGCCGCCGCACCGATGCGGTGCCGATGACGGCCCCCTGCGGCAGCGAATCAAGGCTCTCATAGGGCCCAATCAGCGCATCGCGCCGATCCTCGCGCGGCAGCACAGCCACGATTTCGGTGCCGTCGGCGAAGCCGATTTCCATGTCTTTCATCGAATGGACGGCGGCATCACAATCGCCATCGAGCAGGCGGCGCTCGAGTTCCTTCACGAAAAGCCCCTTGCCACCGGCCTCGGCAAGCGGGCGGTCGAGGATGCGGTCACCCCTGGTGGTCAGCGACAGGATCTCGGCCGAAACGGGCGCCAGACCGTCGCGCACGATCTCGGCCTGCGCCATGGCAAGCGCGGAGGCCCGGCTTGCCAGCACCAGAGGTTGCGTCTCAAAGATCTCGGCATGCGTCGTCATACGCGCCTGTTCTAAAGCCCGGCCGCCTTGAATGCCAAGAAAAAAGCGGCCGCGCGTGCCCCCTTATCAGGAGAGCGGCAATGCCCTATGCTCTGCGCCAGACCACGCCCTGACGGATAATCCGGCCATGCACGATCCCATTCTTGTTCTCGGCATCGAAAGCAGCTGCGATGAAACGGCGGCGGCCGTGGTGCGGAGCGACGGCAGCGTGCTGTCCTCGGAAGTCGCCTCGCAGATGGAAATCCATGCCGCGCATGGCGGTGTCGTCCCCGAAATCGCCGCGCGCGCGCATCTTGATTCAATCGACAGTGTGATCACCGCCGCGCTAAAGACGGCCGGCGTCGATCTCGACGCCATCGACGGCGTGGCGGCAACCGGCGGTCCCGGCCTGATTGGCGGCGTCGTGGTCGGCACGGTGGCGGCGAAAGCCATCGCCACGGCACGCGGGATCCCTTACTACGCTGTCAATCATCTCGAGGGTCATGCGCTGAGCCCGCGGCTGGTTGCGCCCGTGGCCTTCCCCTATCTTCTTCTTCTTGTCTCCGGCGGACACACACAGCTTCTTGCCGTCCACGGCCCAGGAGATTACGAGCGTTACGGCACGACAATGGATGATGCCGCCGGCGAAGCGTTCGACAAGGGGGCCAAGATCATGGGGCTTGGCTATCCTGGGGGGCCGGCGGTGGAAAGGCTTGCGGCGGAGGGAGACGCATCCCGCGTTCCGCTGCCGCGCCCGCTGAAGGGCACCGACCACTGCCATTTCTCCTTTTCCGGGCTGAAGACGGCGGTCGCCACGCGGCACGCCGGCCTTGCCGGCACGGATGCCGTTGCAGCCGATCTCGCAGCGTCCCTTCAGGCCGCCATCGCGGACTGCCTTGCCGACCGCGCGCGACGGGCGATGGCCCGGTTTGCCGCCGGCCACGGCGCGTCAACGCTGGTAATCGCGGGCGGCGTGGCTGCCAACCGAGCGATCTATTCGCGCCTCGAGACGGAAGCTCAAAAGGCGGGATTCGGCCTGTCGGTGCCACCGGCCTGGCTGTGTACCGACAACGCCGCGATGATCGCCTGGGCCGCCATCGAACGCCACGGCAAACCGGACGAGCTGAGTTTCGCGCCGCGTCCCCGCTGGCCGCTGGATCCGGACGCCGCGCCGCCTCCGGGACGGGGCGTGCGGGCATGACCGGCGCGCTCGTCATTGGTGGCGGCAGCTGGGGAACCGCCCTGGCACATGCCCTTCGCTGCGGCACCGCCACGCCGCGGATCCTGGCGCGTGACCCTGAAGCGGCAGCGCTTCTTGCCGACGGCCGGTGTCGGCAGCTTGCCGACCTGCCTGCCGTTGCCGGTTTCGACGCGACGACGGACCCGTCCGCCATCTCTGAGGCGGAGCTTGTCTTTCTGGTCGTTCCGGCAGCCGCGACCGCCGAGCTTCTTCGCCGGGTCGACACTCTGGCAGCGCCCGGCACGCCGGTCGTTCTCTGCGCGAAAGGCCTCGTCATGGAAGATGGTCATCCGCGCTTCATGACCGAACTTGCCGCCGACCTGTGCCCGCGACGGCCGGTCGTGATCATGTCCGGGCCGACCTTTGCCGACGAAGTGCTACAGGGGCTGCCGGCGGCAATTACGGCTGCCGGTCGCGACGAGGCTGCCGTCACATCCGTGCAGACGGCCTTTTCGGGAAGCCACCTTCGTGTCTATGCCGGGCGCGACCCGCTTGGGCTCGCCATTGGCGGCGCCATGAAAAACGTTATCGCCATCGCGGCAGGCTGCGCGTCCGGCCTGGGCCTCGGAGACAATGCAAAGGCAGCGCTGATCACGCGGGGCCTTGCCGAAATGGCGCGCTTCGCCACCGCCGCCGGCGCGGCACCGGACACGGTCTACGGACTGTCGGGGGCCGGTGATCTTGCGCTGACATGCGCCGGACCGCATTCGCGAAATATGGCCTATGGTCTGGCGCTCGGGCGCGGCGAGGCGCCGTCCAAGAAGCTTGCCGAGGGACGGCACAGTGTCGCCGCGCTGGCGGCACGCGGACGCGCGCTCGGGATCCAGCTTCCGATCACCGACGGCGTTGACGGGCTGGTCAACCGCAATGACGATCTTCGCCAGGTCGTGGCACGGCTCCTCGCGCGGCGTGTCGGCGTTGAATAGCCGCGCCGCAGGGCCAAGATAACAGGCTGGACAATCCGCCGCCGACCTGCCGGCAGAACATGAAAACGGAGGTGGCAATGCACCACTGGCTTATGAAATCGGAACCGTCGACCTGGTCATGGGACGACCAGCAGGCCAAAGGTGACGAGGGCGAGGGCTGGGACGGCGTACGCAATCATCAGGCCTCTAACAACATGAAGGCGATGGAAATCGGCGACCTCGCCTTTTTCTACCACTCGGTGAACGAAAAACAGATTGTCGGCATTGTCGAGGTGATCGCGCTCTATCACCCTGATCCGACCGATGCCAGCGGCCGCTTCGGCATGGTCACGGTCAAGGCTGTGAAAAGCATGAAAAGGCCGGTAACGCTTGCCGAGATCAAGGCCGATGAAAGGCTCGCCGAGATGGCGCTGGTGCGCCAGTCGCGGCTGTCGGTGACGCCGGTGAGTGCCGAACAGTGGGACATTCTCATGGAAATGGGCGAAACCCGCCTTTAGAAAGGCTTTTATCGATCACCTGCAGCGGCATCCCGCGCCGCGGCACGGCGGATGAAATAGAGATTGCGAAGATAGATGAAAAGCCCCAGCCCCTGGCCGCAGATGATCACCGGGTCCTGACGCCAAATGGCGTAGAGAAGAAGCACCGCGCCACCGCCGATCGAGAAATACCAGAAGGCGATCGGAATGACCGATTTCGCTTCTTTTTCCGAAGACAGCCACTGGATGATGAAACGCATCGCAAACAGCCCCTGGCCTGCGAAACCGACAACGATCATCAGCTGTTCCGGATTGGTCACAAGACTGTCGGGAAGAAACGGCAGGACGGATACAAGGACAGTGGCGACGGCGCGGGCACCGGCCTCGATCTGCGAAGACAGGAAGGCAATCATGTCCGGCCTCTGTCTGAACCGCCCGTCATTTCGGTCACCTCTCCCTGGCGTGGCGCCCTTCGCAACAGCCAGATAACACCGAATATATCGCTGATCCCGACAAGGAGACGGTCGAGGATCCTGTATTTGGAGGTGCCGCGAAGACGGGGCCGGTGGACGACGTCGACCCCGATCACCATCCCGCCATGCCGCTTCACCAGGCTTGGCATGAAGCGGTGCATGTGGTTGAAGAACGGAAGCTGCAGAAACAGCGTGCGATGCAGGATCTTGATGCCGCAGCCGCTGTCGGGATGGGTGTCGGCCAGAAGCGTCCGCCGGATCCAGCGCGCGGCGCGGCTTGCCAGAAGCCGGGTCGGGCTGTCCTGACGGCGGGCCCTGATACCGGCCGCCATGCCGACGCTGCCGCTACCCGGCGGCACAGCCGCCGTCAGCGCCGCCTCAAGCGCCGGAAAATCAGCCGGGACATTCTGACCGTCACCGTCGAGCACGCCAATCAGATGGCCGCGCGCGGCAAGAAGCGCCGAGCGTATGGCCGCGCTCTGGCCGGCCCGCGACTGGTGGCGCAACACCCGCAGCTGCGCAATCGCGGCGGCGCTTTCGGCAAGCTCGGCCGGGCTTGCATCCGTGCTGGCGTCATCGACATAAATGATCTCGAAACGGCGCCCCTTCAGGGCTTCACATATCTCGTCGATCAGCGGACGGATATTGCCAGCCTCGTTCATCACCGGAACGAGCACCGAGATCTCGATCTCCGGCTGCTGTGAAGCGGTGGCCTTGGTCTGGGTCATGAAGACAAACTCGGCAGGAACATTGTCATGGGCACTTGCGTTTCTTTACCCACTCGCGTCGCGCGGGTCAAACCCGTCGGCACGATAGAGAAAAATTAATATGTCGCTTCCCTTCGACATGTTGAAACCCTCTATCTGGTGAACCTCCTCGACGGGAAGCTCCAGATGTTTCGCCATCGCCAGGAAAGCCGGCTGCTGCCGTTGCTCGACGATGGCCATCCCGCCCGGCGCCTCGGCCAAGAACAGCGCCGCCTCGCCACCGTCAACCAGAAGCAGGTCGCGCCCAAGATGAAAGACAAGCGACGGTTCGTGGAAGCCCGCCGCCGCAACTGCGGCAGGCTGAGACCCGGACATCTCGATGGCACTGTCGATCGCCCTTGCGACATGGACCCGCGACAGCGACGGTATCAGCCCGGCAATGGCGATCACGTTGCATAATGCGCCTGCCGCGATCACCATCGCAATTCGCCGGATGCCGCCCCGCCGATGCCACAGAATGCCCTGCCATGAGGCAAGCCCGATCATGACAGCGGCAAGAAGGGCAAAGGCGAAAGCCCGACCGCCGGTCACGCCACCATAGGTCAGGGCAGCCCAGAAGAATGCGGCGGCGAGGGCGGGACCGGCAGCCAGCATCAGCGCCTCTGCACCGAGGGCCAGCCACCGGCGGGCGACCTGCCTGACCGGACCGCTTGATACGCCCGGCATCGGGGCATCGACGGCGCAAACAAGCAGCACCATGATCGCCGGGACGACGGGAAGCGGGTAATGCGGAAGCTTCGTCGGAACAAATTCGATGAGCAGCCAGAACGGCACCACCCAGGCAAGCAGGAACCGGCTTTCAACATGCGAAAGCAACAGCGGCAGCTGGCTGGCAGCGCGCGGCAGCAGAAGGCTTGCCGGCCACATCAAGAGCGCGGCAAGGGCGAGATAGGTTCCGACCGGCGCGCCATGCGATTCCTGGCCGCTTTTCACCTTCGACAGGAAATCCCCACGGAACGCCTGATCGAGGAATGCCCCATCCGTCGCCAGCGTGACCATGATTGCCCACGGCATCGTGACAAGCAGCAGGATGATGATTCCGCGCCCGGCACGAAGAAGCTTCAGCCAGCGCAGGTTGCGGTGCCAGGCCGACAGCGCCGCCACCGTCGTCAGCGCCAGAAGCGGTGCCACCGGACCCTTGACGAGGATGGCTGCCGCCATCGGCAGCCAGACCCAAAGATAGGAGTAATGGTCCAGTCGCCGGCCATGCTGCCAGCCGCGGTAAATCCTCATCAGCCCGAATTGCTGGACGAGGCACAGCAGCATCAGCATCGAGTCCGTCTTTGCCAGATGCGCCTCGGCGAAAACGACCAGCGCGCTGCCACAGGCCGCGGCGGCGAGAAGCGCGCGGCGCGGCTTGTAAAGCGTTCGCCCGAGACGATAGGTGCCATAGACGGTCAGAAGCATGGCAATCAGGCTCGGCAGGCGATAGGCGGCGATGTGTTCTTCACCGAAAAGGCTCGCCGATGCCGATTGCAGCCAGTAGATCCCGACCGGCTTTTTCGCCCTGATCTCGTCCTGAAACCTGATGGTGACAAGATCGCCGGTATCGGCCATCTGCCGGCTTGCCTGCGCGAAGCGGGATTCGTCGCGGTCCATCGGCGGCACTGTCTGGTGGCCGATCATCACGGCGGCGGCGAGCAACGCCAGCACCAGCAAAAGGGCTGATTTGTTGAATGACAAGGTCACGGAAGATCCCCTGAACTGCCGACGGCCCGCCGCGCTGGCAACTGCCAGAGTCTTAAAGCATTTTTTCGGTGCCTTTACTATATCAATTGGGCCAAAGGCATCCTAGCTATAGGGGAGCACACGTCACAGGTGCAGAGACCGGCAGCTGATCCGAACATGAGCACGACCCCCCCGCAAACCGCCCCGGAGAACGGTCCTGAGAAAAGCCCGAACGACAGCTGGCGGCAGCGCACAGGCTGGCGCCACCTCTGGTCGATTTCCTGGCCTGTCATCGTCGCCAACATTACCTTTCCGCTTGTCGGTGCCGCCGATACCGCCATGATGGGACGCCTTGACGATGCCAGCTTTGTCGGCGGTGTCGCGCTGGGCAGCCTGGTCTTCAATTTCATCTATTTCGGCCTCGGCTTCCTGAGAATGTGCACCACCGGACTTGTTGCGCAGGCGCATGGCCGCGGCGATGTGCGGGAGATCGAGAACCATCTGGTGCGGGGCCTGATCATCGCCTTTGTTCTCGGCGTGGCCTTCGTCCTGGCAACGCCGGTCGTTCATTTCGTGACAGCTTCCCTGCTGAGCGCCAGCGGCACCGTTGAATCGCTGATGCGGACCTATGTCGGGATCCGGCTTTTCGCGGTGCCCGCGGCACTTGCCAACATGGTGCTTCTCGGCTGCCTGTTCGGACGCCAGCAGATGCGCCTCGTGATGGTGCAGATCGTCGCCATCAATCTGGTGAATCTGTGCCTAAACTTCCTGTTTGTCCTCGGATTCGGGATGGCCATCGAAGGCGTGGCGCTTGCTTCGGTCGTCGCGCAGTGGGTCGGTCTCGGACTGACGCTGTGTCTTGTCGGCTGGTTCTGGCGTGACATTCTTCGCGGTGCCACCGGCCGGATTTTCGGGCGCCGTCCGGCCTGGCTCGACGCGGCCGCCCTGTCCCGTTTCTTCGTCATCGGTGGCGACATCACAATCCGTACGGTTCTGATTCTTCTCAGCGAGGCCATTCTGCTGAACCACGCCGCCGAACTCGGCGATCTTTCGCTGGCTGCAACGCAGCTCATTCTCGTCATTTTCGGTGTCATCGCCTTCGGCCTTGACGGCTTCGCCCATGCCGCCGAAGCCCTCGTCGGCGAGGCGGTCGGGCGGCGCCAGCCGCAGATGCTGGACCTTGTCGTCACAAGGACGAACATCCTTGCCGGCTGCATGGCGGCGGCAACCGGCATTTTAGTCTGGGCCGGCGGACCGCTGATCGTCGGCGCGCTGACATCGCAGCCCGAGCTCGCCGCTCTGACGCTCGAACACTGGCACTGGGCGGCGCTTCTGGCGCCGGTCGGTTTCCTTGCCTTCCAGATGGACGGTATCTTCATCGGCGCGACGCAGAGCCGTGACATGCGCAACGCCATGCTGATCTCGGCCGGTGTTTTCATGCTTCTTGTGCTGGGGCTTGGCGATCTTGGCCTGAATGGCCTTCTTGCCGCCTTTACGATATATCTCGGACTTCGCGGCATCACCCTCCAGATGCGGATGGGACGCGTCCGCGCACTGGCACAAACATGAGCGACCTGCCGCTACAGATTGGATGACAGATGACCGGATTTCCCCTTCGTGACCCTTCGGACCTCGGCCTCGGCGACGCGCACCGGGACTCCCGCACCCTGCTGGTGCTGACGCCGGACAGCTATGACAGCTGGCTGGAAGGTGGCGCGGCCGACACCCGCGACTGGACGCAGGCCAGCGGATTCACCGGCAAGCCAGGCAAGGCACTCCTCCTGCCGTCCTCAGCGCCGGCATCCGCCGTGGCGATTATCGATCCGACACAGGCGATCTGGGATGCCGCCGCCATATCCAGGGCGCTGCCGGCGGGCCCGTGGTCGATCCATGATGACAGTGACCCGGCCATCGACCGGGCGCAGGCCTGCCTTGGCTGGGCGCTTGCCCAATACGCCTTCACGACCTATCGCGACGCCAGCGAGGCGGCGCTTCGCAGCCTTGATCTCACCACAGCCTGTCCGGACGCCGGAGACCGCGACCGCGTCGTCGGGCTGGCGACCGGCACCGCGCTGTGCCGCGACCTCATCAACGCGCCGCCGAATCACATGAACCCGCAGGGCCTTGAAGATGCCGCCCGTGACCTTGCGGGCCGCTTCGGGGCCTCCATCGAAGTCACGTCGGGCGAAACGCTGGAACGCGAATTTCCCGCCATCGATACCGTCGGCCGAGCCGCCGAAGTGGCGCCGCGGCTGATCGACATGAGCTGGGGCGACAGCGGCCCTTCCATCACCCTGATCGGCAAGGGGATCACCTTCGATTCAGGCGGCCTCGACCTGAAACCGTCAAAGGCCATGGAACTGATGAAAAAGGATATGGGCGGCGCTGCGACGGTACTTGGCCTCGCCGCCGCGGTGATGACGGCAGCGCTCCCGGTCAGGCTTCGCGTTCTCGTGCCGACGGCGGAAAACGCCGTATCGGCAAAATCGATGCGACCGCTCGACGTCATCGACACGCGGGCCGGAACGCCTGTCGAAGTCGGCAACACCGATGCCGAGGGTCGGCTTGTTCTTGCCGATGCGATCACGCTTGCCTGCGAGGACGAACCGGACTTCATGATCGATTTCGCGACGCTGACGGGGGCCGCGCGGGTTGCGCTCGGCACCGAGCTGCCGGCGCTGTTCTGCAATCATGATGCGACCGCCGACGACATCCTCGCGGCGGCGACGGCGGCGGGCGACCCGCTGTGGCGCCTGCCGCTCTTCGAGCCTTATGAACGGCATCTCGACGCCGGCCATGTCGCGCTGTCGAGCACCGGCGGGTCGGGATATGGCGGCGCCATCACGGCGGCGCTGTTCCTGCGCCGCTTCGCCGGCAGGACCACCAACTGGGCCCATATCGACGTGATGGCCTGGAACCTTGGCGGGCGTCCGGGACGGCCGAAGGGTGGCGAGGCGATGGGGCTTCGCGCGCTGTTTGCCTATATCGAGACGCTGGCCGGGGCCTAGTAGCCGCGCGCCCAGTCGACGCGGTTTGCCGGCTCATCGCCCGCCATCATGGCCGTAATGGCACGCGCCACCTGATCGGCAGCCGAGACGGCATTCGTCTGTGCGGCGACATGCGGCCAGACACGCACCTTCGGATGCGACCAGAAGACATGCTCGCCGGGAAGCGGTTCGACGGCGAACACGTCGAGCGCAGCGCCGCCAAGACGCCCCGAGTTGAGCGCCGCAAGAAGGTCGCCGTCATTTACCTGCGGACCACGCCCACCATTGATGATGAAGGCGCCTGGTGCCAGGCGTTCGAAAAGCGCCGCATTCATGATGCCGGTCGTCTCCGCTGTCAGCGGCAGCACCGAGACGACGATATCGAGACCGTCTGCAAAGGCGGCAAGCGAACCGGCGCCGGCAAACAGCTCGACGCCGTCAATTTGTTTCGGTGAGCGGGCGAAGCCGCGCACCTCGAACCCAAGGGCGGCGAACCGCTGCGCGATCACGGTTCCGATCGCCCCGACACCAAGAACGCCGACTTTCGCACCTGTTGCCGGACGCTGCGGCAGCGACTGCCAGCGACGTTCGCCCTGCTGCGTCCTGTAGGCCGCGCCGTCGCGCCAGAAATCGAGTGCGTTGAGAATCGCCCAATGGCTGAGCGCGTTTGCCATGTCGGGATCGACAAGCCGGACAAGCGGTATGTCACGCGGCACGGTATCGTCGCGCATCATGTGGTCGACGCCCTGTCCCTGCATAATGATGCCGCGAAGCTTTGCGCATTTTGCGAAAGCGTCTCGCGGCGGCGCCCAGACCAGCGCGACGTCGCTGTCGCCGCCTCTCTCGCCAAGAAGCTCGTTTATTTCAAAGTCAGGCAGCCGTGCGGAAAGCGAGTCCCGCCAGCCCGGGATCTCGTCGGGATTGCCGTAAAAGCCGATTCGGATCATTGCGTCCCCCCGGTAACTTCCGCCTTCAGCCGCCTGACGCGACAACCTCGAGCGCAGCGGCATGAAGCTCCGGCGTCGCTGCCGCTAGCAGGCTGCTCGTGCCGCGGAGCGAAACCGGCGCGCCTGTCTTGTCGGTAACGACGCCGCCGGCCGCGGTTATCAGCTGGACCACGCCCATGATGTCATGCGTCGCCAGCCCGTCTTCCAGCACCAGATCGATATGCCCGGCGGCAAGAAGCGCGTAATTGTGGCAATCGCCACCATAAAGGTTTGTCGCGCAGGTGGCGCTCAGCCGCCCGAAGGCCGGCAGGCTGTCTGCAAGAAGCGCTTCCGGCGATGTGGTGGCAATCCGTGCCCTGGCAAGCGAGGTCACGCCGCTGGTGCGGATCGGCGTGCCATTCAGGGTCGCCCGGTCGCCGACGGCGACATAGCACTCGTCGAGCATCGGCATGTCGATGAGACCCGCCACCGGAACGTCGTCTCTGACCAGCCCGACAAGCGTTCCGAAGACCGGCCGCCCGCAGATGAAGGCGCGGGTGCCGTCGATCGGGTCGATCACCCAGCTGTAGCCGCTGCTGCCCTGCCGCGCGGCATGTTCCTCGCCAAGGATCTCGTCATCCGGAAAGGCCGCGATTATGGCGTCGCGCAGGGCAAGCTCGGCGGCCTTGTCGGCCATTGTGACCGGCGAGTCATCAGACTTCCATTCGACGGTGCCGCCACCGCGGAACCACTGCGATATGACCGGCCGGCTGACATCGGGAAGAGAACCTAAAAAGGCGGCCAGCCCGTCATTGTCGAGCTGGCCGTGAATGCTTTCGGTCTGTGCGTTGCCCGCCACCGGGCGTCAGCTGCCGCTTTCGGCGGCAATCTCTTCGGCTGTCGGCAGTGCGGCCAGCGAGTCAGCCTGCTGGCGCAGATAGGCAATCATGTTGGCGCGGTCCTGCGGCTTCTTCAGGCCGGCAAAGTTCATCTTCGTTCCGGAGATGTAAGCCTTCGGCTTTGCAAGGAAGGCGTTCAGCGATGCGTAATCCCACTGGCCGCCAAAGTCGGTGAGTGCCGCAGAATAGCCGAAGCCGTCGACAGCCCCCTTGTCGGCATTGACGATGTTCCAGAGTGCCGGGCCGACCTTGTTGGCGCCGCCCTGGTCAAAGACGTGGCAGGCGGTGCATTTCTTCGCCAGCTTCATGCCGGCGGCGGCATCGGCACTGGCCAGAAGCGCCATGATCGGCTCTGGCCCCTTGTCAGCAGGCGCGGCGGCGGCGACGGCGTCGCCCTCGGGCACCTCGATGACATAGGCGTTCTGCTCAAGCTCGCTGTGCGGCACCAGTACCTCGGCCAGCTTAACACCCGTCATCAACATCAGGCCGGCGACGAGAACACCGGCAAAAAGCTTGTTCAGACCAAGTTCGTCCATGCTCACATCTTCCGCAAAAGCGGAAGCTCCCCCAAGACTGTCTGGTTGGCGATCCTGAAGATGATCGTCCGAAGCCTTCTCTTAGCGAAATTGCTGCGGCCTCTCAAGCCCCCGCGACGCGGATTGCGCCTTTTGCCTAGGCAAATCTCCGATTATGTGATGAATTGCCGCATCATGAGCAGAAACACGTCACCAGTGATCGTCATTCCGGCCCGCATGGCGGCAAGCAGGCTGCCGGGAAAACCGCTTGCCGACATCGCCGGCAAACCGATGATCCAGCATGTCTGGGAGCGGGCGATGGCGGCCGGCATCGCGCCGGTATGGGTTGCCACCGATGACCAGCACATTGCGGACGCCATTCACGGCGCTGGCGGCAACGCCGTCATCACACGCGAGGATCACCCGTCCGGGTCCGACCGCACATTCGAGGCGGTGCAGCTGATCGACCCGGAGGGACGCTTCGACGTCATCCTCAACCTTCAGGGAGATCTTCCCGAACTCGACCCGCAGATTCCGGCGACGCTTCTCGCCGCGGTCGAGACCAGCGGCGCCGAGCTGTCGACCCTCGTCACCCTTGCCGACGAGACGGAAGCGTCGCGACCGCAAATCGTCAAGGCCGTTGTCGCTTGGGACAAGCCGCAGGCAACCGGCCCGCGCTTCGGCACGGCGCTGTATTTCAGCCGTGCCGCGGTGCCGACCGGACCGGCAGCCAAATATCACCATATCGGCGTCTATGGATGGCGACGCGACGCGCTGGCGGCTTTCGTGTCCCTGCCGCCGTCGCCGCTCGAGACGACGGAGCGGCTTGAA
The DNA here is from genome assembly GCA_036143955.1 of Pseudomonadota bacterium. Lineage (GTDB taxonomy): Bacteria > Pseudomonadota > Alphaproteobacteria > Puniceispirillales > Puniceispirillaceae > UBA8309. The sequence continues at coordinate 13,814 of JAYYLR010000150.1, read as the reverse complement.
CAGCTCCGCGCCCTTGAGGCCGGCATGCGGATCGCCGTTGCCGAGATCGATGAAGCGCCGGCCGGCGTCGATACCGAAGAGGATCTGGCCGCGACGCGACGCCGCCTCGGTCATTGACAGCGCCTGACGGCACACGGATACTCCCCCGCCGATCCGCGTTGGACGGCTGACAGCAACGGACCGCATACCGATGAGCGACAGCAGCAACATCATCGCCTTCCAGGGCACCCTAGGCGCCTATTCGCACATGGCCTGCCAGGCGGTGAAGCCCGAGATGGAGGTGCTTCCCTGCGCATCGTTCGAGGACATGATCCTCGCCGTTCAGGAAGGCCGCGCCGCCCTTGCCATGGTGCCTGTCGAAAATTCGATCGCCGGCCGGGTCGCCGACATTCATCACCTTCTTCCCGGCTCCGGACTGTTCATCAATGGCGAGCATTTCCAGCGCGTCAATCATCACCTTCTGGCACCGAAAGGCGCCACCATCGACGGGCTTGTCGAGGTGCACAGCCACGCCCAGGGCCTTGCACAGTGCCGCGAGCGGCTTCGCAGCCTCGGCCTGACACCGATCATGCATCCCGACACGGCCGGCGCGGCGCGCGACATCGCGGAACGCGGCGATCTGTCGGTCGGGGCCATCGCGTCCGAGCTCGCCGGGCAGATCTACGGGCTGGAGGTTCTCCTCGCCTCGGCCGAGGATGCGGAACACAACACCACGCGATTCCTCGTCATGTCGCGTACCGACGTCATGCCGCCGCTGAATGGCGAGACGATGATGACGACCATGGTGTTCAGGTGCCGCAGTGTGCCTGCGGCGCTCTACAAGGCTCTCGGCGGGTTCGCCACGAACGGCATCAACCTGACCAAGCTGGAAAGCTATATCCGCCCGGGCTCGACCGAACAGGCGCAGTTCTATGTCGATGTCGAAGGGCATGTGGAAGCGCCGGAGATGCGCCTTGCGATGGAAGAGCTTCGTTTCTACTGCGAGGACGGCGCCGTCACCATTCTCGGCACCTACCCGGCAAGCGCGGTGCGCGGCAGCAACTGATCCGCGCCGCCCTGTGCCGTCGGACCCTTTCGGACAATCATAATAATGGGTTGTTCGCCCCGTATCTTTGCTCCATATAGGTGTCAGGGAGGCTGGGCGGACGTGCTGTCGGTCTAACCGGTCAGGTCCGAGAGGAAGCAGCCAGGGTCGTTTTCGCACGGGTCGTCCAGTCTTCCGCTTTCGCGCGGCATCGGTTGTAGCAAGTCCCCTCCCGACGGCCAGTTACCGGTGGCAATGCCGCCCCCGCTGCGGTAGATTTCAGGCATCATGAATGACAGCATCCTGACAGGGTATCGTGTCCTCGCGCGCACCTACCGGCCTGAACGCTTCTCCGAGCTGATCGGCCAGGACGCGCTTGTCCGCACCCTTCAGAACGCGCTGTCGCTTGGCCGCCTTGCCCACGCCTTCGTGCTGACCGGTGTCCGCGGTGTCGGCAAGACCTCGACGGCACGGCTTCTGGCGCGGGGGCTCAACTGCATCGGCAGCGACGGCGAAGGCGGTCCCACGCTGGAGCCATGCGGGGTCTGCGAGCCCTGCAGATCGATTGCCGCCGGGTATCATGTCGATGTTCTGGAAATCGACGCGGCAAGCCATACCGGCGTCGACGATGCCCGCGAGATCATCGAGGGCGTCGGATACCGTCCCGTCTCCGGACGATACAAGATCTACATCATCGACGAAGTCCACATGATGTCGAAAAGCGCCTTCAACGCGCTTCTGAAGACGCTTGAAGAGCCGCCCAACAATGTGAAGTTCATCTTCGCGACGACCGAAATCCGAAAGGTCCCGGTGACCATCCTGTCGCGGTGCCAGAGATTCGACCTGCGTCGCGTTTCGACGGAACAGCTGGCGACACATCTTCAGTCGATCTGCGAGCGGGAATCCATCAGCGCCGACAGTGAGGCGATTACCGCCATAGCGCGCGCCGCCGAAGGCTCGGTCCGTGATTCGCTCTCACTTCTCGACCAGGCGGCGGCGATGACCGCCGACAGGCTGACAATCGACAGTGTCACCGAGATGCTGGGGCGCCCCGGCCGCAGCGACTCGATCGCCATTCTCGACGCGGCGATGCGCGGCGACGCCGCATCGGCGCTGGCGGCGCTCGCGGGAAGCCTTGCCGGCGGCGCCGAACCCGATATGATCCTCTCCGACCTGCTGGACCTTGTCCACCGCGCCAGTCTGAAGGCGGCCGGCGGGGCCATGGACACATTGCTGGAATCGGAGGTTGAGGCCATCGAAGCGCTGTCCGGGCTCGGCATTGCGCGTCTCGGCAGGGCCTGGCAGATGCTGCTGAAAGGTCATGGCGAGATCGCAAGCGCGCCGCAGCCGCCAGCGGCGGCCGAGATGCTGGTCATCCGCCTTTCCCACCTTGCCAACATGCCGACACCGGGCGACATCGTCAGGCGGCTTGCCGGCACAGACTCGGAGAGCGGCGCCACCGCCGCCGCGCCTTCGAACGGCACCGCGTCGCCGCCGCATTCCGAACCCGCTGATACCACGCCGCCTGTGGCCCGGGCGGCAGCTGGAGGAGATCAGGCGCCACCGGTCACGGACCCGATGCCGTCTCCGGCGCCTGTGCCAGAAGCCGATCCAACAGCCCCGCCACAGCCAAGCTCGCTTCTCGAAATATCCGAGCTTGCCGAAGAGAACGGCGATCCGATGCTGGCGGCACATGTCCGCAACCATGTGCGCCTTGTCCGCATGCAACCGGGGCTTCTTGACATCAGCCTGACCGACGGCGCGCCGGAAAGCCTCGCCGGCGACATGGCACGAAGGCTGAGCGACTGGGCAGGCCAGCGCTGGATGGTCAGCCTGTCCGACGGGCCCGGCGGGCAGACCATCGCCGAAGAGCGCCGCGCCGCAAAACAGCGGCAGATGGAAGTCATAGCCGAGACCTCGCTGGTGAAATCGATCACCGAGACCTTTCCGGGTGCCACAATCGAAACCGTGACACCCGCCGAACAGCAAGACGAGGAATTCCCGACATGATGCGCAACATGGCCGGCATGATGAAGAAGGTTCAGGAGATGCAGGCGCGGATGGAAGCGCTGCAGGAGGAAATGTCGGCAACCGAATTCACCGCCAGTGTCGGCGGCGGGTCGGTGTCGGTGACCGTGACAGGCAAGGGCGAGATGCGCGATGTGAAGATCGACCCGGAGGCTGTCGACACCGACGATATCTCGATTCTGGAGGACATGATCCGGCTTGCCGCCAACAATGCGCGCGCCGAGGCCGATGCCGCAATGGCGGCGAAAATGAAGGATATCACCGGCGGCCTTCCGCTGCCGCCCGGCATGTCGCTTCCCTTCTGAAACCGGCGCGATCATGGATTCGCAACTCGACAATCTGATCAGGCGGATGGCACGGCTTCCCGGGCTCGGGCCGCGTTCGGCCCGTCGCGCGGTGCTTCACCTTCTGCAGAACCGCGAGCGGCTTATGCTGCCGCTTGCCGAGGATCTCGGCCAGGTTGCCCGCACCATCCGCAACTGTGCCGAATGCGGCAATCTCGATACGGGCGATATCTGTTCGCTGTGCCGCGACCCGCAGCGCGACAGGCAGACGATCTGTGTTGTCGAGGATGTCGGCGACCTGTGGGCGATGGAGCGCGCGGCTGTGTTCCGCGGCCTCTACCATGTCCTTGGCGGCACGCTCAGCGCAATCGACGGCCGCGGTCCATCGGAACTGAATATCGACCGTCTTCTGACACGCGCCGGACAGGACGTGTCGGAAGTGATCCTGGCACTGCCGGCGACCGTCGAGGGGCAGACCACGGCGCATTACCTTCATGAAAGGCTGTCGCCGCTGTCGGTCGAGGTGACGCGTCTTGCGCATGGTGTTCCGGTCGGCGGCGAGCTGGACTTCCTTGATGACGGCACGCTGGCGCAGGCGCTGAAGGCGCGCGCGAAGCTCGGCGGTCAGTGACCGGCCTGGCCCGGAAGGCCGGGCCGCTCGTCATCCTCCTCGGCAACATCGATTCTGGTGATCTTCGCACCGCGTGACGTGATCTTGCGGGTCGAGGTCTGGATCTCGTCGATGTCCTTGCCGACCTGCCCGAAATGCGTCGCCAGCTTCTTGATCCGCTCGTCGAGCCTGGCCACGTCCTGCAGCATTGTTTCGACCTCGGTCTTGATGACGCCCGCAGCCTCATGCATGCGGGCATCGCGCAGGATCGCCCTCACTGTATGAAGAATCAGCATCAGATTGTCCGGCCCGGCCATATAGACACGGCGCCTGCGGCTCTCGTCGACAAGCTTGGGAAGCTGAAGATTGATCTCGGCATAGACCGATTCCGAAGGCAGGAACATGATCGCGCTGTCAGCTGTCTCGCCAGGAACGATATAGCGCTCGGCGATGTCGGAGATATGTTTCCTCACGTCAGCCTCCATCGCGCGACGAGCTGCCGTGCGCTCGGCCTCGCTTCCCGCGGCGGCAAGGGCGCGGTAGGATTCAAGCGGGAATTTTGAATCGATACAGACCGGCCCCGGCGGCGCCGGCATGCGAAGCTGGCAGTCGACCCGGCGGCCATTGCCAAGCGTGTGCTGGAAGCTGTAGGCGCTTTCCGGCAGCGCGTCGCGAACTAGATTTTCCAGCTGAACCTCGCCGAAGCTTCCTCGCGCCTGCTTGTTCGAGAGGATGTTCTGCAGCTGGCTGACCTGTCCGGTGAGAGCCGTGATATGCGCGTTCGCCTGTTCGATCACGGCAAGCTTCTCGGCCATGCCGGTAAGCGAACGGTTGGTGCGGTCGTTCTGGTCGCGGAGCGAGGCTTCAAGGCGGGTGCCGAGACGGCCTTCGGTTTCCTGCATCTGCGATGCGACAGTCTTCTGAAGCTCGCCGGACTGCGCCGCAAGCTGCGCCAGCTGCCCGCGAAGCTCGACCAGCGTCTCGGAATCGCCGCCACTGCCACGCTGACGCATCAGCATTGCCAGCAGCAGGATCACGGCGGCAAGCGCGAGAAGGGTGACGATCATGTCGAGAGTCATTGGCGGCGGATCCGTCTGAAGCGGCGATATCGGATGGATGAAACGGCAGTCAGTCTGGCATGGCCGCCACCCGACTGCAACTTGACTGGACCGGCAGCTTCTTCTACTCCAGAGACCCGACGAGCAAAGTCACGGAGAGCCGGACATATGGCGCTGATTCCCATCATCTGCATTCCCGATCCGGTGCTGCGCGAGGTTGCGGCCCCGGTTGGCGAGGTGACGGACGGCGTCCGCCGCCTGCTGGATGACATGGTCGAGACGATGTATGACGCGCCCGGAATCGGCCTTGCCGCGCCGCAGGTAAATGTCTCCGAGCGGCTGATTGTGATGGATTGCGGCGCCGATGATTCGCCCGAACTCTACAAGATGATCAATCCGGAGATCATTGCCCGATCGGAAGACAGCGCCATTCTCGAGGAAGGTTGCCTGTCGATCCCGAAACAGACCGCCGAGGTGAAACGCCCGGCCGTTGTCGATGTTCGCTATACCGATATCGAGGGTGCCGAGCAGACACTGCGCTGCGAGGGCCTCCTGGCAGCCTGTGTCCAGCACGAGATCGACCATCTCGACGGCGTGCTGTTCATCGACCATATCTCGCGGCTGAAACGCGACATGATCGTTCGCCGCGCGCTGAAGGAACTCCGCCAGGTCAATGGCGGCGACCAGGGGTAGCCGGTGACACGCCGGCAGATCGTCTTCATGGGAAGCCCGGGATTCGCCATCCCGGCGCTCGACAGGCTTGCCGCCGACCATGACATCATCGCCGTCTACACGCAGCCGCCGCGACGCAGCGGCAGGGGCATGCGCGAAACCCCGCAGCCGCTTGCCGCGCACGCCGCCGCACTCGGTTTGGAGCTTCGCCATCCACGCAGTCTGAAAACCGACGAGGACGCCGCCGCGCTGGCAGCTCTCGAAGCCGATGTCTTCATCGTCGTCGCCTACGGCCTGATCCTGCCGCCGCCGGTGCTGGCGATGCCACGTTTCGGCTGCATTAACGGCCATGCCTCATTGCTGCCGCGCTGGCGCGGTGCCGCCCCGATCCAGCGCGCCATCGCCGCCGGTGACCAGTCCACCGGAATCTGCGCCATGCTGATGGAAGCCGGGCTTGATACCGGGCCGGTGCTGGCGCGCCGCGAAATCACGATCGGCGCCACCGACACGGCCGGTGACCTTCATGACAGGCTGGCGACACTGAATGCCGAACTGCTCGGCGAGGTGGTGTCCGACCTTCCCGCCATCCTCGACGGCGCGCAGCCGCAGGAGGACAGCCAGGCTGTCTATGCCCCGAAGCTGACGCCGTCCGAGGCCGAGATCGACTGGGGCCTCGATGCCGTTGCCATCGACCGCCTGGTGCGCGCCTTCACGCCGGTCCCCGGGCCCTGGTTCGCCGGGCCGAAGGGGCGGGTCCGCGTTCGCGCGGCGCGGCTTGACGCCAAAGCCGCCGGTCAGCAGGCGCCGGGCCTGTTTCTGGGGCTCGACACTGAGGGCGGGATGCGGATCAGCACGGGCGGCGGCGAGATCATTCTTGACGAGCTCCAGCCTGCCGGCGGCAGGGCGATGCCGGCAAAAGACTATCTGAACGGCAACCAGCTTGCCACCGGCACCCCTGTCGGCATGTCATGACCAGACGGATCTTCATCACCGTTGAATATGACGGCGGCCCCTTCGTCGGCTGGCAGCGCCAGGATAACGGTATGTCGGTGCAACAGGTCCTCGAGGAGGCCGCGGCCGAACTGACAGGCGGCGCCTGTCCCGTGCAGGGGGCGGGGCGTACGGATTCGGGCGTCCATGCCACCGGCCAGGTGGCGCATCTGGATGTTCCGGACAAGTTCGACGCCACCCGCGTGATGACGGCGATAAACGCGCTGACGACGGGACATCCGGTCACGATCCGCGGCGCGCGCGAGGTGACGGTCGAGGCGCATGCCAGGTTTTCCGCCACCGGACGGCGCTATCTCTACCGCATTCTGGCGCGCCGACAACCACCGGCCCTCGACCACGGGCGGGTCTGGCATCACCGCAGCCCGCTGGAAGCGGGGCCGATGCAGGCGGCGGCTGACAGGCTTGTCGGACGGCATGATTTCACCAGTTTCCGTGCCAGCCAGTGCCAGGCCGACAGCCCGGTGAGGACGCTTGACGAGCTTCGCATCGAGACTGTTGGCGAGGAGCTGCATCTCCATGCCGCGGCGCGGTCCTTCCTGCACCACCAGGTTCGGAACATCGTCGGCACGCTGGCGCTTGTCGGCAGCGGCAAATGGACACCCGACGACGTCACCGCGGCGCTGGCGGCACGCGACCGCGCGGCGGCCGGGCCGACAGCGCCGCCGGAAGGGCTCTATCTGACCGAGGTTGTCTACCCGAGCGGAATATGAGCCCGTGACTGGACGAACAGGAACAGCCCGGCATCAATGACGAAGGACAGGAAAAGAAGACCGGTGGCGAACCAGCCGCCACGCCCAAGCTGGTCGCGCCCGATCCGCCACAGCCAGTAGACGGTCCAGAAAATCAAAGGCGTGATCAGGATCAGCAGCGTCGCATCACCCGTCAGGATGACAAGGTTCTGAACCAGACCACCAACAAGATGCTGGACGTTCTCGACCCACAGGAAGGGAACGACAAAGGCGAAAATACGGTCGGAAAGGCCGGCACCTCGAAGAATTGCCGCGAACAGCAGCACCATCAGGACGACGGCAACGAGCTGCAGGATCAGATTTGCCAGAAGGACGCTGACCCCGACACGCAGTCCGGGATAGACGGAGACGATGAAGGTGAAGATCACCGAGGTCCAGACCGCCTGCCAGACGCCTTCCGGCGCCAGAAAGAAGCCGCTGCCTATCGGGCGGCGGCCGAGCATCATCAGCAGCGTATGTTTGACCAGCGCGGCAAGCCGCCCCGGCGCCAGCGAGTTATCGGCTTCGGTCACGCCGCACCTCCGGAAAAGAAGCGCCGGATGGCCGTTTCATAGATCGCGCTGAGACCGTCAATGTCGGCGGTGGCGACATTCTCGTCCACCTTGTGCATGGTCTGGCCGACGAGGCCGAATTCGGCGACCGGACAGAGTTTCGTGATGAACCGCGCGTCCGAGGTGCCACCGCCGGTGGAAAGTTCCGGCGTCCGGCCTGTCACCGCGCGGCAGGATTCGGATATCAGGTCGGTCAGTGGTCCAGGCGCGGTGATGAAGGGGTCGGCATTCGACTTCCACTCAACCGTCCAGTCACCTCCGATCCGCGCGAAATGCTCCTCCAGCCAGCCGATCAGGCTGTCGGCGCTGTGCTCGGTATTGAACCGGATGTTGAATCCGGCCTCGGCGCGCGCCGGAATCACATTGGTCGCCGGGTTGCCGACATCGACCGTCGTCACATTGGCCGTCGACGGGCCGAAATGCGGCGTACCGGCGTCGAGCTCGCACCCGTTGACAGGCGCCAGCATCGCCAGCAGGCGGGTGACCGGATTGTCGGCAAGGTGCGGATAGGCGACGTGGCCCTGCTGCCCCTCGACGACAAGCCGTCCCGACAGGCTGCCGCGGCGACCGTTCTTGATTACATCGCCAAGCGCCTGCGGGCTTGTCGGTTCGCCGACGATGCACATATCCGGGCGATGGCCGTTCGCGGCCGCCCATTCGACCATCTTCACGGTCCCGTTGACGGCATCGCCCTCTTCGTCGCCGGTGATCAGAAGGCTGATCGACCCGTCGATATCCTTGGCAGGCACGCGGGCGATGGCGGCGACAAAGGCGGCAATGCCGCTTTTCATGTCGGCGGCACCACGGCCATAAAGCCGTCCGTCACTGATTTCGGCGGCAAAGGGATCATGCGTCCAGGCAGCCATGTCGCCGACAGGCACAACATCGGTATGGCCGGCGAAACAAAGATGCGGTCCGGCTCCGCCACGCCGCGCAAACAGATTGTCGATTCGGGAATCACCTTCGCCAAAGGGAAGCCTCTCGCACGCGAAACCGAGGCCCGAGAGTTCGGCTTCCAGACAGTCCAGAGCGCCGCCTTCCTGCGGCGTCACCGACGGGCAGCGGATCAGTCGCTGCGTCAGTTCAACAGCATGCGACGGCGTCCCCATCAGTCGCGCAACAGTTCGTTGACCGAGGTCTTGGAACGGGTCTTCTCGTCGACCTTCTTGATGATCACGGCACAGGAAAGCGACGGGCCCGGCGTGCCGTCGGCAAGCGGCTTGCCGGGAAGCGACCCCGGCACGACAACCGAATAGGCCGGAACACGGCCCATATGGATCTCGCCTGTCACGCGGTCGACGATCTTCGTCGAAGCGCCGATGAAAACACCCATCGACAGGACCGCGCCCTGCTCGACGACAACGCCCTCGACGACCTCGGAACGGGCACCGATGAAGCAGTCATCCTCGATGATGACCGGACCTGCCTGAAGCGGCTCGAGCACGCCGCCGATGCCGGCGCCGCCCGAAAGGTGGACATTCCTGCCGATCTGCGCGCAGGAACCGACAGTGGCCCAGGTGTCGACCATGGTACCGCTGTCGACATAGGCGCCGAGATTGACGAAGCTCGGCATCAGGACAGCGCCGGACGCGATATGCGCCGAATGGCGAACAACGCATCCCGGCACGGCGCGGAAGCCGGCCGTGCGGAACTCGGCCTCACCCCAGCCGGCAAATTTCGACGGAACCTTGTCCCACCAGACAGCCTCGCCATGGCCCGGATACTGGCTTCCCGACGGAATCACGGCCATGTCGTTGAGGCGGAATGACAGCAGCACCGCCTTTTTCAGCCACTGGTTCACATGCCACTGATGATCGCCGCGCGGCTCGGCCACACGGGCGACGCCCGAATCCATCATCTCGAGAGCCGCCGTTACCGCCTCGCGCACCGGGCCGGTGGTATCGGCCGCAATGGTGTCGCGTGCCTCCCAGGCAGCGTTGATGTCCTGTTCCAGTTGCGCCACATCCATTTTCGATCTCCACGGGTCTGTCGCGGCAGTCCGGGACGCCTCTGCCCGGCATGGCCGCCAATTCATATGCAGTTGATATCGACCTTTCAGGCCGGAATGGCAAGGGCCGAAAGAAAGCTCTTCAGATCCTCGGCCACAAAATGCACATAGGGCTCGTCCGCGCCCTTCGCCGCCCAGTCATGATCGCTGACCAGCCAGACGGTGCGCATGCCAAGCTCGTGCGCCGGCTCGAGATTTCGCGCCATGTCCTCGACCATCACCGCGCCGCGCGGGTCGATCCCGGTCTCGCCGATGAAGCGGTCGAAGGCCTGCCTTTCGGGCTTCGGCACGAAATCGGCCCCGACGATGTCGAATATATGGGTGAAATGATCTTCGATGCCATATGCGTTCAGGATGTTCCTGGCATGCGGAACCGTGCCGTTGGTGAAGATATGCTTTCGCCCCGGCAGCGCCGACAGCAGCCTGTCGAGCTCATGCTCGACCGGCAGGTCGCTGACATCGATGTCATGGACGAAATGCAGATAGTCCTCGGGCGCCAGCTGCTGTTCGACCATCAGCCCGCGCATCGTCGTGCCATAGCGACGGAACAGGTCCTTCTGGATCACCCGCGCCTCGTCAAGCGGCACGTCGAAATGCTGCGCGACAAATTCGGTGATGCGCACGGCGACCCGCAGGAACAGGTTTGATTTCGCCGGATAGATGGTGTTGTCGAGATCAAAGACCCAGTCCTGGATCTCGTCGGTGGGAAAGCCTTGCGGCGACTTGGAACTTGGTGACATGAAAATGTTGCCTTTCCGGGCTTCGGCCGTCAGTCAGCCTTGATGATGGTACCCATCCCATGTTCGGTGAACAGCTCGACAAGGAGCGCGTGCGGCGCCCGCCCATCCATGATCACCGACGCCTCGGCACCGCCGAGAACGGCATTGATGCAGGTCTCGACCTTCGGAATCATACCGCCCGACACGGTACCGTCACGGATCAGGGATTCCGCCTCGGATACGGTCAGTTCGGGGATCAGACTGCCGTCACCGTCGAGAACGCCGGCGACATCGGTCAGCATCAGCATGCGCGTCGCCCCAAGGGCGGCGGCGATGGCGCCGGCCGCCGTGTCGGCATTAATGTTGTAGGTTTCACCCTCGGCGTCGCTTCCGACCGGCGCGACGACCGGGATCAGATTGGCAGAATTCAGCGCCTCGAGGACCACGGTATCGACATGTTCGGGCTCGCCGACAAAACCGAGATCGATGGCCTCCTCGATAGCGCTGCCGGCCGTTTTCGAGCGCGCCATCAGCTTGCGGGCCCGGATCAGCCCGCCATCCTTGCCGCTGATGCCGACGGCGCGGCCGCCAGCCTTGGCGATGGCTGCCACAAGCGCCTTGTTGATGGCGCCGGCAAGAACCATCTCGACAACCGAAATCGTCGCCTCGTCGGTGACCCGAAGCCCGTCGACGAAATTTGATTCGATCTGCAGTTTCTTCAGCATGTCGCCGATCTGCGGGCCGCCGCCATGCACGACAACCGGCCGTGCGCCGACCTGGTCGAGAAGCGCGATATCGGACGCAAATGAGGCGACATAATCAGCCTCTCCCATCGCATGCCCGCCGAACTTGACGACAATCGTCTGTTCGGAATAGCGACGCATGAAGGGAAGCGCCTCGACAAGCATGCCGGTCTGCTCAATCAGCTTCGACTGCAGTGAGGTAGAAGTGTCGCCCATGATTTTGCCTTTCATGATCGCGGGATCGACTCCGCGCCGGTCGTCAAAATATCGGTAAGCCGGGTGCCGGCGCAAGACCTGTTGTCCCGCAGGCCGCCTGATGTGCCGGCGCGGTCAGCCGCGGGGCAGCGCCAGACCGGCAAGATGTGCCCGCAGCTCGGCGATGCCGTGCCCCTCCTGCGAGGAGGTGACGAAGATCTCCGGATAGGCGGCAACATGCGTGGCGATGATAGCTTTCGTCGCGCTGCACACCTGCTCAAGCGGCTTCGGTTTCAGCTTATCCGCCTTTGTCATCACAACCGCCCAGGAGACGGCACTGGCATCCAGAAGCTTCATGATTTCGGAATCGGCGGTGCCGATGCCGCGGCGCGAGTCCACAAGAAGGAAGACGCGCTGCAGCGACGCCCGGCCGGCAAGAAACTTACGGGTCAGCGTCGTCCAGGCCTTGATGTCGGTTTTTGGCGCCGATGCATAGCCATAGCCCGGCAGGTCGACGAGCTGCAGCCGCCCGGCGAGGTCGAAGAAAATCAGCTGGCGGGTTCGTCCCGGCGTCTGCGAGGTTCGGGCCAGCGCGCGGCGGCAGGTGAGCGCATTGATCAGCGACGACTTGCCGACATTCGAGCGGCCGGCGAAACAGATTTCCGGCAGCCCTTCTGGCGGCAGAACGTGCATATTGTTGGCGGCCGCGATGAAATCGCAGCTGCCGGCGAAGAGCAGACGGCCGGACTCAATCGCCTCCGGCGTCAGCTCTCCTTCGCTATCTTGCGCATGATGTACCATTGCTGCGCCATCGAAAGAAGGTTGTTCCAGGTCCAGTAGATCACCAGCCCGGCAGGGAATGTCGCCAGAAGGAAGGTGAAAATGATCGGCATGAACTGGAAGATCTTTGCCTGTACCGGGTCAGGCGGTGCCGGGTTCAGGCGCATCTGAAGGAACATCGAGATACCCATCAGGATCGGCCAGATGCCAAGCTGCAGGAACGGCGGCAGGAAGCCGACCGAATAGGGAAGCAGGCCAAACAGGTTGAACACCGACGTCGGGTCGGGCGCCGACAGGTCGGTGATCCAGCCGAAGAACGGTGCGTGGCGCATCTCGATGGTGACGAACAGAACCTTGTAGAGCGCGAAGAAGACCGGAATCTGCAGCAGCACCGGCAGACAACCAGCCGCCGGGTTGATCTTCTCTGTCTTGTAGAGATCCATCATCTCGCGGTTCATCGCCATCCGGTCTTCGGAATGCTTTTCCCTGATCTGCTGAATCTTCGGCTGCAGCAGCCGCATCTTGCCCATCGACCGGTAGGACTTGTTGGCAAGCGGATAGAAGACGAGCTTCACGATCACCGTGAAGCCCAGCACGGCGACGCCGAAATTGCCAAGAATGCCGTTCAGCCAGTTGATCACCAGGAAAAACGGCTTGGTCAGGAAGTAGAACCAGCCGAAATCGATCGCCAGATCGAAATTGGGGATACCGAATTCCTCGGAATACTGGTCGAGAAGCGTGACGATCTTGGCGCCGGCAAATAGACGCGTCTGGCTTGTCACACTCCCGCCTGGCGAAAGGATCATGCCCTCGGCGGCGATGAAGTCGACCTGATAGCGGTCCTCGGTTCCGGACAGCGACTTGAAGGCATAGGTCATGCGCTTCGACTGGTCGGGGACCAGCGCCGCAAGCCAGTATTTGTCGGTGATCCCGATCCAGCCGCCGTCAGTTTCCGGCTTTACCTCGGTGACGCCGCGGTCGGCGTCCTGAATGTCGTCATAATCCTCTTCGCGAAGCGTCTCGTCAAAAACGCCGAGAGCACCTTCGTGGAGAATGTAGATACCGGTTGTCGGCGGCGTGCCGTGACGGCGAACGAGACCGTAAGGAAAGAGCGTGACCGCCATGTCGAGACTGCTCTCGACGCTGTCATCGACGGTGATCAGATAATCCTCATTGATCGTCAGCACGCGCCGGAAGGTGAGTCCCTCGCCATTGTCCCAGGTCAGCGTGACCGGCTGGTTCGGCGCCAGCACCATCGAACTGGCGCTCCACCGGCTATCGGCGGTGGGCATCGGCTGCTCACCGCCGGCAGACGCCCAGCCGAACTCGGCGAAATAGGGGCTGTCGGAGCTGGTCTTCTTCAGGAACTGGATGTTCGGCGA
>JAYYLR010000149.1:0-8688 GCA_036143955.1 Pseudomonadota bacterium | reverse complement strand
GGCATATCGGCAAGATCATCCTGACTGCCCGGGGCGGTACAGAAACCTCGCATCGGCCACAAACACATGCGCCCGCACATCAAGGAGGTTCCGCATTAACCCTGTACTGTCTGACCTTGCTGCCAGTTGCAGCGCCCTGCTTACCGAAAGCCCCGGCCCGGTGGGACGCGCACAGGTCGCGGCATTATTGTCGGAGCTGCTTGCCGATCCGGCGAACATCGATTCGCTGGTCCCGCCTTCAACCGGCGAACGCGACCTGCTTTATCAGGACCCAGAACTCGGCTTCTGTATCCTTGCGCATGTCTATGACAGCCCGAAAACATCCTCGCCACACGATCACGGCCCGTCATGGGCCATCTATGCGCAGGCGCGTGGCGAAACCGAAATGACGGATTTCGAGCTCCTGACGGAAGCCGGCGAAGAAGCGCCAGGCAGTGTTCGTGCGACACGCACCTACCATCTTCGCCCGGGCGACGCGCATGTCTATAACGAGGGAGACCTTCATGCACCGCGGCGTGACGGGCCAACCGCCCTTCTGCGCATCGAAGGCACCGACATGAGCAAGGTGAAACGCCTTCGCTATGAAGCTGTCTGACCGCCTCTACGGTCCGGCGGAAGGGTTGCAGGCAGGATGAGTTACGGCCTATTTGCATCGCTGTTTGAAACCGGTCGGCCCTTCTGCCTGATCGATACGCAGGAACGTCGGGATCATGTCGACGGACACTGGTTCGGCAGTACCAACATTCCGCTGTCGGTCCTGACGACACGGATCCAAATCCTGGTGCCTGACCGCCATTTTCCGGTTCATCTTCTCGACTGGCAGGACGCCGCCAGCGAGGCGGCCGCCTGGCGCCTGTCGGAGCTTGGCTATGCGGATGTCATCCTGTGTCCGACCGAACGCCCGCGCGAGTTCGGCAATGGCTTTGTGAAAGGTGAATATGTATGGTCGAAGGCGTTTGGCGAAGTCGTCGCCCACGGGTGCGGGCTGCCGGAAGTCACGCCGGCCACCTATCTCGAAAGCGGGGCTGACAGCCTTCTTTTGGATGTGCGGCCAACGGCTGAATATCGAGAATTCACCCTTCCCGCGTCGCAGAGCCTGCCGAACAGCCTGCTGCTGGCCAACATGGACGCGCTGAAAGAAACCGGCCGCACAGCCCTTCTGCATTGCGCGGGGCGCACCCGCTCCATCATCGGGGCCTGTACGCTGAAGGCCGCCGGCTATGACGGGCCTTTTGCCATCTTCCGTGGCGGAACGCAGGCCTGGCAGCTTGACGGTCATAAGCGTGAATTTGCAGCCGACCGTGTATTCGCAAACGAGACCGAAAGCGACCTTGCAACAAGGACGTTCCTCAGCAAATGGAAAATCCCGGTTGAAGATGTCGAGGCCAGCGATCTCGAAAGCTTTGTTTCCACGCACAGCAATGATCATCTGTTCGACCTGTCGGATGACGCCGCCAAAGGCCGTCCTCTCGATCACGGAATCGCCGGCGTCTCCGGCACCAACCTGATCCAGCAGACCGACCAGTCGATTGCGCGCTGGTATGTGCCGGTGATCCTGTTTGACACCGGATCGGGCAGCCGTGCCGCCTTCGCCGCCTACTGGCTGCGGTCGATGGGATTCGTGGTCAAGGTCGTGATCCTGAAGGCCGCGCCGGGCAAGGCGCGCTCACCGGTACTGGAAAATCATCGCACCGAAGGCGAGCCTGAATCCGTGACGCTTGCGCAGCTGATCGCGCATCGCGACCTGTCGGGACGGATACTGGATTTCAGACCGTCGAAGGCTTTCCAGAAGGGGCGGCTGACAGGTAGCGAGTGGCGCAATATCGGCGAAATCCTGTCGGGCGATCCTTTGGCGGAACGGCCGGCCGGACCAATCATGATCATAGCGAACGACTGGGGCCACGGATGCGAGACGGCTCAACTTCTGGCAAGGCACGGGTGGCGGATTTCAGGTGTTTTCGCCTGGGAGACAGCGGCCCCGGCCGGAGCCGACATCCAGCCCGGCAAACTTCAGGATGCGATCGACGAGAGCGCGCTCTTCGCTGGACGGCATCATGGCAATATGCAGGACTCGCGCGACTATCTTGCCTGGGAGGAGGAACTGCCCGACCAGATCGATTCGGTGATCCTCGACCTGTGGAACCGGCTGCTGGCGCCATGAATCTCTCGGCGCTGAAATCTCCGCCCTTCAGAAGCTATGTCGTCAGCCTGCATCTCGCGCTGAACGGGTTCTGGGCGCAGCGGGTCATCATCGGCTGGCTTGCCTGGGACATGACGGGGTCGGCCGGCTTTGTCGGTCTTGTGGCCTTTCTCAACTTTTTCCCCACCCTGTTCGTCAGCCCACTTTTCGGCGTCTTTGCAGACAGGATCGATATACGCAAAGGCAGCATTTTCAGCTATGCCCTTGCCGGCACGCTATCCGGACTGTTTGCCGTCATATGCATTCTTGCCGGCCCTACTCCGCTCCTGCTTGCGCTGTTCTCGTTTGTCACCGGCGTGATCTCGTCGGCCAACCACCCGATGCGGATGTCGCTGACACCGCGGCTGGCGCCAACCGCCGATCTGCCGTCGGTCGTGGCGATTACATCGCTGAACTTCAACATGTCGCGTCTTACCGGACCTGTCATCGGCGGCCTTCTGATTCAACTCACAGGCGCATCGATTGCCTTTGCGATCACGGCGGCAACATATGCGGCGCCGGTGATCGCCATCTACTTCATGCGCCCGAGGGACAGGGCAAGAACCAACGAGCCGCCAACGTCGGGCTACATCAACCAGCTTGTCGACGGCTGCAGATATGCCCTTGGCAAAAGCCACCTTCGCGTTGCCATTATTTTCGGGGGTATCGGCGCCTTGGCCGGACGCAGCGTTCTCGAAACCCTGCCAATCCTCGCCAACGGGGTTTTCGGCCAGGGGCCGTCAGGCCTTGGTTACATGACGGCGGCGGCCGGCGCAGGAGCGGTCGGCGCATCCATATTCAAGGCGGTTTCAAAACCGCAGAAAGCAAACGAGTTCGAACCGCACATCCTTGCCATGCCCGTTGTCATCCCTCTCCTTGTGGCTTCGTTTGCCATGATTGACGACTTTGGAACGGCTGTGGGCGCCGTCGCCCTTGTCGGGGCGAGCGTGACGCTGCTGGCGATATCCCTCCAGTCGACAGTGCAGATGGCGATCGAAGACCGCTATCGCGGGCGCGTGATGGGATTGTGGACAACGATATCCATCGGCAGCGGCGCAATCGGCGCGGTGCTGATGGGCGTTCTTGTCGACATGGCAGGCCCGGCATCCGCCCAGCTTTTGACCGGGTTGACGCTCGCCGCGGCGAGCGTGCTGGTCCTGTCGAAATTCCGGCTCGGTGAAGGGCGCTGACAGTGAACTCCCGGAGACGGCATGCCCCACATCCCAAAATTGCCATTGCGCCGGACGGGTGTCGGCAGGGACGAATTCGTGCCACTCTCTGTTCGAACCGACTGTGACGCAGGTGCCGCAGCATGCTGACGAATGAAGACATCCGGGAACTGACATCCTTCCGCCGCGAACTTCACCGGACGCCGGAACTGTCAGGCGAGGAAGTCGAAACGGCAAGGACGATTTGCGGCGCCCTGACCGAACTCGCGCCTGATGAAGTCATATCCGGCGTTGGCGGGCATGGCGTCGCCGCCGTCTATGACAGTGGCACGGAGGGCCCCACGGTGCTGTTTCGGGCCGAGCTTGACGCCCTTCCCATCGAGGAGGCGTCCGGCGCCGACTGGTCGTCCGAAATTCCGGGGAAAGCGCATCTTTGCGGCCATGACGGTCATATGACCATGCTGCTTGCCCTCGCCCGCCTGCTGTCGCGCAGGCGCCCGCAAACCGGCCGCTGCGTGCTGATGTTCCAGCCGGCGGAAGAAGACGGCAGCGGCGCACGGGCGGTGGTGGCCGATCCGAAATTCCGGAACATCCGGCCGGACTGGGCATTCGCCATTCACAACGAGCCGGGCCTGCCCTTCGGCTATGTCGGGATCAGGCCCGGGCTCATAAATTGCGCCTCGCGCGGCCTTGCCATTTCCCTGACGGGCCGCACAAGCCATGCGGCTGAACCCGAACTGGCCTCCTCTCCCGTTGCGGCGCTTCCCGAAATGCTGGCAGCGCTGGATGACCTTGGCGACGGGGGCGATCTGGACGACGCCTTCAGGCTTTCGACCATCACCCATATCAATGTCGGCGAGGCAACCTTCGGAATCACACCCGGTGATGCGAAGATTTTCGTTACCTTGCGTGCCAGCCGGGACGAGGCTGTCACCGAGCTTCAGAACGCGGCCGAAACGGTCATTTCCAGACTGTCCGATGACCACGGTTTCATCTGCGGCTTCGAGGTTCATGATGATTTCGCAGCGTCGATGAACGACCCCGAAGCCGTCATCATGGCCTGCAACGCCATGGAGGATCTCGGGATTCCCTTTGGTGAAAAGGGGGTGCCGATGCGCGCGTCTGAGGATTTTGGGGCCTTTGGCTGGACAGCCAAGGCCGCCATGCTCTGTCTCGGCCCGGGCGAGCAGCATGTTGCCCTGCACCAGCCCGAATATGATTTCCCGGATGATCTGATCCCTGTCGGGGCACGCATCTTCGAGAGGATCCTGCGCAACCTGCTCGGATAGCGCCGGCCGTTCCGGAAGTCGCCTGCCGCAGCTCCCCTTACGCCGGGTTCGCCACCTGACCGGCGGCAATCCAGCCGTCGAGAACGGCAAGCGCCGCCTCGGCGAAAGCGTCATCATTGATGTGCGCGTCAAGGTGATGAAGCTCGACATTTCCGGGGCAGTCTGCAAGAAGCCGCCCCATGAAGGCGCTGAGACCGTCCGGGTTGTGAAGGTCAGCCCCCGGCCTGTCCCATTCACCGCAGCCGCCTGCCGGAAGAAGAAAGGCCGTTGGCCCGGTTGCGCGTGCCAGACGCTCCAGATGCGCATCGGCAACAATCAGACAATCCGCCTCGCGAAGCACGACCGAAGTGATCAGGCGATTGTGCGCGTGGGTCGGATAGCCGTCCCATCTCGCGGCAAGCTCCTGCCAGCCGATCACATCGACAAGGTCATAGCACCCCGGGGCGACGATCTGCGGAATTCCCGCCCTGCCGGCGCTCTCCAGTCTTGTCTCTCCGGCCGATATGGAGGAGCCGTGAATGTGGTTGCCGAGCTCCTGCGTGCAGAAATCCATCACCGCGACGAAGGCCCCCTGTTCGGCGAGTGATTCGAACGCCCGGCCACCCATGCCGGTGGCGTGGAAGATCGCCACCTCGAACCCGCGCCTTTCCAGTTCCGGCTTCAGCCGCGCCATATAGGTCAATGCCGAAAGCCCGAGGCTCGTCATGCCGATCATCGGTTTCTCGGGATCGGGGGGAACCGCTGTCCGGCAGGCGCCGAGAACGGCGCCCGCCGCCTGCGACAGGGCTGATTTGCAGACGCTGGACAGGCCGTAGAGGCCACCCGCCCACAATATCATCTGGATGTCCGCAGGCAGGCGCGCCGGCGGGATCATCGGGCTGAAGGCAACGGTCGATATCACATATTTCGGCACCCCGATGGGCAACGCCCCGCACAGATCCAGCGCAAGATCGGTTCCCATCGACCCGCCAAGCGCCAGCACACCGTCGAACCTGCCAGACAGGCGGGCCTCGACCGCGAGTTTCACCGCCCCCCGCGCCATGGCCTGCATGGCTTCGTTTTCGTCCCCGAACGCAATGATGTCGTCAATCTTCATATCGGCCGCCGCGGCGACGTCATGTTTGGAGATGTCGATTGGCACCTCGCTATCACCGAGGACACTCACATCCATCCTCAACACACGCCCGCCGGCCTGTTCGATCACCCCGGCAAGGAATGACAATTCATCCTGCTTGGTGTCGTAGGTGCCGACCAGCAATACGGTTTTCCGGGTCATAGCTCAATCCATGCGGTTTTCAGTCTTCGCCCGCCGTTATAATGCCCCTGATCATGCTTTTTAGTGTGTAGCATGCAGGTCTTGATTGATCAGATAATTGTATTTCTCTTGCAGGCATGACGATTTTCCCAGAACGTTGCCACATGGTGCCTTTGGGTTGCCATAGACAAGCAGGGACATAACATGCCAGATAGCCGTCAGCATGAGGAAAATTTCATCAAGGAAGAGAACGCCCGCCACCTCTGGCACCCGATGGCGCACCCCGCGGACAGCCAGGCCAACCCGCCCACCATCGTGACCAAGGGCGAGGGCGTCCACATAACCGATCTCGACGGCCACCGTGTCATCGATGCCGTTGGCGGCCTGTGGAATGTCAATCTCGGCTTCTCCTGCGATCCGGTCAAACAGGCCATCGCCGAACAGCTTGACCGGCTTCCCTATTATTCGATCTTCCGGGGCACGACGAATGACGTTGCTGTCGAGCTTTCCCACGAGCTGGCGCAGTTTTTCGAGCCAGACGGTCTGCAGCGCGCCTTCTACACGTCCGGCGGCGGCGACAGTGTCGAAACGGCGCTTCGCCTGGCGCGGCAGTATCACAAGATCCGGGGCGACTCCGGACGGGTCAAGTTCCTCAGCCTGAAGAAGGGCTATCACGGCACGCATATCGGCGGCGCCAGCGTCACCGGAAACGCGAATTTCCGCGCCCAGTACGAACCGCTTCTGCCGGGTTGCTATCACATCCCGGCGCCCTACACCTATCGCAACCCGTTCAACGAGACGGATCCGGCCCGTCTTGCTAAGCTTTGCGCATCGGCCCTCGCCGACGAAATCGCGTTTCAGGGGCCTGACACCATCGCCGCCTTCATCATGGAACCTATTCTTGGCGCCGGCGGCGTAATCCCGCCACATGAAAGCTTCATGCCGATGGTGCGTGACATCTGCGACCGTAACGGGATCCTTCTGATCGCCGATGAGGTGATCACCGGGTTCGGACGGACCGGGTCCTGGTCGGGATCGCGGCACTGGGGTGTGAAGCCAGATTTCGCTTGCACGGCGAAGGCCATCACCAACGGCTATTTTCCGTTTGGCGCGGTCATGATCTCGCCAATGGTCGCCGAAGTGTTCGAAGGCGACGAGACGGGCAAGGCCGCCATTGGCCACGGATATACCTATTCGGGGCATCCGGTCGGCGCTGCGGCGGCGCTTGCCTGCCTTGCCGAGACCAAGCGCCTGAACGTCACCAAAAACGCGGCGGCGCGGGGACGGCAGGTCCATGAGGGCTGCCTCCGGCTTCAGGAAAAATACGACCTGATCGGCGACGTCCGCGGCGGACACGGGCTGATGACGGCGATGGAGCTTGTATCGGACCGACAGACCAAGGCACCGGTCGACAAATCCGTGCCGCTGGCGCTTCAGGAAACAACATATCAGAACGGCGCCATGGTCAGGGTCTCCGGGCCGAATGTGATCCTTTCGCCGGCGCTGGTCATCAGCGACACCGAGATCGATGCTGTTATTGCCGCCCTCGACAAGGGTTTTGCCGCCGCCTCGCAGATACAATAGCTGGAGCCTGTGATGGAAGATTTCGTGACCCTTCTCGGCACCAAGGGCGGGCCCGCCGTTCGGCCGGGTTCGACGATGCCCACATCATCGCTTGTCAGCCTGAACGGTCAGCAGATCGTCGTCGATTGCGGGCTTGGCGTGACGCGGGGTCTGATCGACCAGAACATCGATCTGCGCCAGCTTAAAACCATCATCATCACGCATCTCCATTCGGACCATTATCTGGAACTCGGCCCGTTGATCCACACCGCCTGGACAGCCGGATTTAAGACGCCGCTGGCGGTCTGGGGCCCGGCCGGTCTCGAGGATTACTGGAACGCATTCCTGACATCGATGGAAGCCGATATAGACCTGCGGCAGTCGGATGAAGGGCGGCCCGAACTGGCCGGGCTTGTCAGCATCAGCACCATTGAAGAGGTGTCGTTCTACAGCAAGGACGGGCTGTCCGTCACCGCGATGCGCAATGTCCATCCGCCGCTTGTCGACACCTTCGCCCTGTCCTTCAGAACGCGTGATCGCCATGTCGTCTTCTCGGGTGATACCGCGCCGCTTCCGGGGCTGGTGGACTTTGCCAAAGGTGCCGATCTGCTCATCCATGAAGCCATGCTGCGCCCCGGTCTCGAAGCTCTTGTCGCCCGTGTCGGATCAAGTGACAACCGGTTGATGAACCATCTTCTCCGCTCGCATACGATGGCCGAACAGGCTGCCGCCATTGCACAGAGCGCAGGCGTCAAGGCGCTGGCGCTTCATCATCTCATTCCGTCGGACGATCCCGATTATGGCGAGCCGGACTGGGTGGCGGCGGTGACGCCGCATTTCAGCGGCGCGCTCCATGTTGGAAAGGACGGGCTTCGCATCCCGCTTTGACCGACAGGCATTCCCGTGTCGACAGCGCGGGTCAGGAACCGAGTTCGGCACCGAGGCCTCCGGCCTCTTTGAGAAAGGTGACCAGCTCGTCCACGCCCGCGTCGCGGCGCATCGAACCGAAAATGAACGGCAGGTCGCCGCGTCCGGCCCTCGTATCGGCGCGCATCTGATCCAGGTCGACCTCGACGTGCGGGGCCAGCTCGATCTTGTTCACCACAAGCATGTCCGACTTCATCAGCGCCGGCCCCTTCTTTCGCGGGATATCGGCGCCCATGCACACATCGATGACATAGATCGTCAGATCGACGAGCTCCGGGCTGAAGGTGGCCGCCAGATTGTCGCCGC
>JAYYLR010000148.1:0-7522 GCA_036143955.1 Pseudomonadota bacterium | reverse complement strand
GGCGCCGAGGCGGCACTCGCCGGGCATGACTGCCATCCGTTCCTGAAAGCTGCCGGCGCGCTGTTGACGGTGCCGCCGACCGGGACCAATCTCGGGGACATCGCCGTCTTTATCGTCGGCGGGGAGGAATGAATGGACAACCGTGACCTTGAGGCCTGGGGCCGGCGGGCGGCCGAATGGTCGGTCGAATATCTCGAATCGCTTCGTGAACGGCCGGTACGTCCGAAGAGCCGGCCGGGAGAGGTGATGGATGCCCTGCCGCCGGCGCCGCCGCAGCAGGCCGAACCGGTCGAGCAGGTCTTTGCCGATTTCGAGACGCTCATCGTGCCGCATGTCACCAACTGGCAGCATCCGCGCTTCCTTGCCTATTTCCCGTCCAACAACAGCCCGCCTTCGATCCTTGCCGAATGGCTGACGGCAACGATGGCGGCGCAGTGCATGCTCTGGCAGACTTCTCCCGCCGGTACCGAAATGGAGATCCATGTCCTCGACTGGCTTCGCCAGATGACCGGCATCGGCGAGGGGTGGTACGGCATCATCCAGACGGGTGCCGGAATGGCGACCCTGTCGGCCATCCTGACGGCGCGCGAAAAGGCGCTCGACTGGGTCGGCAAGGAAACAGGCCTGTCCGGCCAGCCGGTGCTTCGCGTCTACACGACCGACCAGGCCCACTCGTCAATTGAGAAGGCCGTATTCCTGTCCGGGATCGGGCGCGACAACCTTGTGCGGGTGGCGACCGATGCCGACGGGGCGATGGACCCGGCCGCGCTTCGCGCCGCCATCGCCGCCGACCGGGCGGCGGGCATGCGTCCCTGCGCGGTCTGCTGCGTGCTCGGCGGCACCGGGGTCGGCGCCAGCGACAGGCTCGACGAGATCCTGCCAGTCGCGCGCGAGGAAGGGCTGTTCTCGCATGTCGACGCCGCCTGGGCCGGTTCCGCCCTGATCTGCCCGGAATTCCGCGATATCGCGCGTGGCATAGAGCTTGCCGACTCGCTGGTGATGAATCCGCATAAATGGCTGATGACGAATTTCGACTGTTCGGCGCATTTCGTGAAATCGGTCGAGGATTTCCGGAAGACGATGTCGATTACCCCGGCCTACCTGGTGACGCAGGATGCCGAGGGGATCACCGACTATTCGCAGCTGACGCTGGAACTCGGCCGCCGATTCAGGGCCCTGAAGCTGTGGTTCGTGATCCGATGCTATGGCGTGTCCGGCCTTCAGCAGATCATCCGCAACCATGTTGCCTGGACCGACTCCATGGCGGCCCGTATCGGCGACACGCCGGGTTTCGAGATCACGAGCCGGCCGCGGCTCGGCCTTTTCAGCTTTCGACTGCGCCCCGACGGCCATGAGGACGGCGAGGCGCTGGACAATCTCAACGCGCGTCTTGTCGATGCGGTGAATGGCGACGGAACGCTGTATCTCACCCAGACGATCCATGACGGGCGCTATGTGATCCGGATCAGCATCGGCACCACCTCGACGACGGCCGAGGATATCGACATCGCCTATGACCGGATCGTGGCGCTTGCCGCGCCGATCCTGCAATCTGCCAGGAAGGGCTGATACCGGCCCGGCTGATGTCGGCCCGCACGCCGCTCAGCACGAAAAAGGGCTGGACGGCAAAGCAAGAAATCCGTCCAGCCCCACAATCCGGTCGGTGGGTATTGGTGCGCTGCTCCCCCAAGCCCGCTACCCGTGCCAGTCCACCGACCAGATGTGGTCGTGTCATTCCGCCGCGATGCTGCTCTCCTCGGCGGTGAACTGCGCTTCCTCGGTGGAGTCGGCCATGGCCGTTGTCGCAGACTGCCCGCCCTTCACGGCAACGGATATGGCGTCGAACCAGCCGGCGCCGACCTCGCGCTGGTGGCGCGTGGCGGTGTAACCGTCGGCCTCGGCGGCGAATTCGGCGTCCTGGAGTTCGCAATAGGCCTCCATGCCGCGGTCGCGGTAGCCGGTGGCGAGCTGGTACATCGAGTAGTTCAGCGAATGGAAGCCGGCCAGGGTGATGAACTGGTACTTGTAGCCCATGGCGCCGATCTCACGCTGGAAGCGCGCGATGTCCTCGGCCGACAGGTTGGCCGACCAGTTGAAGCTCGGCGAACAGTTGTAGGCAAGCATCTTGTTCGGGAACCTGCTGTGGATGGCCTCGGCGAAACGCTTCGCCTGTTCGAGGTTGGGGGTCGAGGTTTCCATCCACAGCAGATCTGCATATTCGGCGAAGGCGAGGCCGCGCACGACGCAGCGCTCGAAAGAATCCTTTGGGTCGAGCCGGAAGAAGCCTTCCTCGGTACGCTCGCCCGTCAGGAACGGGCGGTCGCGCTCGTCGACGTCGGAGGTGATGAGCTTCGCGCTTTCGGCATCGGTGCGGGCGACGATCATGGTCGGGACACCGGCCGTGTCGGCGGCGAGGCGGGCCGCGTTCAGGTTGGCGATGTGCTGCTGTACCGGAATCAGGACCTTGCCGCCCATATGGCCGCATTTCTTCTCCGAGGCGAGCTGATCTTCGAAATGGACGCCTGCCGCGCCGGCCTCGATGTAGTTGCGGGTCAGCTCGAACGCGTTCAGCGCGCCGCCAAAGCCGGCCTCGGCATCGGCGACGATCGGGGCGAACCAGTCGACGTCACCCTCGCCTTCAAGCTTCTGGATCTGGTCGCAGCGCTGCAGCGTGCGGTTGATCCGGCGCGCCAGTTCGGGACCGGAGTCGGCCGGATAGAGCGACTGGTCGGGATACATGCCACCGGCCGTGTTGGCATCGGCAGCGACCTGCCAGCCGGACAGGTAGATCGCCTTCAGCCCGGCGCGCACCATCTGCATGGCCTGGTTGCCGGTCATGGCGCCGAGGGAATGAACGTAATCCTCGGTATGAAGCAGGTTCCACAGCTTGTTGGCGCCGTTGCGGGCCAGTGAATATTCGATCGGCACCGAACCGGAGAGGCGCTCCACATCCGCCATGCTGTAATCGCGCTTGATCCCGTCAAAGCGGCCTTCGGCAGCGCCGGTATGTGTTTCGAATTGCCTGGTCATGATGTCGTCCTCATCTTCGGGTGGTGTTTCAATGCGAAATCCGTAGCGCGCCGGGCCGCGAAAGCCGAGGAAAAAAGTGCAAATGTGAAAACAGTAAAATATTTACATTTTCTTTTTACAAATTTACGATAGGGTCGGGTACAGAAGGCGAGAGCAGGACGCATGCAGGAAAAAATTCTTGTCGGACACAAGCTTCGCCGGTTCCGGCAGTCAGCCGGCCTGTCGCAGACCGCGATGGCCGAGGCGCTGGACATCAGCCCGTCCTATCTGAACCTGCTCGAGCACAACCAGCGGCCGCTGACGGTCAGCCTGCTGCTGAAGCTCGGCAACAGCTTCGACATCGACCTGAAAAGCTTCGCCGAGGATGACAGCCCGGCACTGATGAACGATCTGGCGGAGGTGTTCGCTGATCCCATCCTCGCCGCCGAGCGCGTGTCGCGCCGTGAGCTCCAGGACCTGGTTACGGCGGCGCCTTCGGCGGCACGCGGCATGCTGGCGCTCTTCCAGGCCTACCGCAAGGTTCGGGACGAACTTGAAATGACGTCGGGGGACGGGCGCGATGCCGGCAGTTTCAACAGCCCGGTGGAACAGGTTCGCGCGGTGCTTCAGGAGGCCAACAACTATTTCCCCGATCTCGAAGCCGCGGCACAGGACTGCCGGGCCGCGATTCTTCAGGGGCGTGATGGCGGTTCGGCACTTCTTGAAGGGCTTGTATCATATATGGCCGACCGGCTCGGCCTGCGGGTGCGGGTCATCCCGGCCTCGGTCATGGGAACGCAGCTTCGCCGCTACGACCACCACCGGCGGGAGATTCTTGTCAGCGAGGCCCTGCGGCGCCCGCAGCGTCTGTTCCATCTCCTTGTCCAGGCAGCGCTGATCGAACGTTCCGAGCTCATGGCCGAACTCAGCGAGCGCTTCGGCGTGAGCGACGAGTCGGCGCAGTCGCTGCTGCGAACCACGCTTGCCGGCTATTTCGCCGCCGCCGTGATGATGCCCTATGACGCCTTCATTGAATCGGCACGCGAGCTGCGGCATGACCTTGACCTTCTCGGCCGCCGGTTCGGCGCAAGCTTCGAACAGGTCTGCCACCGGCTGACAAGCCTCAACGCGCCGCAGTCGCGCGGCATTCCCTTTTTCTTCATCAGGGTCGACGACGCCGGCAACATTTCGAAGCGGCTCGCGGCAGGCGGCATGCAGTTCGCGAAGAATGGCGGCACTTGTCCGCGCTGGGACGTTCACAAGGCTTTCAGGACACCTGACAGGATGCTGTTTCAGGCCGCCGAGCTTCCGAACGGGCAGAAATTCTTCACCATAGCCAGAACAGTGCCGCGGCCATGGGCGCCGGCCGGCGAATCGCCGCCCGAATTCGCCGTTGCGCTGGGGTGCGAGATGCACCATGCACGGGATCTTGTTTATGCGGATGATTTTGACGGTGGCCGCCGCCGCGCGCACGACCCCATCGGCATCGGTTGCACGGTGTGCGAGAGAATGGACTGTGCGCAGCGCGCCCACCCGCCGGTCGGGCACGAGGTGAGGTTCGACGGCCATGCGCGCCGGATCGGCCTATATGATCTCGAAGGCTGAGTGCGGTAATTTCTGCCGGTAATTTTGTTACAAGGCGCGCTTCCGGAGGGGACGCGAAACAATATTGCGCGCCGCCTGGCGCCGCTTTGCGCCGAGGTTGCAATCTGCTACTGTGCGGCGTTCTGAATCTTGGTCACGGTGGCGCCCCGCCATCGAGGGACGGGGTCGATGGCATCCACGAAGACGAAAACGACACAGGCGCCTGCCGAACCTGCTGAGGTGCCCGGAGCTGCCGACTGGCGCGAGGACGGCGACCGGCTTGCCGCGCTCTATGGGCTGACGCCGAAAGTCGAGACGGCCATCGCCGCGGCTGTTGCCGAAGGCGCCGACGACCGCGCGCGCGCCCTTGTGGCACCGCTTCACCCGGCCGACCAGGCGGATCTTCTGGAACGTCTTCCGGCGCCACGGGCGGCGGCGCTTGTGCGCATCCTCGGTGATGGCCTCGATGCCGAAACACTTGCCTATCTGAACGAGAACACGCGCGACAACATCGTCGAGGTGATGGGTATGGCGGCACTGGCCCGCCAGCTTCCCGATCTGGACACTGATGATGCGGTGAACATCATCGAGGAACTGGAGCAGGACGAGATCGATGATGTCCTGGCGGCGCTTCCGGCCGAGGACCGGGTGCTTGTCGAGGAGGGACTTGCCTATCCGGAGGACTCAGCTGGCAGGATGATGCAGCGCGAGATGGTTACCGTGCCGTCTTTCTGGACCGTCGGCCAGACAATCGACTTCCTCCGCAGTTCCGAGTTCAGCGATACCGATTTCTATCTGATCTTCGTCGTCGACCCGGCCCGCAACCCGATTGGCGAGGTCAGCCTCGGCAAGCTTCTCTGCACGCCGCGACCACGCCGCGTCGGCGAAATCATGGATCCCGACTTCAGGAAGATTCCGGCGATGATGGACCAGGAGGAGGTGTCGATCCTGTTCCGTCGCTACGGCATGGTCAGCGCGCCGGTAACCGACGAGCACGGACGGCTGATCGGGGTGATCACCATTGACGACGTCATCGACGTCATCGACGAAGAGGCCGAGGAGGATCTGATGGCGCTTGCCGGCGTGGGTGATTCCAACGTCCGCTCCAGCCTGTGGGAGACGATGCAGGGCCGCACCTCATGGCTGTTGATCAATCTGCTGACGGCGGTTGTGGCTTCGGCTGTGATCGGCCTGTTCGACGCCACCATCGAGCGGCTTGTCGCGCTTGCCGTGCTGATGCCCATTGTCGCCTCGATGGGTGGTAACGCGGGCACACAGACCGTCACGGTTGCGGTGCGCGCGCTGGCATTGCGCCAGATTGACAGGGACGCCGCGGCAAGCTTTGTCCGGCGCGAGCTGGCCGTCGCGGTTCTCAACGGCGTCGTCTTCGCCGCGCTGGCGGCGAGCATCTCCTTCCTCTGGTTCCGCGACATGGACATTGCCGCGGTGATGGCGGTCGCGATGTTCGCCAACCTTGTCGTTGCCGGTCTCTGCGGGACTCTCGTGCCGCTCGGCCTTGTTCGGGTCGGGGTCGATCCGGCCGTCGCGTCGAGCGTCTTCATCACCACGATCACGGATGTTGTCGGATTTTTCGTGTTTCTCGGGCTCGCCGCCCTATATCTGATCCAGTAGTCCCGTTGGGCCGGCTGTCTCCTGCCGAGCCCTTTGCATCGATCGAGGAAGATACGGCATGACCGTTCATCTGAAGAAACTGTCCGTCGGATCGGAAACGCTCGCCAGCCTGCGCCAGTGGCAGGTGATGCGGCGCGAGGCCGGACAGGAACTGATGCACGTCACCCGCAACACGCCGCGCCGCGCCGAGGAGGTGCTCGACGGCGGCTCGCTTTTCTGGGTCATCAAGGGCGTGATGTGCGCGCGCCAGCCGATCGTCGAGCTGCGAAGCATGCAGCGGGCCGACGGCAAGCCGGCCTGCGGAATCGTGCTCGCACCGGAGCTGATCGCGGTAGAGCCGAAGCGGCTCCGGATTTTCCAGGGCTGGCGCTATCTCGAGGTCAAGGACGCGCCTGCCGACCTGCCTGTCACCGACGAAGGTGACGAGACGATGCCGCCGGAGCTCGTCGCCGAACTACGCGAGCTCGGGCTGCTCTAGTCGCCTTCGCGGGCAAAGGTGACGGCGAACATCGGGTTGCCGTCGAACAGCACCTCGCGCTTCGGGCCGTTCATGCGCTCGAACCTCTGCATGCTGATCGGGCCGACCATGCGGTAGCCCTCGGATGCCAGGTTGCGGCGATGGAATTCAAGCGCCGCGGCTTCGAAACTCTCGGCGATGATGGTAATGCGGTCGTCTTCAGTCATGATATTCCCCTGGGTCGAATGTCCGGCCCCCAACGGCGCGACTATGGCAAAGCGAAATCACTTTGTCAGTCATTTTGTCGCGCTTCCGGCGCGGCAGGGGGTCAATTGGCGCGCCGCCAGTCCCAGGGCGCCATGAATTCGCCCTTCCAGACGCCGGCCCTCTTGCGTCGCGCGGCCTCTTCGGCCCGCACATAATCCGTCGAATAGCGCCGATAGGCGAGGGCAAGCCCCTGCAAGACGAGCGTCTCGGCGATGTCGGCATCGCCGGAAAGGCAGCGCATGATGAGCCGGCCATAGCGGTCGACATCGACCAGATCGCATTTCAGTGGCGCCGAGGTAAGTTCAACAAGGCGTTCCCGCGCCGCCGCGCCGCAGGGCCAGCGTCGACCCGATGCATCGGCACAGTCCTGTTTCAGTTCCGGTGCGTCGATGCCGTGAAGGCGTATCTTCAGCCGTCCGCTTCGCAGAGAATCGCCGTCGCTGACCTTCGTCACCGTGATTTCGCCGCCAAGGCTGAACGGCTGCTCGGCCGCCGCGGGCAGTGCGCAAAGGCAGCCGGTGACAGCCAGTGCGCACGAAAGGCTGGAGAGTTTTTTCATTAGAAAAAACTAAA
>JAYYLR010000147.1:0-3227 GCA_036143955.1 Pseudomonadota bacterium | reverse complement strand
GCAAGGTTCTTGGCGGGAGCAGCTCGATCAACGGACTTCTCTATGTACGGGGGCAGGCTCAGGATTTTGATCACTGGCGGCAGTTAGGCAATGTCGGCTGGGCGTGGGACGACGTGATGCCGCTGTTCTGCCGTTCCGAAAACTGGGAGGGTCTCGGCTCACCCGTCCGCGGCAAGGGGGGCTTGCTCAATGTTTCGGAAAGCCGGCTAAAACGTCCGGTGGTCGACGCCTGGGTCGAGGCTGCCGTCGGTATCGGCTATCGGCGCAACCAAGATTACAACGGAGAGGACCAGGAAGGCGTCGGTCACTTCCAGATGACAATGCGAAACGGGCGCCGCTGCAGCAGTGCCGCGGCTTTCCTTAAACCTGCGCTGAAGCGGCCCAACCTTCATATCTTCACAGGAGCGCAGACTGAAGGTCTGATCCTCGAAGCGAAGCGGGCTGTTGGGATTAGATTTCGGCGCGGCGACCAGACAGTGGAGGCCCGGGCACGGCATGAGGTGGTGCTGTCCGCCGGTGCGCTGGGTTCCCCGCATCTGTTGATGCTGTCGGGGATTGGGACTGGGGAGGATCTTCGCCAGCATGGAATCGAGGTTGTAGCCAATTCACCCGGCGTCGGAAGGAATCTTCAGGACCATCTTCAGGCGCGTCCGGTCTTCAAGACAACGGGAAGCACGATCAACAGCGAAACGCGACACCCGCTTCAATATGTCGGCATTGCAATGCAATATGCGCTGAAGCGTTCCGGGCCGATGGCGATGGCGGCGAGCCTTGGAACGGCCTTCCTGAAGACGAGACCTGAACTCGCGACGCCCGACATCCAGTTCCACATCCAGCCTTTCAGCGCCGACAAGCCGGGAGACGGAATGCATCCCTTCTCGGCATTTACGGCGTCCGTTTTGCAATTGCGTCCGGAAAGCACCGGTCATCTGGCGCTGAAATCATCCTCGCCTGACGACCATATCGTCATTCATCCGAACTATCTGGCGACGAAGACCGATTGCGACACGATCGTGGCTGGCATAAAGGTCGCGCGTGCCGTCAGCGCGGCCGAGCCCGTGGCTTCGATGATCACCGAGGAGTTTTCTCCGGGACCCGGTGTCGCCGAGAATGATGACGAGGCGATTCTCGACTGGGCGCGCAACACGTCGACGACGATCTATCATCCGACCGGCACCTGCAAGATGGGGCGCGACCCGATGGCTGTCGTCGATGAAAGACTTCGTGTCCACGGCATTGATGGGCTGCGGGTTGCGGACACCTCGATCATGCCCGTCATCACCTCGGGCAATACCAATGCCCCGGCCATCATGATCGGGGAAAAGGCGTCTGACATGATTCTGGAGGACACACCGTGAACTTCGAAAACGTTCTCGACATCCTGCCGGCTCCGGAAAAGGGCACCATCGACACAGCCGAGTGGTGCTGCCCGAAGCCGAGCACGGATTTTGGTTTCCACAAGGTTCTGAAGCACTACGACCTGCGGGATCTTCACCAGGTCGTCGTTAACGCAGACATGTGCCTTAACAAGGACGTCTACAACTCGTTGACCGACCACCAGAAGAAGGCCTTCGAGGTTGCTGCCAACCCTGATTTATGGAGAATAAGTCTGACATGGCCATTACCTATCTAAAGAAAGCCGAAAAGACCCCGCAAACGGGTACTGACGAGACCCGCCGCATCGTCGAGACGATGCTTGCCCGAATTGAGGCCAAAGGTGAAGAGGCGGCCATTGCCTATGGCCGCGAGCTCGACGGTTATACAGGGGACATCGTCGTTTCAGCTGACGTCATCGCGGCAGCGGGAGACCAGGTCTCGCAGCAGCTTAAGGACGACATCCGGTTTTCCTTCGACAGGGTGACGAAATTCGCGGAAGCCCAGAAAGCCTCGATTCAGGAGTTTGAGACCGAACTATCGCCGGGGCTCTGGGCCGGGCAGAAGCTGATCCCGATCGAGACGGCAGGCTGCTACGTTCCCGGCGGCCGCTACGCTCATGTGGCCTCAGCCATAATGTCGATTGCAACGGCCCGTGTGGCGGGCGTCGAGCATATTGTCGCCTGCACCGCGCCGCACGGCGAGGATGGGGCGAACACGGCTATTCTCTACGCCATGGACCAATGCGGTGCCGACACCATTCTCGCCCTTGGCGGCGTTCAGGGCATCGCGGCGATGACCTTCGGACTGTTCACAGGCAAGCCGGCGCGTATCCTCGTCGGTCCTGGCAACCGTTTTGTTGCTGAAGCGAAGCGAACTCTCTACGGTCGTGTCGGAATCGACATGTTCGCCGGCCCGACTGAAATCGCCGTGATTGCCGATGACGGCGCCGATCCGCAGATCGTTGCCGAGGACCTTGTCAGCCAGGCGGAGCATGGGCCAGATTCGCCGGCATGGCTCATCACGACCTCGCGCCAGCTTGCCGATGAGGTGATGGGCCGGATGGATGGGCTGATCACGGCGCTTCCAGAGGTGGCGCGCGATGCCGCCACGGTGGCATGGCGCGACTATGGCGAGGTCATTCTGTGCGACACCGACGAGGAAGCCGTCGCCGTGTCCGATGAATATGCCGCCGAGCATCTCGAGGTCCACACGGCGCGGGACGGCTGGTACACCGATAAGCTCCGGAATTACGGTTCACTTTTCATCGGCGAGGAAACCACAGTCACCTACGGCGACAAATGCTCGGGCACGAACCATATCCTGCCGACGAAGGGCGCTGCTCACTACACGGGTGGCCTGTCGGTTCATAAATATATGAAGGTCGTCACGACCCAGCGCATGACCCGCGAGGCGAACCGCGAAGTTGGGCAGACGGCAGCACGGATTTCGCGCCTTGAGGGTATGGAGGCTCACGCCCGCGCCGGTGACGCACGGCTACGCAAATACTTCCCCGGCGAAAATCTCGCCTAGAGCACAGCGAAACGAGAGGAAAGATACGAGATGTCTGTCAATGATGTCATCATGGATGCACTGAAAGCCAACAATGTCGGCTTTGTGACAACCGTGCCCTGCAAACAGCTTGCCGGGGTTATCGAAAAGATCGATCAGTCGAAGGACATGATCCACGTTCCGTCGAACCGCGAGGATGAGGGGATGGGGTTGTGTGCCGGGGCCTTCATGGGCGGCAGGCGGCCGGCGATCATCATGCAGAACACGGCCATCGGCGTGACCATCAACGCGCTGACGACCCTGATCCAGTATTACCGCATCCCGCTGCCGATGCTGATCAG
>JAYYLR010000146.1:0-2539 GCA_036143955.1 Pseudomonadota bacterium | reverse complement strand
AGGACGGCAGCCAGCTGTCGCCGATGCGTGCGGTCACGCTTCGTGACGCGCTGTCGGAGGCGATTCTTCATCACCTGACACATGACAGCAGCCTGATCGCCTATGGCGAGGAATGCCGTGACTGGGGCGGTGCCTTCGGTGTACATCGAGGCTTTTCCGATATCATCCCCTATCACCGTCTTTTCAATTCGCCGATCTCCGAGGCGGCCATCGTCTCGACGGCAGTCGGTTACGCGCTTGCCGGAGGCCGCGCGCTCATCGAACTGATGTATGCCGATTTCATTGGCCGCGCTGGCGACGAGATTTTCAATCAGCTTGCAAAATGGCAGGCGATGTCGGCTGGCGAGCTGCGCCTTCCGGTGGTTCTTCGTGTGTCTGTAGAGTCCAAATATGGCGCGCAGCATTCGCAGGACTGGACGTCGCTCGTGACCCATGTGCCGGGGCTGCGCGTCGTTTATCCGGCGACGCCGCATGACGCCAAGGGGCTGATGGCAACTGCGTTGGCGGGAAATGACCCGACCATGGTTTTCGAGAGTCAGCGCCTCTATGACCGTGTCGAGACTTTCGAGCCCGGTGGCGTGCCTGCCGACTATGTTCGGATTCCCTTCGGCAAGGCTGCCATGCGGCGTGAGGGCGGTGATGTGACGATGCTGACCATCGGTCCGTCGCTCTATCCGGCGCTTGACGCCGGCACCGAACTGGCCGGGCATGGGATCGAGGCCGAGATCATTGATGCAAGAACGCTGGTTCCGTTCGATTATGACACGCTTGTCAGTTCGGTGCGGCGGACCGGACGGCTGATCATCGTTTCGGAAGCTGTCGAGCGTGGCAGCTTCGCCAATACCATTGCGGCCAATGTGACGCGGCTTGCCTTCAGCGAGCTTAAAGCCCCTCCTGTCGTTCTTGGTGCGCCCAACTGAATTGCGCCAGGGGCCGATATGGAGGATAAATACGCCCCACAGGAACATGACATCTGTGATGCCGTTCTCGGCGAATTCTTCGCCGAAAAGCGGGTCAACAGGCGCGGTGTCCGCAACTGGGATATCGCGGAAATGGCGCGGCGCGGCATCTGATGATGGCGGATGGGGGCCGTCTTGCGCACAGGCAAACGGAAGGACGCAAATCATGGCGACGGACATTCTGGTACCACAACTTGGCAATGAAGTTACCGAGGCAGAGGTCACCGAATGGGTTGCCAATGCCGGTGATGACGTTAGTGCAGGTGAGGTGGTCGTCGTTATCTCAACGACCAAGGCGGCACTGGAAATTGAGGCTCCCTGCGACGGCAAACTTGCAGAGATTCGCCTTGGCGAGGGTGAATTGACCGAGGTTGGTGCCGTTCTCGGCGTGATTGAATGAGCGACGTGGCGCTGCACCGGCTTGGCGGTGAAGGGCCGGATCTTCTTTTTATTCACGGGTTTGGCGCGGACAGGCTGTCATGGCTTGCAGTTGCGCCGCAGCTTTTCGATCTGGCCACCGTCTGGGCTGTCGAATATGCCGGTCATGGTGCCGCCGGGAACGACCCGGGTAATGGTGACCCACAGACCATTGCGTCCGCGATCAGCACTGCTATCGATGGAAAACTGACAAGGCCGCATATTGTCGGGCATTCGCTTGGCGGCACGCTGTCGCTGCATTTGGCCGCCATGATGCCGGACGATCTGTCCGGGCTTCTGCTGCTTGCGCCAGCTTCACTTGCCAGCAGAATTGACACGGGTTTTGTCAGGGCAATCCCGGAACTCGATGATCTGACCGCGGTGCTCGACCTTCTGAGGCGGCTTGTCAGCCGCAAGGTACTGGTTACGCCACGCATGGCTGAAGCCATGTTGGCAGGCCTTGATTCGCCGATCCGGCGAAGTGCGTTGCGGCGCATTGCGGCGGCGCTCGAGACTGCGTCGCTGCCTCCTTTTCCCTCGCCCGTGCCATGTGCAATTCTCTGGGTGCGGGAAGACGCCATAGCCGCCGTGCCGGAAACGGATCTGCCGGGGCTGAGAATCATCGAAGCGGTGGGCCACATGCCACATATCGAGGCTGCGGGCGAGGTGGTGTCGCGCCTCAGGACGGCCCTGTCTCCGGATACGCCCCGGGGTCCCACACCACCCCGGAACACCTGAAACCCCGAAGGTTGGCGGGACCGGTACCGGTACCGGAGGCGCCTAAAAGAGGAAAAACAACCCCACGAGTTTCCGCTTGAATGCGCGCCGACAGGCGCTAGGTTGAATAAAGAAGACCTATCATTCGACTCAGCATTAAGGGAAGAGAGCGATGATCAAAAGATTATTAACAGCGTCATCCGCCTTGGTGATTGCACTGAGCCTTCAGGCCGGTGTTGCAATTGCCGATGATGGCGCCAAGCGGGGGGGCACGTTGATCTGGGCTGTTCAGAACACGCCTCGGCACCTGAACCCGGCAGTCCAGTCCGGAATCGCCACTGGCGAGCCGGGAAACCAGCTGTTCGCAGCGCCACTTCGCTATGACGAAGACTGGACGCCGCAACCCTACCTTGCCGAAAGCTGGACCACCTCGGCAGACGGGCTGA
>JAYYLR010000145.1:0-3483 GCA_036143955.1 Pseudomonadota bacterium | reverse complement strand
GGCGACGGAGCCGCCGATGCCGCCGTGCCGGCCGGCGCGGCGCGGCGTGTCGCGGCGCATGCGGTGGAGATTCCCGGCGGACGGGCCCTTGTCGGCACCGGGCGGGCCGAGCTTGCCGATGACGGCGAGGGGCCGGTGCGGCGGGTCGCGGTGAAACCCTTCCTTCTCGGCGCCACCACCGTCACCAACGCCGAATTCGCCGCCTTCGTCGAGGCGACCTCCCATGTCACCGAGGCGGAGCGATGGGGCTGGTCCTTCGTCTTCTGGTCCGACGTCCCGAAGTCGGCAGGCCCGACCGAGGGGGTGATCGGAAGCGAATGGTGGCGGCGCGTCGACAGCGCCACCTGGCGCGCCATCCATGGCCCGGGGTCGGAGGATGCCTGCCGCCCCGATCATCCGGCGGTGCATATGTCCTGGAACGACGCCGCCGCCTATGCCGCCTGGGTCGGCGGCAGGCTGCCGAGCGAGGCGGAATGGGAGCATGCGGCGCGCGGCGGGCTCGGCGACGTGCGCTTTCCCTGGGGCGACGAGGAACCGGACGACAGCGGCTTCTTCCCCTGCAACATCTGGCAGGGCCGCTTTCCGCAGGCCAACAGCGCCGCCGACGGGCATGCCGCCACGGCGCCGGCGGCAAGCTTCGCGCCGAACGGCTACGGGCTGTACAACATGGTCGGCAATGTCTGGGAATGGAGCGCCGACGAATTCCGAATCCGCTCGCTGAAAAAGCGTGTCAGGGAACGGCTGAAGACGATGCGGGGATTCCGTCTGTCGAAGGGCGGGTCCTTCCTGTGCCACCGAAGCTACTGCTACCGCTACCGGATCGCCGCACGGTCCGGAATCTCGCCGGATTCGAGCGCTGCGCACCAGGGATTCCGCGTCGCCTGGAACCTGCGCTGACGCGCGGCGGATTTCATTGACGCCGCCGCACCGCCGTGCCAGCGTCGGCGCATGGTTTGGTTTGACAGTGACAGGATCGCCGCGGCCCGCGACCAGCTCGACGGGCGGGTGATCCGCACGCCGGTCCTGCCGCTGTGCAGCAGCAGGATCGCCCCCTACATCCCCGACGGCGCCGAGCTTCACATGAAGCTGGAGCTGTTCCAGCATACCGGCTCGTTCAAGGCGCGCGGATCGCTTCTCGGAATCGACTGGCTGAGCGACGAGGCGCGGCGCAACGGCATCGTCGGCTTTTCCGGCGGCAATTTCGCGCTTGCCGCCGCCTGGGCGGCGAAGGCCGGCGGCGTGCATGCGAAGATGGTGATGCCGGAGGCGGCCGACCCGTTCCGCATCGAGGGCTGCCGCGCGCTGGGCGCGGAGGTGGTGCTGGTTCCCGACATGATGGCGGCGATGCCGCTTCTCGAGGCCATTTCGCGCGACGAGGCGCGGCCGGTGCTACATCCCTTCAACGACGCCAACATGGCCTATGGCGCGGCAAGCTGCGGCGCCGAGATGGTCGATGACTGCCCGCCGCTCGACATGGTCGTGCTGCCGGTCGGCGGCGGCGGGCTGATCTGCGGCATGGCGGCGGCGATCAAGGCGATGAGCCCCGAGACGGTCGTCATCGGGGTGGAACCCGAGGGCGCCGACAGCCTGTCGCGAAGCTTCAGGTCGGGCAAGGCCGAGGCGCTGGAGCGCGTGGCGACGATCGCCGACAGCCTCGGCGCGCCGATGGCGATGCCGGAGTCGCTGGCGCTGGCGAGGCAGCATGTCGACGAGCTGATCACCATTCCCGACCGGCTGATGAAGGACACGATGCTGCTGATGCGGCACGCGCTGAACCTGTTCTCCGAACCGGCCTGTACCGCGTCGCTTGCAGCGACGCTCGGCCCGCTTCGTGAACGTGCCGCCGGAAAGCGTGTCGGCGTGCTGGCCTGCGGCTCCAACATCTCGCCGGAACGCTTCGCCGCCCTGACGGAAGACGCCGTGCTGCCGCAGCCGCCAGTGTAAACCGGGTGGCATGAACCGGGCGGGATAAACCGGCCGGCATCAGGCGGCCAGCTTCGGGCTTTGGCCAATTGGTTAATTAAATTAGATTTCCGGCATGTTGAGGAACTGGACCAGAGCCATGCTTGTCGCGGCAACCGGACTTTGTCTTGCCGGCGGGCCGGCGGCGGCGAAATCGTCGGCCGTGGCGCTGGTCTGCGACGGCGAGTTCCGCCTGCAGACGGCGCGGATCGACGGCACCGACGAGACGATGTTCGGCGGCACTATGCATGTGGCACTGGTTGCCGAGGAGAACAGCGTTGTCGAGGTACGGCTGCAATCCTATGAGGACGGCATGAAGATGCCGATCCAGACCTTCAGGCTGCCGCTCGTCGAGGAGGAGCCCGATCTCGGCGATGTCGCGCTTCTGTTCCCGGAACTTCTCGAGGACGAGGACGTCGCGGACGAGGACACGGCGCCTGCACCGGTGCCGAGCCCCGGGGTGCTGACAATCGACACCACCGCAAAGCAGGTGGTCCTGCAGCAGACCGTCGAGAGCGGGCCGATGATGAAGGCGCGGATCGACGGCAGGCCGCTGGTGCCGACGCGCCAGAAGATCGAGACCGTCGAGATGCGGCTCGACCGGACAAGCGGCGATCTCAGCATGATCTGGAGCGAGAACAGCGTTCGCGACCACCGGCGCCCCGGCGCCATCCGGGCCAGCAAGGTTAGGCTTCGCGACGAGAAATCCTACCGCGCCGTCTGCATGCCGGTTCGTCAGCGCACCTTCTGACAATCCCTATCTCGCGATCAGCCTTCCGGCGGCGATCAGCCGCCTGACAAGCCGTGCCAGCTCGTCCTCGGCATCGGTTTCGGCAAGCTGCCCGTCCTCGGTGAAGGCGGTGGCGCCGCCGACGAGGGTGACGAAGCCGGGAACGGCGATCATGCCAAGCTCGGCAAGAAGGTCGCGTAGCCGCGGGATCACCCGCACCCCGCCGAGACGCCCCGGGCTCGACGCCGCCAGCGCCACCGGCCGTCCCTGGAAGACATTGCCGAAATCATCCCCCGGCGACGGCCGCGAGGCCCAGCACAGCATGTTCAGCAACAGCGGCGTCACGAAGCCGTTATATTCGGGCGTCACGACGACCAACCCGTCATGCGTCGCGACAAGGCGCCGGAATTCCATCACCGACTGCGGAATGCCGAACTCCGCCTCGAGATCGGCGTTGTACAGCGAAACCGGAAAATCGCCGAGGTCGATCAGGGTCGGCGTGCCGCCATGCAATTCGACAAGCATCGTCGCGGCAGCGGCAAGCTGCCGCGAATAGGCGCCGCGGCGGGCCGAGCCCGCGAAGATCAGGATTTTCGTCATCCGGCTGCCCGCATCTGCAAAACGGACAGCCAGAATAGAAGAAAGGCCTTAACAGAGCGTTAAGGCCAGATATGAGGCGGGTGGCTGTCAGCCGGCGCGGCCGTCGGCGGTGGCGTAGATCAGCGCCTCGATGAACATGTCGCGGTCGGCGTCAAGCGGCACCAGCTTCACATCCTCCTCGAGCGTCACGG
>JAYYLR010000144.1:0-2922 GCA_036143955.1 Pseudomonadota bacterium | reverse complement strand
CATCGTGGTTGACCGCGATATGGGTCAGCAGATGCTGAAGCGCCTCGTCATCCATGGCTTCGATCTGGTCAAGAAGCGTTCCGGCGTAAACAAGCGAAGACACCTGGCCGGTCGCGGACAGCACGGCTTCGACGGCCGAATGCGGGTCCTTGGCGAGATTCGCCGGCTGCCCCCAGCCAAGTGCGCGCATCCGGTTGGGCGCGCTAACAAGCGCTGTCAGCATGTTTTGCAGAATACGCATATGCGAGTGTCCCGGGCTCCGATCAACATCCCCGGCGCGGCCAGGGACCCCGTCTGATTATGCCACGGCTTTCAGACGCTGTGGAATTGAAAAGGGTGGCCCGCCCGCATAGGATGCGAAAGTTGCGTATCGGCAGGGCGATCCACTATCTTCTCTTCTGCCATCTTGGAGACATGACATGCCAGACGCCGCATCCCAGACCGATATTGTGATTGCCGGTGCCGCGCGCACGCCGATGGGCGGTTTTCAGGGCGAGCTGAGCCCGATGACGGCGCCGCAGCTTGGCGGTGCGGCGATCAGTGCGGCTCTCGCCGATGCCGGTGCTTCGCCGGATGCTGTCAATGAGCTGGTAATTGGGTGCGTACTTCCGGCAGGTCTAGGGCAGGCGCCGGCACGGCAGGCAGGCTTCGCCGCCGGCCTCCCCGGATCGATACCTGCCTCGACCGTGAACAAGGTCTGCGGCTCCGGTATGCGCACCGTCATGATGGCTCAGGACATGATTCGTGCCGGTAGCGCGGAGCTTGTTGTTGCGGGCGGAATGGAAAGCATGACCAATGTGCCCTATTTGTCGCCGGCAACGCGTGGTGGCGCGCGGCTCGGGCATCAGACGTTGCAGGATCACATGTTCCTCGACGGGCTCGAGGACGCCTATGACCGCGGCAAGCTGATGGGCAATTTCGCCGAGGACTGCGCATCGCGCTACCAGTTCTCTCGGGCGGCACAGGATGAATTCGCCCTGCGTTCACTTGCACGTGCCGTGGCGGCACAGAAGGACGGTGCCTTTGAAGGTGAAATAACCCCGCTGACCATCAGAACGCGGAAAGGCGATGTCGCCGTCGAGGTGGACGAGCAGCCCGGCAAGGCCCGCCCCGAAAAGATTCCGCAGCTGAAGCCGGCATTCGTTGCCGATGGCACCGTGACCGCCGCCAACGCGTCGTCGATCTCGGACGGCGCAGCGGCGCTGGTCGTGACAAGTGGGGCCATGGCGGCGGCAAACGGGCTGCGTGCGCGGGCGCGCATTCTCGGCCATGCCAGCCACGCGCATGAACCGCAATGGTTCACCACCGCACCGGTGCCCGCGGCACAGAAGCTGCTTGCAAAGCTTGGCTGGACGACAGCCGACGTCGATCTCTGGGAGGTGAATGAGGCTTTTGCCGTGGTGCCAATGGCCTTCATGCACGAGATGGGGCTCGACGCTGAGCGGTTGAATGTCAACGGCGGCGCTTGCGCGCTCGGGCATCCGATCGGCGCGTCGGGAAGCCGGATTATCGTGACCCTGCTTAACGCGCTTGAAAAGCGGAGCCTGAGAACCGGTGTCGCCGCCATATGCATAGGCGGCGGCGAGGGCACGGCAATCGCCATCGAACGTCTCTAGCACGAGGCACGGCGGGGGAGCACAGTGGTGGCACAATCCGACAACATGGTGCTTTCCGAGTCGGCCAGAAAGCAGCGAACGGCGCCGATAGCGGTGATCGACATCGGCTCCAACTCGATCCGCCTTGTGATCTATGCCAGTGGTGGCAGATATCCCTTCCCGCTGTTCAATGAACGCTCGAACTGCCGTCTTGGCGAGGGTCTGGGAGCGGACGGGCTCCTGCAACCGGAACGGATTTCGGTTGCCCTTGCCGCGCTGTCGCGCTTTTCAGGCATCATGAAATCGATGAATGTCTCGACAATCCACGCCGTCGCGACGGCCGCGGTCAGGCGGGCAAAGAACGCCATCGAATTCACCGGTCCCGCCGAGGCCATACTCGGGCAGCCCATCAATGTTCTCAGCCAGTTGGAGGAAGCGCATTACGTCGCGCGCGGTCTGACGCTGAACATTCCCGATGCGACCGGGCTTGTTGCCGATCTCGGCGGCGGCAGCCTTGAGGTGGTCGCCCTTGAAAACGGAGATGTCCGGCATTCCACAAGCTTCAATTTTGGACATCTGTCGAGCGTCGAGTCGGAACAGGTGGATTCGGCGCTTGCCGCGGTTCCATGGCTGAATGCAGGACCGAAGTCACGGATCTACGGTGTCGGAGGTTCGTTCCGTGCCCTCGGGCTGGCCTATATCGAGCAGACCGGCTATGCGCTGTCGGTTCTCCACGGGCTTCGCATACCGGGTGGCGACGCCGTCAACATGCTGAGCGCTTTCAGCCGCGACAATCCCGATCTGTCCGGCGTGCCGCTCGGGCGACAGAAGACGATGCCGACAGCGGCCACGATCATGGAGGCGCTGATCCGCAGGTCGGCCGCTGAAAGGATCATTGTCAGCGGTACGAGTATCCGCGACGGTCTGATTGCCGACCGTGAGCTCGGCGCAGGTGACCGGGCTGATTTTCTTCAGGTCGTCTGTCAGGAAATTTCACGGACATCGCATCGGTTCGCAGGTGTGCCGGAGGCCCTGATGGCGCTCCTGAGGCCGCTTTTCACTGCCCGTGAGGATCGCGACGCTGATATGGTGGCGCAGGACAGGCAGAAGTTCGAGCGTCTCCTGGAGGCGGCATGCTACCTTTCGGACATGTGTTGGAACGAGCATGAGGATGTTCGCGGCGGTCTTGGTGCACGACGCGTTCTCGGGCTGCCGGTGAACTGTATCACCCACAAGGAACGGGTCTGGCTGGCGGTTGCCATCTACCACCGGTATGTCGGCCGTAAGACCAACAAGTCGCGGCCGCATGAATTGTCATTCATTCTGA
>JAYYLR010000143.1:0-3315 GCA_036143955.1 Pseudomonadota bacterium | reverse complement strand
CTTCAGGTGCTTTCTTGGCTGCCTTCTTCGTGCCTTTGGCGGCAGCCTTCTTCGCGGCTTTCTTCTTCACCGTTCCGGCCGATTTGGCAGCTTTCTTGCGGGTTTTCTTGGCTGCAGGTTCGGAGTCGCCCGCGTCCGAAGATTCGGCCTTACCGCTCTCATCAGAAGTTTCCGGCTTTGCCGCCTTCTTTCGTGTCCGGCGCTTTGGCTTGGCCTCACCGTCCTCGGGTGCCTCGGAAGCAGCCTCGGCAGCCGGTTGGTCCTCGCCCTCCGTTTCGGAAGCCGCTTCGACGACAACCTCCTCAGCCTTCTTGCGGCCTCGCGACCTTGATCTGGATTTGGCCTTCGGGCGGGCCTCCTCCTCCGCTGCCCCAGCGCCGGCGTCAGCTCCGGCATCTGCCGGATCATCATCATTTGCCGCCGGGTCGACGTCGGCCTCTGCGGCGTTCGTATCGACAGCAGCCTCGGCCGAGTCACCACCGCGCCGACGCCGGCGGCGTCCGCCACGGCGTCCCCGCTTGCGACGCTTCGGCTGGTCTTCGTCGTCGGAATCCTCTTCAGCCGCCTCAATGGGGCTGTCCTCATCGGCTTCGCTCGCCGCGGCTTCCTTCTTCGCAGGCTTGGCCTGCTTGCGGTTATTGGTGCCCTGGAAGCCGATCCGCTCGACTTCATGCTCGGTCGCCATCAGGCTGTCGCCGGCAAGGATGACGATACGCATGCCGAAACGCGCTTCCATCTCGCTGACCGCTTCGCGCTTGTGGTTCAGGATGTAGAGGGCGACATCACGGTTCATCGTGACGCGAAGCTCTTCCATCCGGCCCTTGCCGGCTTCGTCCTCGATGGCGCGAAGCATCTGCAGCGCCGCCGTTTCCACGGACCGGACACGGCCGGTGCCCTCGCAATGCGGGCAGACGGAACTGATCGACTCGTTGAAGCTCAGCCGCAGGCGCTGGCGTGACATTTCGAGAAGCCCGAAATGGCTGATCGATCCGATCTGGATGCGCGCGCGGTCGCTTCGCATGGCGTCCTTCATGCGGCGTTCGACGGCCTGCTGGTTCTTGTTCTCCTCCATGTCGATGAAATCGACGACGATGAGCCCGGAGAGATCGCGCAGCCTGAGCTGGCGCGCCAGTTCGTCAGCCGCCTCGAGGTTGGTCTTGAGCGCCGTTTCCTCGATGTTGCGCTCGCGTGTCGAGCGGCCGGAGTTGACGTCGATGGCGACAAGCGCCTCGGTCTGGTTGATGACAAGATAGCCACCCGATTTCAGGGTCACCTGCGGGCTGTGGATGGTGTCCATCTGCTGCTCGACCTGATAGCGCTGGAAGATCGGCAGCGCGTCTTCATATTTCTGGACGCGTTTCACATGGCTCGGGATCAGCATCTTCATCTGCGCCCGTGCTTCCTTGTAGGCGTCGTCACCCTCGACAAGGACCTCGTCGACCTCGCTGGTGTAAAGATCGCGGATCGACCGTTTCACGAGATCGCCTTCCTCGTGGATCAGGCTTGGTGCCTGGGATTCCAGCGTGCGTGAACGGATTTCGTCCCACAGCTTGGACAGATAGGCATAGTCGCGGGCGATCTCGGTTTTCGTCCGTTTCGCGCCGGCTGTCCGCACGATCACCGCCATGCCGTCCTGAACGTCAAGCCCGCCGACAATGGTTTTCAGCCGTTTGCGGTCGGCTGCATTGGTGATTTTGCGGCTGACGCCACCGCGACGCGTCGAATTCGGCATGAGCACGCAGTAGCGGCCGGCGAGTGACAGGTAGGTGGTCAGCGCAGCGCCCTTGTTGCCGCGCTCCTCCTTGACGACCTGCACAAGCATGATCTGCTTGCGCGATACGACTTCCTGGATCTTGTAGCGGCGAACCTGGCGACGGGGCCTGATTTCCTCTTCGTCCGCGTCCTCGCCGCCAAGGGTTTCGGGCGTATCGTCCGGATCCTGCGCGTCATCCTCCTCTTCGGATTCGCGCTCGGCCGCGACCAGCGCCTCACGGTCCTCGACCGGGATGCGGTAGTAATCGGGATGGATTTCGCTGAAGGCGAGGAAGCCCTGGCGGTTGCCGCCATATTCGACGAAGGCTGCCTGGAGGGACGGCTCTACGCGCGTTACCCGCGCGAGATAGACATTGCCCTTGAGTTGTTTGCGGTTGTCGGTTTCGTAATCGAAATCCTCAATACGGGTGCCGCTCAGCAGGACGACCCGTGTCTCTTCGGATTGACGGGCGTCGATCAATAATCTTTTTGTCATAGACTGGTCTCGTTTCGATCATGCCGAATGATTGCCGCGCCTCACGGTCGCTGGGTTTCTGGCATGATGAATGTTGTTTCGTGGCGCCGTTCCGACGCGCGGTGCAGACCGTCGCCGGCAGCGTTGTCGCTGACCGGGAATCAGGCTGTGTCCGTTGAGTCATTGTCGGGTCCACGAATTGGTTACACACGTTGTCATCGGGCGCCTCTCGCACAGGCCGGCAGCCGCGGGACTCAATGAAAAGGTCTGGCTTAGCTACGCGGGGCGGTATCGCCCGAGGTATACTTCTGTTCCGCCGTGAGCAGGTTGGCTGTAAGGCGCTTCGCCGTTGTCCAGACCACGCTTC
Source organism: Pseudomonadota bacterium (assembly GCA_036143955.1). Lineage (GTDB taxonomy): Bacteria > Pseudomonadota > Alphaproteobacteria > Puniceispirillales > Puniceispirillaceae > UBA8309. The sequence goes on along the minus strand of JAYYLR010000143.1, from coordinate 721 downwards.
CGGCACCTTCGGCCGGAGGAACAGGAGGTGTAACGACACACCTGCCCACTGCTGAGGTTGACTATACACACGCAAATCGCAAAATGCCAATAACGTTCAACCGCACCTCCATGGGAACATGCCGTGAGGTGGCATCCCGAGGCGAAGAGAAGAGTGACGCTGTACACGCTGCATCGATATGCTCGCCTTCTCGCATTGGGGCTGCTGATGGCTCTAAGCGTGCTGTCAAATCCTGCAAAAGCAGCGGAAAATACAATCACCGGCCTTCGCATCGGCGAAGTCCAGATCGATGGCGGTCCGGCGCTTCGGGTTGTAATCGAGACCAGACGGCCGACCGCGGCGAAACTCACGCTTCTTTCGGATCCATTCCGCTTCGTAGTCGATATTCCAGGTGCCGAATGGGGCGTCGACAGCATCCAGCCGAAAGGGACCTTGACGCGCGCGCCTGCGAAGGCATACCGCTACGGAAAGCCGGATCCGCTGACCGGACGCGTCGTCATCGAAATGGACGCGCCGGCCGCGCCGGTCCGTCGTTTCGCTCTTCCTGCAACGGCCACGCGCGGGCACAGGCTTGTCTTCGATCTTGCCGACCATGGCAAGGCGGCGTTCAGCCTGGCTGCGACGACACTGTCGCGCGAGGGGCTTCGTGACTACGCGGCCGGCACGCCGTCAAAGGCGCAATCCGCGCCGGCGCCAACAGTGCAGCCGGCACCAAAACCGG
>JAYYLR010000142.1:0-24424 GCA_036143955.1 Pseudomonadota bacterium | reverse complement strand
CCGCCGAAGCCGCCGTGTCCCTTGCCGAACGACTTGTTGCTGATGATTCGGTCAGCCTTGCCGGGCTTGGCGCGCGCGACACGCTGCGGCTGGAAGCAGGGCTTCCGCTATGGGGCCATGAACTCGACGAAACCATCAATCCGGTCACGGCCGGGCTCGGTTTCGCACTTTCGAAGAGACGCCGCGCCGCTGCCGACTTTCCTGGCGCCACTGCAATCCTGGAAGATCATGCCGCAGGCCCGGCCCGCCGGCTTGTCGGGCTTCTGCCACAGGGCGGGCGGCCGGTTCGCGACGGCGCTGAAATCCGGCATGAGGGGCGCACGGTCGGCCATGTCAGCTCGGGCGGCTTTTCGCCGACACTCGACGCGCCGGCCGCTCTCGGATTCGTCGATTCACAGCTCGCCGAAGCAGGAACACAACTCGACGCCATTGTCAGGGACCGGCCCGTGCCGCTGGTCGTTTCCGACCTGCCGCTGGTGCCGCACCGCTACATCCGTGGATAAACGCAGACACAAGAAGGAGACCGAAATGCTGCGCTACACCGAAGATCATGAATGGATCAATCTTGATGGCGATTCTGGCGCCGTCGGCATTTCCCCGCACGCCATCGAGCAGCTTGGCGACATCGTCTTTGTCGAACTTCCCGAAGCGGGAACGACCGTGACGAAGGGCGAATCGGTTGCTGTGTTCGAATCTGTGAAGGCGGCATCCGACATCTACAGCCCGGCAAGCGGCGAGATCACCGAGGTCAACAGCGCCCTTCTTGACGATCTGTCGGCGATCACGCCGGACCGCGCGCATGATTGCTGGCTGTTCAAGATCAGGGTCGAGGATTCGGCGGAACTGGATTCGCTGATGGATGAGACCGCATACGGCGCCATGATCGCCTGACGAGAGGCACTGGCGGACCCCCCGTCTCCCGCCGGACGCCACATTATTGACGAGTTGGAACCGGGTGCCACCGGTCAGAAAAAGCAAAGGAGACCAGCATGTCACCGTTGGAAACATCTTTTGGCGCCGTCGAAGGCGCCCCTCGCTCCGCCCCGCAGGCGGCCTTCGAGACACGGCATATCGGACTGAACCCGCAGGATGTGGCGACAATGCTCGCCGCGCTCGATGTGACATCACTCGAGACGCTTCTTGGCCAGGTGGTGCCGGGCAATATCCGTCGCCATGGCGAGATGAATCTGCCGGCTGCCGTGTCCGAGGCCGAGGCGCTTGACGAAATGCGGGGACTTGCGGCGATGAACAAGGTCCGTACCTCGCTCATCGGCATGGGATATTACGGCTGCCACACACCGCCGGTGATTCTCCGCAATGTGCTGGAGAACCCGGCCTGGTATACCGCCTACACCCCGTACCAGCCGGAGATTTCGCAGGGGCGTCTCGAGGCGATCCTCAATTTCCAGACGATGGTGGTCGAGCTGACCGGCATGGACATCGCGAACGGCTCGCTTCTTGACGAAGCCACTGCCGCCGCCGAGGGGATGGCGATGGCGTTTCGGGCGCATCGCGCAAAGGGAACGGTCTTCCGCGTCGATCCCGACACCCACCCGCAGACGCTGGCGGTTCTGGAAACCCGCGCCAAGCCGATCGGGATCGAGCTCAGGGTCGAGGATACCGACACGCCGTGTGACGAAGGATATTTCGGCGCCCTCATCAGCTATCCTGGAAGCAGCGGGCGGGTGCGCGACATCCGTCTGGCCATCGAGGCCGTTCAGGCAGTTGGCGGTCTCGCCATCGTCGCGACCGATCTTCTGGCACTGACGGTCATCGAGGCACCAGGGAACCTTGGTGCCGACATCGTCCTCGGATCGGCGCAGCGCTTTGGCGTGCCGTTCGGCTATGGTGGCCCGCACGCGGCGTTCTTTGCCTGCCGCACCGCGCATCAGCGTTCAATCCCGGGACGGCTTGTCGGCGTCAGCCAGGACAGCGCCAGCCGCATGGCCTACCGTCTTGCCCTGCAGACCCGCGAGCAGCATATCCGCCGCGAAAAGGCGACCTCGAACATCTGCACGGCACAGGTGCTTCTGGCTGTGATGGCCGGTTTCTACGCCCTGTGGCATGGTCCGGAAGGGCTGACACGGATCGCCGGTCACGCGCACGGCCTGGCCTGCAGGTTTGCCACGGCGATGCGCGCCGCCGGTCGCCGCGTGCGCCATGAGCAGTTCTTCGACACCGTCACCATCGAAGCACCCGATGACCGCGACGGGCTTGTCACGGCCGCACTAGAGGCCGGCTTCAACCTTCGCAGCATGGATGGCGCCGTCTCCGCAAGCTTTGACGAGACAAGCTCGGCCGACATGCTCGACCGACTGCTCGGCGCGCTCGGCGCCACGCCGCAGGGCGACGCCGGATCCTGCCTTCCGGACGAGCTGCGCCGCGATGGCGGTTTCATGCAACAGCCGGTGTTCCACAGCTACAGGACCGAAACCGAGATGCTTCGCTATATGCGGAGCCTTGCCGATCGCGACCTGGCGCTCGACCGCTGCATGATCCCGCTCGGCTCCTGCACGATGAAGCTCAACGCAACCGCCGAGATGATCCCTGTCACCTGGCCGGAATTCGCCAATATCCACCCTTACGCGCCTGCCGACCAGGCGGAGGGCTATGCGGCGATGATCTCGCGGCTTGAGGTGATGCTCGCCGAGGCGACCGGCTATGCCGCCGTCTCGCTGCAGCCAAATGCCGGATCACAGGGCGAATTTGCCGGGCTTCTGGCGATCGCGCGCTATCACGAAGCGCGTGGCGAAGGCCACCGCAACATCTGCCTGATCCCGCAATCGGCGCACGGCACGAACCCGGCCTCGGCCGCGATGGCGGGCATGAAGGTCGTCGTTGTCAAATGTGATGACGACGGCAATGTCGATCTTGAGGACCTGAAGGCAAAGACGGAGGCGCATCGCGACACGCTGTCGGCGATCATGGTGACCTACCCGTCAACCCACGGCGTGTTCGAGGAATCCATCGCCGAGCTGTGCGACATCGTCCATGAGGCCGGCGGACAGGTCTATGTCGACGGCGCGAACCTGAACGCGCTTGTGGGGCATTGCTCGCTGCCGGATTTCGGGGCCGACGTCAGCCACCTGAACCTTCACAAGACATTCTGCATTCCGCATGGCGGGGGCGGACCGGGCGTGGGGCCGATCGGCGTCGCCGCGCATCTTGCCGACTTCCTTCCAGGCTCGCCTCTTGGCGGGGAGGGGGCGGTCAGCGCCGCGCCTTTCGGGTCGGCGGGCATCCTGCCGATCACCTATGCCTATATCCGGATGATGGGAAGCGACGGCCTCAAAGCCGCCACGGCAACCGCCATCCTGTCGGCGAACTACATGGCGGAACGGCTGGCACCGCAGTTCCCGGTCCTCTACACAGGTGCGAACGGGCGGGTGGCGCATGAATGCATCATCGACATCCGCGGCATTCAGGAGCGGAGCGGTATCAGCAACGAGGATGTCGCCAAGCGTCTGATCGATTTCGGCTTCCACGCGCCGACCATGTCCTTCCCGGTTGCCGGCACATTGATGATCGAGCCGACGGAGTCGGAATCGATTGCCGAGATCGACCGCTTCTGCGACGCGATGCTGGCCATCGCCGACGAGGCGGCAAAGGTCGAAAGCGGCGAGTGGCCACGCGACGACAACCCGCTAGTAAACGCACCGCACACGGCCGAGGACCTGCTTTCGGACGAATGGAATCACGGTTACAGCCGCAAGGCCGCGGGTGATCCGGATGGAAACCGGCAGGTAAACAAATACTGGCCACCCGTCGGCCGCGTGGACAATGCCTATGGCGACCGCAATCTCATCTGTTCCTGCCCTTCGGTGGAGGAATGGGAAGAGGCCGCCGAATAGGCAGCTGAAAAGACTTAGCGCGGGGCCGCCTTTGCGGCCCCGTTTGCGTATGTCACCGCGACACGGTAAGGCTTGGTAGGACAGAACGGCAGGCTTTCATCATGCGTCATCTCCAATATCCCGGCCGCTCGCCGGTTGCCGCGCCGAACGGCATGGCCAGCACTTCGCATCCCCTGTCGACACAGGCGGCGATCCGCATTCTTCTGGATGGCGGCAACGCGCTTGACGCCGCCATCGCCGCCTGCGCCGTGCAATGCGTCGTCGAGCCCGAATCGACCGGCATCGGCGGTGACTGCTTCTGCCTCTATGCGCCCGCGGGCAGCGCAGAGAGCATCGTCGCCTTCAACGGCTCCGGGCGGGCGCCGGATGGGCTCAGCTCGGAGTCCCTGCTTGCCGAGGGCATAACCAGGATCGAACGCCATTCCGCGCATGCCGTAACGGTGCCTGGCGCCGTCGACGCGTGGGTTCAGCTGAACCGCGATCATGGGAGCATGCCCCTCGACCGGCTGCTGCTGCCTGCCATCGGCTACGCCCGGGACGGATATCCGATCACACAGCGTGTGGCCCGTGATTTCGCAAGCCAGGTGAACAGCCTCGACAGCGACGCGCGCGGCGTCTTCACCCGCGATGGCGAGCCGATTCCGCTTGGCGCCCGCCACGCCCAGCCGGCGCTGGCGGCCACGCTTGAGAGGATCGGCAAAGAAGGACGACGCGGATTCTATGAAGGCCCCGTCGCCGAGGAGATCATCGCCAAGCTTCGCGGCATCGGCGGCCGGCACACCGAGTCGGACTTCGCCGCCGCCATCGGCGACTATGTCGATCCGATCAGCACCGAATTTCGTGACCGCGAAGTCTGGCAATGCCCGCCCAACGGCCAGGGCGTGATCGCGCTTATGCTTCTGAACATGATGCGGGGAATCGACAGCTTCGGCGATCATCCGCTGAATGTGGAGCGCATGCATCACGAGATTGAGGCGGGACGCCTTGCCTATCGCGACCGCGGGCTTGTTCTGGCCGACCCGGCGCAGTCACCTGTTCCTGTCGCGGCGATGCTGGATGATGCTTATGCAGAAGCACTTCGCGGCCGGATCAGGCCGGACCGCCGGCTCGACCCGTTGCCGGAAAGCGGGCTTCCGCGGCATTCCAGCACCGTTTACATCACTGTCGTTGATCGTGACCGCAACGCCTGCAGCTTCATCAATTCGCTTTATGACAATTTCGGCTCCGGAATCATGGCGCCGGAAAGCGGCGTGCTGCTTCACAATCGCGGTCAGGGCTTCATTGTCGATCCGGACCATCCGAACGGCGTGGCGCCAGGCAGGAGGCCGCTTCACACGCTGATACCGGGACTGGTGACAAAGGACGGCAAGGTAACGCTGAGCTATGGTGTTATGGGGGGCGAATACCAGGCCTTCGGGCATATGCAGTTCCTGACCCGCCATCTCGACTATGGCATGGATGTCCAGATGGCGCAGGACACGGCAAGGTTCTTCCCGAACCCATTCGCGGATTTTGTCGAGGTCGAGGCACCCGTCGCCGAGCCGACGCGGGATGCGCTGCGCGCGCTTGGCCATGATATCCGGACGGCCGGCAAGCCGATCGGCGGATCGCAGGCCATCGACATCGACTGGCAGACAGGGCTTTTGACAGCCGGCTCCGACCCGCGCAAGGATGGTTGCGCGATGGGCTACTGACCGTGAACCGACAGGAGACCTGCTTCGATGCTTGATACCGTGATCGACACCGAAGCCTGCCCCCTTGATGATGACGGGTTCATCGACGCCTGCCACAGGCGTCTGGCGCGGGACGGGGTGATCACGATCCCGGGCTTTCTGCGTCCTGACGCCGTATCGGCGCTTGTCACCGAGGCCGAATCACAGGCCAAGAACGCCCATTTCACCAGCTCGACGCATAACGTCTACCTCACGCCGACAGATCCGGCGCTTGCCGGCGACCATGTCTTCAACCGCCAGATCACCTCGTCGAAGGGCTGCATCACAACCGATCAGGTTCCTGCCGGATCGGGACTGCACCTGATCTATGGTTCCGCCACATTCCAGAATTTCATCGCGGCCATTGTCGGGGTGCCGGCGCTGTTCGAATATGCCGACCCGCTGTCGTCCATCAATGTTCATTACGCCGCCGACGGGCAGGAGCTTGGCTGGCATTTCGACAATTCCAGCTTCGCTGTCACGCTGCTGCTGCAGGCACCGGAGGCCGGTGGCGAGTTCCAGTATGTGCGGGATCTTCGAGACGCCGATGCCGGCGAGCTGAACTTTGAAGGTGTCGCCGATGTCCTTGACGGAAACGGAACCGTCGAAACCCTCGACATCACCCCGGGAACGCTGGTGCTGTTCCGCGGTCGGAATTCGATGCACAGGGTGACACCGACGATTGGCGACAGAACCCGGATCCTTGTGGTCCTCGCCTACAACACAGAACCCGGGATCGCGCTGTCAGAGGCAGCGCGCATGACTTTCTACGGCCGCCTCGGCTAGGGCCAAGGCAGTTAGATCGCGTCCGCGAGTTCTGCTGCAAAAACGGTCATCGCCTCGCCGAGCGCGGCGCCAGGTGTGATTTTCCCGCATCAGGCGAGTTACGGCGTTAACGAATCCACCCCTACAGGGTGGCATCATGTCCGCCCTTCGGCGAGCCGGTCCAGATAATGCGCAAGATGCGTTGCCTCACGCCCAGTGCCGTCGGCGATCTGGCAGCGGCAGGAGGTGCCGTCGGCAAGCACCGGCTGCCCGGGCTCGGCCTCACGCACCGCCGGAAGCAGCGCGGCCTCGGCCATTTTTATCGACACGTCATAGGTATCGCGGCCATAGCCGAAGGCGCCGGCCATGCCGCAGCATGATGTCTCGATGGTCTCGACGTCGGCACCGGCGAGGTCACGAAGTACCGTCTCGATCGGTTTCACGACATCAAATGCCTTCTGATGGCAATGTCCGTGAAGCTTCACTGTCGCGGCCGCGCGTCCCGACGGCAGGCCGAGATCCGGCAGGTCCTGCGCCAGAAGTTCGGCAAGCGTCATCGTCGCCTCTGCCACTGTCTCGGCCTTCTCGGATGCGAGCAGCGCCGGAATCTCGTCGCGCAGCGCCAATGTGCAGGACGGCTCCAGACCGACGATCCGGACCCCGCTTCGTGCCAGCGGATAGAGCGCCGCGACAAGCCTTTCGGCCTCGGTGCGCGCTTCGTCGACCATGCCCGACGACAGATAGGTCCTGCCACAGCAGAGCGGCCGTCCACGTGCGGGCGACGGTGCGAACACGTCATAGCCCGCACGGCGAAGAACACGCACCGCCGCACGCAGATTGTCGGCCTCGAAATAGCGGTTGAAGGTATCGGCGAAAAGCACCACGGGCGTGCCGGTCCCGGACGGCGACGAGCCGATCTCTTCGTCCTTGAAGGCGTTGATGTGCCAGCGCGGCAAGGCACGCCTCGATGTGAAGCCGGTGATCCGTGACACAAGGCCCGACAGCCCCGGCACATGCCGCCAGATCGACTGCAGAAGATTGCTGAAATTCGCCAGCCGCGACGCAACCGGCGCATAGGCGGGGAGATTCGCGACCAGGCGGTCGTGAAGCGGGATTCCCTTTGCCCGCGCCCGCGCCGCTGTCACCTCGATTTTCATCCGCGCCATGTCGACCCCGACAGGGCATTCGCGCTTGCATGCCTTGCATGACACGCACAGCTTCATCGTTTCGGCCATCGCATCGCCGGTCAGGGCGTCGGCGCCAAGCTGCCCGGAGAGCGCAAGGCGAAGCGAGTTGGCGCGCCCGCGAACGGCGTCGCGCTCATTGCGGGTCGCGCGATAGGACGGGCACATCACCCCGCCTTCCAGCTTCCGACAGGCCCCGTTGTTGTTGCACATCTCGACGGCGCCCTGCAGCCCGCCGGCCGCGCCGGGCCATTCGGCCCAGTCGAGAATGCTTTCCGAATTCTCGACCCGGTATCCAGGCGCGAACCGGAACAGCGACCTGTCATCCATCCGCGGCGCGTCGGTGATCTTGCCGGGGTTGAACATGCCGGCCGGGTCGAACATCGCCTTCACCTGACGAAACAGCTGCGGGAGGACCGGCCCGAACATGGTGTCGTTGAATTCCGAGCGGACGATGCCGTCGCCATGCTCGCCGGAATGCGAGCCGCCGAAGGAACGGACAAGCGCGAACGCCTCTTCGGCGATGGCCCGCATGGTGTCGGCGCCGTGCTGCTCCTTCATGTTGAGAACCGGCCGCACATGAAGGCAGCCTACGGATGCGTGCGCATACCAAGTTCCCTTGGCGCCGTGCTTCTCGAAGATCGACGTCAGCCCGTCGGTATATTCGGCAAGGTCCTTCAGCTCGACGGCGCAGTCCTCGAGGAAGGAAACAGGTTTTGCCTCGCTCTTCATGCTCATCATGATGTTGAGGCCGGACTTGCGCATCTCGGCGACCCGCCCCTGCATTGCCGGGTCGATCGCGTCGACGACCCCGCCACGCCATTCCGCAGGCCTGTCCCAGCCGAACCCGAGATCCCCCATCATCGCGTGAAGCCGCGCGAGCCGGCGGCGGTTCTCATCCATGTCGTCTTCGGCGAATTCAACCACCAGAAGCGCCGCTGGCGTGCCGCGAACCGCCTCCTCGATTGTCTTCTGGAAGATCGGAATCGACCGGCCGAGCTCGATCATCGTGTCGTCGACAAGTTCGACGGCGACCGGATCGAGGGTAACCAGATGCTGCGCCGCGTCCATCGCCTTGTAGAAACTCGGAAAATGGCAGATCCCCATCAGCTTGCGGGCCGGCAGCGGCCAGAGCCTGAGTTCGATGGCGGTGCTGAAGGCAAGCGTTCCTTCCGAGCCGACGAGAAGATGCGCCAGGTTGATCCCGTCGCCGGCCTTCCCGCCGGGACGAAGTGCCATGGCGTCGGGCATCAGCGCATCGACATTATATCCCCCGACCCGGCGAAGGACCTTCGGAAACCCGTCAAGAATGTCCTGCCGGTGCGCCTCTCCCATGGCAAGAAGCCGTGGCTGCAGCTCGGCAAGCAGGCCGTTTGGCGCGGTGCCGGCAATGTCGCCGAACCATGCCTTCGTCCCGTCGGACATGATGGCTTCGATGGCGGTGACATTGTCGCGCATCATGCCGTAGCGGATCGACCGCCCGCCGCAGCTGTTGTTTCCGGCCATGCCGCCGATGGTGGCGCGGCTCGACGTCGAGACATCGACCGGGAACCAAAGGCCATGCGGCTTCAGCTGGCGGTTGAGCTCGTCAAGGACGATTCCCGGCTCGACAACGCAGCGACGCGCCTCGACATCGAGCTCGAGGATGCTGTTAAGATGCCGGCTGGCATCGATCACGACGGCATTGTTGACCGTCTGCCCGCATTGCGACGTCCCACCGCCACGCGGCAGCACGGCAAGACCTTCGCGACGCGCGAAAGCCAGAGTCGCCTCGACGTCCTGCAGCGTTTCAGGGACGACGACGGCATGCGGCATCATCTGGTAGATCGAGGCGTCGGTTGCGTATCGGCCGCGCGCGAAAAGATCGTCGAAGAGGCTGCCGCGGAGTTCAGCTTTCAGCGGGGCAAAGGAAGGTACGCGGGTTTCGTTGGGCATGGACTCACTCGAAAGGCGCACGATGGCCTGCATGCGACGGCGCCGGTCATAGCGTCGCGCCCGCAGACGGGCTGTTGTGCAAGAACTGCAAAGAAACTAGGCTATCGAACTTGCCATTCCAACGCGAAAGATTACCGCACATGACATCGAGTTCCTATCAGGCCGGGCGGCATTTTCTCCAGATCCCGGGCCCGACCAATGTACCTGACCGCATCCTTCGTGCGATGGATCATCCCACGATCGACCATCGCGGGCCGGCTTTTGCCGAGATCGGCAGGAAATGTCTCGATGGCATGAAATCGATCTTCAAGACGGACTCGGCGGTGATCATCTACCCGGCGTCTGGGACCGGTGCCTGGGAAGCCGCACTTGCCAATCTCATTGCAGAGGGTGAGCTGGTCCTGATGGTCGAGACCGGCCATTTCGCCTCGCTTTGGAAGAAGATGGCGGACCGCCTCGGGATCGAGACCGAGTTTCTGGAGACGGACTGGCGCCGCGGCGTCGACCCGCAGGCCATCGAGGACAGGCTCCGTGCCGACAGCGAGGGCAGGATCCGCGCCGTCTGTGTTGTTCACAACGAAACCTCGACAGGATCGACATCGCGTGTCGCCGAGGTCCGTGCCGCGATGGATGCCGCCGGCCATGGTGCCCTTCTGATGGCCGACACGATTTCATCGCTGGCATCGATCGATTTCAGGCATGACGAATGGGGCGTCGACGTCACTGTATCAGGATCGCAGAAAGGCCTTATGCTGCCGCCGGGCCTGTCCTTCAACGCCATCTCCGAACGCGCCATTGCCGAGGCGAAGTCCAACGGCCTTCGCCGGTCCTACTGGGACTGGGACGAACAGCTTGCCGCCAATGCCGGCGGCGCCTTCCCCTATACACCGGCGACGAATCTTCTCTACGGCCTTGCCGAGGCCATCGACATGCTTCACGAGGAAGGCCTCGACAATGTATTTGCCAGGCATGACCGGCATGCCGAGGCCACCCGCCGCGCCGTCCAGGCCTGGGGGCTTGAGGTGCTGTGCCAGGAACCGCGAGACTTTTCGAGTTCGCTGACGGCGGTGATGATGCCGGAAGGCCATGACGCCGACGCCTTCCGCGCCTCTGTTCTGAAACATTTCGACATGTCCCTCGGCAACGGCCTGTCGCGCCTTGCCGGCCGGGTGTTCCGGATCGGCCATCTCGGCGACTTCAACGACCTGATGCTTGCCGGAACGCTGAGCGGTGTCGAAATGGGGCTTCGTGTCGCCGACATCCCGCACCAGGCGGGCGGCGTGCAGGCTGCGATGCACTATCTGTCCGAAACCGCCGCTGCGGCCTGACCTGACACGGGGCATCGACATGAGCGAAGACCAGGATCTCATCTATACCGCTGCCGATGGCGTCGGGCATATTGTCCTGAACCGGCCTCACCGGCGCAACGCGCTGACCTTCGGGATGTATGACCGGATCAAGGAGATCTGCGGTCGTGCCGGCACACCGGACGACCCCGACGCGCTCCAGGTGCTGATCTTCTCCGGGGGCGGCGATGCCGCCTTTGCCGCCGGCACGGACATCTCGCAGTTCCGTACCTTCACCTCCGCCGACGCCATCGACTATGAGCACAGGATCGACGCCACGCTGACGATGATCGAGGAATGCCGCATTCCGACCATCGGCGCACTGAACGGTTTCTGTACCGGCGGCGGCGCCGCCATCGCGGCCTCGCTCGACATCAGGATCGGAAGCCGCAACCTGAAGATCGGCGCCCCAATCGCGCGCACGCTCGGAAACTGCCTTGCCATCGGCAATCTGAACCGTTTCGTCAGGCTTGTCGGCGAGGCGCGGGTCAAATACATGCTTCTCACCGCGGCCCTGATCGATGCCGAAGAGGCGGCGTCGGCAGGCTTCATCTCGGAGCTTCATGCCGATCGCGACGCGGTGCTGGCGCGGGCCGACGAAATGGCCCGGGGCATCACCGAACTGGCACCGCTGACACTTGACGCGACCAAGCGCGGGCTGCAGCGGCTTCGGGCCGCAACGCCGCTCCCGGACGACAGCGATCTTGTCGAGCAGTGTTTCGGAAGCGGCGACTTCAAGGAAGGTGTCAGCGCCTTTTTCGAAAAGCGGAAGCCAGACTGGAAGGGTGTCTAGTCACACCTGTCCGGTCTGCCTTGCGGCCGTCAAAGAATACAGGCTGCTTTGCGTTTTCCTGAATTTGGTATACCATAGTTCCGCTGCTGCAAGTTGTGGCCACCGCATCTCCGGCAGTCATGAAGACATGGGAGAGATTCGTGGATTTCGCACATTTCATAGGCGGCAACTGGGTCGCCGATTCCGACGTTACGACCAACCGCAACCCGGCCAACAGGGACGATGTCATCGGCACCTATGCGCGCGGCGATGCCGCCCGCGTCGACGAGGCCGTGGCAGCAGCCCTTGCCGCGCTTGACGACTGGGCTCATGCCAGCCCGCAGCTTCGCCATGACGTTCTCGAGAAGGCCGGCGCGCTGATCGTTGCCCGCAAGGACGAGCTTGGCCGGCTTCTCGCCCGCGAGGAGGGCAAGACGATTGCCGAGGCGGTCGGCGAAACGGTCCGCGCGGCGCAGGTGTTCAAGTTCTTTGCCGGCGAAGCGCTTCGCAATGTCGGAGACGCCGTAGCCTCGGTCCGGCCCGGCGTCGAAGTGATGATGGAGCGCGAGCCTGTCGGCGTGGTCGGTCTCATCACCCCGTGGAATTTCCCCATTGCCATCCCGGCCTGGAAGCTGGCGCCCGCCCTTGCCTTCGGCAACACGGTTGTGATGAAGCCGGCGGAACTCACCCCGGGCTGTGCCTGGGAGCTTGCGAAAATACTGGAGGAGGCCGGCTGCCCAGCCGGCGTCTTCAACCTCGTCATGGGCCCGGGCTCGCGCGTCGGCGCGCGCATTGTCGAACATCCCGACATCGCGGCTGTCAGCTTCACGGGCTCGGTCGCGACCGGACGGCAGGTGGCGATCGACTGCGCGACCAACGGCAAGAAGGTGCAGCTTGAGATGGGCGGCAAGAACCCGATGGTGGTTGTCGATGACGCCGATCTCGACGTCGCCGTCGGCGCGTCACTGAACGGCGCCTTCTTCTCGACCGGCCAGCGCTGCACCGCATCCTCACGCCTGATCGTCACCGAGGGTGTCCACGACGCCTTCCTCGACAAGCTGACCGCGGCCGCGGCCGATCTCGTCGTCGGCGATCCGCTTGATCCGAAGACGCAGATCGGACCGGTGGTGGACGAATCGCAGATGGAACAGAACCAGCGTTATCTCGCGCTGGCCTCGGAAGAGGGGTGTGATGTTCGTGGCGGCGGACTCGGCAACGGCAACGGGTTCTTCATGCACCCGGCGATCTTCGCCGGCGCGACGAACGCCATGCGGGTCTCGCGTGAGGAAATCTTCGGTCCCATGACGTCGGTCATCAAGGTGGCCGATTATGACGAGGCGCTGGCTGTCGCGAACGACACCGATTTCGGCCTGTCATCGGGAATCTGCACCACCTCGCTGAAAATCGCCTCGCATTTCCGCCGGCACGCGAAGGCCGGCATGGTCATGGTCAACCTGCCGACGGCGGGCGTCGATTACCATGTGCCGTTCGGCGGCCGGAAGGGATCAAGCTACGGTCCGCGCGAACAGGGAAGCTATGCCCGCGAATTCTACACCGTCGTGAAGACGAGCTACATCGCCCCCTGAGGCCGGACAAGGATCAGACAAACCCATGCCAACACGTCCCTATAGCGGCATCTGGCCGGTCGCCCCTACACCCTTCACCGAGACCGGTGCCGTCGATGACGACGGCATGCGCCGCGTTCTCGACTGCATGATCGATCAGGGATGCGACGGCATCTGCATCCTCGCCAATTTCTCCGAGCAGTTCCTGATCTCGGATGCCGAGCGCGAGCATCTGACAAGGCTGTGCCTTGAACATGTGGCCGGCAGGCTTCCGGTCATCGTCACCATCAGCCATTTCGCGACCGACATCGCGGTGGCGCGGGCCCGCCAGGCAAAGGAGCTTGGCGCGGCCATCGTGATGATGATGGCGCCCTATCACGGCGCGCTTCTGAAGGGCAACGCGCAGCAGACCTTCGACCAGTTCCGCATGGTTGGCGATGTCGGAATCCCGATCATGATCCAGGACGCGCCGCTGTCCGGGGTCGAGCTTCCGGTGCCGTTGCTGACACGCATGGCGACCGAGATCGAAATGGTGAAGCTGTTCAAGATCGAGTCCGCCGGCGTCGCGACAAAGATGAGGGCGCTTCTGGAAGCCGCCGGCGATGCCGTCGAAGGACCGTTCGACGGGGAGGAGGGAATCACGCTTCTGGCCGATCTCGATGCCGGCGCAACCGGATCCATGACATCGGGCCTGATTCCCGATCTGATCCGTCCGGTGATCACGGCGCATGCCGCCGGCGACCGCGACGCGGCGGTGGCGGGCTACACGCGCGTGTTGCCGGTGATCAATCATGAGAACAGGCAGTGCGGCTTCCGCGCCGCGAAGGCGGCGATGGTCGAGGGCGGCGTCATCACATCGGATTTCTGCCGGCATCCGATCGACCCGCTCCCGGCGCCGACACGGGACGAGCTTATCGGCCTCATGAGGCCACTTGACCCCATTGTGCTGCGGTGGGGACGCTAGCTGCCATGGCGAAGCAGAATGCGCTGACATCCCTGCTCAACGAAGGCGAGATCAAGCCAAGCCAACGCCGCTCGCTGAGCGCCGAGACCGCCGACAAGCTTCGCGAGCTGATTCTTCTCGAAAAGCTGCCGCCCGGCATGCACATACCTGAGCGCGATCTTGCCGATGTGCTGGGAATCAGCCGCACGCCGATGCGCGAGGCGCTTCGCATCCTGGAAAGCGAAGGCCTTGTCGACCATACGCCGACCCGCCGGTCGCGCGTCGCCAACCCGTCGCCCGAGGAGCTGGCGCAGAGCATGAAGGTTCTCGGCACGCTCGAGGCGCTCGGCGGCGAGCTTGCCTGCACCCATGCGAGCGAGTCCAATATCGAGGCCATCAGCGCCCTGAACAGCCGCATGCACGAGCAGAGCGACATGCTGAGCTCGATTGATTTCTTCAAGACCGACATGGATTTCCACGCCAGCATCATCGCCGCCGGCGGCAATGCCGCGCTTGTCGACACGCACGCCAAATACAATGCGCGGCTGTGGCGCGCGAGGTTCCTCTCGTCGCGCCGCAAGCTTGGCCGGGCGACGACGCTGCAGCAGCATCAGGACATCACGAACGCCATCCGGAACCGCGACGCCGGCGCGGCGGCCGATGCCATGCGGGCCCATATCGAGACCGCAATCGAAAACCTATTCATAGACAGCGACGAACAGGAGAGCTTTGAATGAAACCCCGTATCGGCATCATCCCCGGCGATCCTGGCGGCATCGGACCCGAGCTGATTGCGAAGCTGATGTCAGACGAGGAGGTCCGCGGCAAGGCCGACATCCTGCTGATCGGCGACAGGCACCTGTTCGAAATGGGGCAGCGGCAGGCTGGGGTCGAGCTTGAGATGACCGACTGCGTGGCGCGCGACGGCGAGTGGACCGACATTGCCGGTCTGGCACTGAATGACCGCGAGACAATCGCGCCCGACGATGTCAGGCTTGCCGAAGTCACGATCGAAAACGGCCGCTCCGCACTGAGCAACCTGAACTGCGCGCTGGAAATGGCGCGCGACGGCATCATCGACGCCATCACCTTCGGCCCGTTCAACAAGGCGGCGCTGATCGAGGCCGGGCTCGGCCATGAGGACGAGCTTCACTACATGGCCGAATTTCTCGGCGTCGAGACCTATATCTCCGAGCTCAACACGCTGAACGGGATCTGGACGAGCCGTGTTTCCAGCCATATCGCGCTGAAGGACGTTCCGGACTACATCACCGGCCACCGGATCACCGAGGCGGTCAACCTGATCGACCGGACGCTGCGGCGCTCCGGGCTCAGTCGGCCGCGCCTGTCGGTGGCGGCGCTGAACCCGCATGCCGGCGACAATGGCAATTTCGGCATGGAGGAGATCGAGGTCATCACCCCGACCGTCGAGACCCTGCGCCATCAGCAGCTGAACATCGACGGCCCCTGGCCTTCCGACACCGTGTTCCTGAAGGCCAAGGCCGGGGAGGTGGACGGCATCATCACCATGTATCACGACCAGGGGCAGATTGCGCTGAAGCTGATGGGATTCGACCGCGGCGTGACCGTTCAGGGCGGCATCCCCTTCCCGGTCACCACGCCGGCGCACGGCACCGCCTTCGACATCGCCGGCTCCGGCACCGCCGATGTTGGCGCGACACGCGCCGCCTTCGACATCGCCTGCGACATGGTCAGCCACTGGGACGGCGCCGCCTGATGAAGATCACCGCCATCCGCGCGCATGCGGTGCAGCTGCCGGTCACCCTCGACATCACCGCGCCGGCGAAACAGGCCGGCCACCAGGCCTGCGTGGTCGAGGTCGAGACCGACGCCGGCATCACCGGCCACGGCATCACCTCCATCGGGCCCGCGCCGCCGATCCGCACCGCAGTACTGGATGTCGCCGCGCCCGCCATCATCGGCATGGACCCGCTTAACAATGACCGGATCTGGGACCGGCTCTACTGGTCGCTGGTGCCGCGTGGGCAGAGCGGGATCGGCATGCATGCCATCGCCGCCATCGATGTGGCGCTGTGGGACATCAAGGGAAAGGCGCTCGGGCAGCCGATCTGGCGCCTTCTCGGCGGCGCGCGCGAGCGCTGCCCGGTCTATGCCACCTTCGGGTTCGGCTTCTATGCCACCGGGGAACTGCCGCATGCGGCCGAGGCCTGGATGGAGCGTGGTTTCTCGCGCCTCAAGATGACGGTTGGCAACAGCGCCCTGCAACGTCGTGACGAGCCACGCCTTCTGTCCGACGTGATAGTCGAGGACAAGCGCCGTGTCGCCGCGGTGCGGGATGCCGCAGGGCCGGATGCAGAACTCTTCATCGACGCGAACTGCAGCCTTGATTTCTTCCACGCTGTCGAGCTTGCCGGCGCGCTTTCCCCCTACCACATCACCTTCTTCGAGGAGCCGATCACGCAGAACGACGTCCGCCAGATGGCCGACCTGCGGCGGCAGACCGGAATGCGCGTCGCCTGCGGCCAGAACGAAGGCCAGCAATACCGCTTCCGCGACATGCTGGTGGCCGGCGCCGTCGACATCATCCAGCCGAATGTCGTCATTACCGGCGGCTTCACCCAGTGCCAGAAAATCGCGGCGCTGGCGTCAGGATTCAATGTCGGGATCGACAATGGCGGTGCCTGGCCGTTCTTCAACGCGCACCTTCAGGCCGGATGCAGCAATGGCGGCCTTGTCGAATATCACTATTCCTCGGTCGAGGCCTGCAAGCTGATCTATGACGGACTGATCGAACCGGCCGACGGCTTCTTCACCGTCAGCGATGCGCCGGGGCTGGGCTTCGAGCTCAACCGCGAGCGTCTGGAAAGCTTCGTCATCTGACGCGGCAGGCGGCAGGCCGGGTCAGTCGGCCTGCTTTTTTCCGGTGATCAGCCTGACGATCTGCGAGCCGAACAGCCCCAGGAACGCCAGCACGAGGAACAGCAGCGCCAGCGGCTGTGCCAGGATCATCCACCAGGCTCCGTCGAACATCTTCAGCGAGTTCTGCAGATTGACCTCGACCATGTGACCGAGGATCAGACCGACCGCGATCGGCGCCACCGAGAAACCATGCCGCCGTGCGAAGAAGCCGACAACGCCGAAGATCAGCGCAATCCAGACATCGAGGAGCGAGGCGCTCAGCGCATAGGCGCCGATGACAGACAGCGCGAACACGATCGGCCACAGAATCGCCGTCGGCACCAGCGAAATGCGGGCGAACAGCTTCGCGGCATAGAGACCCATGCCGAGGAAGATGATGTTGGCGACCAGCATGGCACCGAAAATCTGGTAGACGGACTCGACCTGCTCGGTGAAGAGGTAGGGCCCGGGGCGCAGGCCGTGAACCATCAGGCCGACAAGAATGATCGCCGTGGTTCCGCTTCCCGGAATGCCGAGCACCATGGTCGGGACCATCGCCCCGCCGGTGGCGGCATTGTTGGCCGCCTCGGCGCCGGCGATGCCCTCGACAGCGCCCTTGCCGAATTCCTTGCGGTTCTTCGACCAGCGCCGTGCCTCGGAGTAGCCGATCATCGACGCCACGGTGGCGCCCTCGGCCGGCAGGATGCCGATAAAGGTGCCGATGCCGGACGACCGTGCGATGGTCTTCCAGATTTTCCTGTAATCCTCGCGGGTCGGCAGCTTCACAGCTTTCAGCGTCACCATGTCGGCGACACGGTGCGCGTGTTTCGACTGCACCAGAAGCTCGGAGATCGCGAACAGGCCGATCATCACCGGAACGAAGGACAGGCCCTCATACAGCTCGTAATTGCCGAACATGAACCTCTCGATGGAGGTCACCCGCTCGGCCCCGATGGTGGCAAGCCAGACACCGAAGATACCGCCGATCAGGTTCTTCACGGCACCGCCCGCCCCGACGCTTGCCAGCATCGACAGGCCGAAGACGGTCAGCGCGAAATATTCGGGCGGCCGGAATTCATAGGCAACCTTGGCGAGCATCGGCGCGGCAAGACACAGAACGATAATCGAGAAAATGCCGCCGATGGTGCTCGACACCACGGCAACGCCGAGGGCGCGGCCGGCCTCGCCGCGCTGCGCAAGCGGGAACCCGTCAAAGGTCGTTGCAGCGGCAGCCGAGGTGCCCGGCGTATTGATCAGGATGGCAGTGATCGAGCCGGCGAATGTGGCCGAGACGTAGAGCGTCGCCAGAACGGCGATGGCGTGAACCGGGTCCATTGTCAGCGTGAAGGGCAGCAGCAGCGCCGCACCGGTCGTTGCCCCCAGCCCGGGAAGAACGCCGATGATGATGCCGAGAATGGTGGTGCCGGTGATCAGGCCGAGAAGATAGGGGTCCCCCATCACCGAGGCCATCGCCGAAAGAGCTTCCATCATGATGCTGTCTCCTACCCGTAGTACCAGTTCGTGATCAGCCCGCGCGGGAACCTGATCTTCAGAACCTCGTCAAACAACAGGAACAGCGTCAGAGGCACCGTCACTGAAATCAGCGCGGCGACGTGAAGCCGCTTTTCGCCCCAGCTTGTCGAGAGGACGAACATCACCACGGCGATGGCGATGAAGAAATCTGCATAGGTGGTCAAGAAATAGAAGGCGGCGAACAGCGAGATGCTGACCCATGTGGTCATGCCCTCGAGTTCAATCTTCTTTGGCGGGTTGCGATAGCATTCCCAGCTCAGGATGGCGATCAGGATCAGGTTGATCACCATCAGGAAGATCGGAAAGGACCGCGGCTGCATGCTGTGGCCGACAATCATCGGCGGCGACAGTTTGAGTTGCAGCGCGAGATAGATGATCACCACCGAAAAGGCGGCCAGTATCCCTGGAATAATCAGTGGTCGCATCGGAACGGTTCCCCCGGCAGCCGTCAGTGGGCGATGCGCATGGCACCGCCCACCAATCCGTTCAGCAATGAGGCTCTATTCGATAAGGCCCATTTCCTTCAGGGCCGGGCCGAACTCGCCGACCATCATCTTGATCTGCTTGCCCCAGGCCTCAGAGCCCATCGGCGAGGTGTTGTCGAGGCCGGAATTCATCAGATAGGCCTGATAGAGCGAGTGGCCCATCGCCTTCATCATGCCGGCTTCTAGCTCGGCGCGGCGCTCTTCGGAAACACCGGCGTGAGTCACGAAACCACGCGTTGTCGACAGAACCAGGTCGATGCCCATTTCCTTGGCGGTCTTGGCAGCCGGAATCGGCTCCATCCGGTTCTCACCCAGAATGACGAGCGGGCAGAGATCGCCAGCCTCGATCGGAGCCGAAGCTTCCGACAGGTTCAGGGTTCCGACGTCAACGGCACCGGCGACAACCTGCGTTGCCAGCTCACCGCCACCACCGAACGGAATGTAGGTCGGCATGGCGACGCCAAGGCGCTTTGCCCACAGGAAGACGGTGAGGTGGTCGATGGTGCCCGACGAGGTGCCGCCGAACTTCATCTGGTCGCCATTCTTCATGCCGGCGACAAACTCCTCGGGAGTCTTGTAGGGGCTGGTCTTGCAGTTGACCATCAGGATCTGCGGGTCGTTGGTGCCGCGTGCGATCGGCGCCATGTCCTCGACACGAAGATCGGTCTTGCCCTTCGCCATGGTGATGGCGTGGCCGACAGTGAATGTCAGGACGGTGTTGCCGTCAGCCGGACGGCTCTTGAAATACTGCATGGCAGCCGCACCGCCACCGCCGCGCTTGTTGACGACGACCATGTCCTGCTTAAGGGCACGACGGGTACGGATCATCATCATCCGCGAGTTCACGTCCGTGCCGCCACCGGCACCGGCGTGGGTGACGACCTCGATTGTGCCTTCGGCGGCGACAACAGGTGCCGACGACATGGCCATGACGCCGGCCATCGACGCAATACCGACGCCGACCGACAGGATTTTTTTAGTGCTGAGCATTGTTTCCTCCCAGAAGTTTGCTCCAGATGAAGCTCGTTTGTGGCGGACCAGCTATTCGTCTGGCCTCATTTTAAGGCAGCTGCGGCGCATCAGCCTGATGATGCCGCGCCACCCTTTCACGGCCTTGATCTGCCAGCCATGAAATACGGTATACCAAATTCAGGGGCGAAACAATGTTCAATAGTGCAACATTGCGCACCCCGAAGCGCCCGTCCTAATCGACCTTGACGCCGGCCTCGCGCGCGCGCTCGACCATGTAGTCGCGTCCGGCAAGCATGTCGTCGATCGACCCGAAGCCGTTGGTGTAGTGACCGGTATATCCCATGCTCTCGATCTTCTTGAACATGGCGCCGAAATCGATTGTCCCCTCGCCGGGTTTCTGGTGAATCTCATACGAGCCGTTGTTGTCGGCAAGACGCACCTCATGGCAGAGGCTGAAATCCATGGCGTCAATGAAACTGGCGATGCTTGACCCGGGAAGGAAATGCGCGTGGTTGGCGGTGAAGGACCAGCGCACCGACGGACTGTCGATCTCGCGGAAGAAATACATGCATTCCGCCGGCGTCACCGGCATGTAGTTGACCTCGGCAAGCACCGGTTCCCAGTTCAGGTTCTCAAGAAGCAGAAGAACGCCTTTCTCGGCCGCGTAATCGCCGATCCGGCGAAGCCTGTCGATCGAGGCCTGCATGCGGATCTGCCGGCAGGCGGTGAAATGATACCCGCCATGGACAACGATCCACTGCGCGCCGAGTTTCGGTGCCAGGTCGATATAGGCCTTCATGTAGCTGTCGACGGCATCGCGGCAGAAAGGTGAAATCTCGGCGACATTGACGCCTGAAAGCGTATGCAGCCCGAAGGTGATTCCGGTCTCCGCAAGCAGGTCCCGAACCGTTCCGCAACGGGCATCATCGAATGTCTCGAGCGCATTCGGGGCGATGTCGGTCTGCGCGTCGATGATGCGGACACCATTCTGCGCCGCCCAGCGGATGCCGTCCTCGAGCGGCAGGCGTCTGCCAAGATCGATGCCGATCCTGTCCTTCAATGTCCCGCCTGTCATGCGCTCCCCCTTCGCTTCGCTTTGCTTTGCTTATTTTCCGTTGAAATTCGGCTTTCGCTTCTCCATGAAGGCGCGACGGCCCTCGATATAGTCCTCACTGTCGAAACAGGCCTTCACCATCGCCTCTAGAGCGCCGAGATCACGGTCCGCCTCGTCGAGCTGCAGCGACTGTGCGATCGCCTTCACCGACCCGATGGTCATCGGCGCGTTCTCGCTGATCCTTCGGGCATAGTCATCGGCATAGGCTGTCAGCATCTGCGGCGCCAGCACCCGGTTGACGAGACCCATGTCATAGGCTTCGGCGGCACTGAACTGCCGCGCCGTGTAGAAAATCTCCTTCACCATCGACGGGCCGACAAGGTTCGACAGCCGCCTGATGCCCTCATAGCCGTAGCCGAGGCCGAGCTTCGCGGCGGGAACGGCAAACCGGCTCTTGTCCTCGCAAAGCCGGATATCGCAGGCGACGGCAAGCCCCATGCCGCCGCCGATGCAAAAGCCCTGAATCACCGCCACCGTCGGCTTCGGAAAATTGAAAACGGCGTCATAGAACGACTTGCTTGCCTGCGCGTAGATCTCGACATCCTCGGCGCTCGAACGTTCCTTTTCGAATTTCGAGATGTCGGCGCCCGACGCGAAAGCCTTGCCGCCGGCGCCCCGGATCACCAGCAGCCGCGTTTCCGGATCATTCGCCATGCGCACAACTTCGGCCGCGCCGGCACGGTACATGTCCAGCGAGATGGCGTTGTGACGCTCGGGGTTGTTGATGACGACATGGCCGACACGGTCGACGACACCGGCAAGAAGCTTGCCGTCGGCATGGGCTGTCAGCTGCTCCGGTTTCATGTGATTCCCCGCGCGCTGAAATCTTCGATCTCGGCCTCTTCGAAGCCGTATTCGGCCAGTATCTCGGCGGTGTGCTGTCCCTTCGTCGGAGGCGGGCGGCGGATTTCGGCGCTGGAGCGGCTCATCCGGATCGGCTGCCCGACGATCTGCGAGGGGCCGCGCTCCTGGCTGTCGACATCGCGCGCCATGCCGAGATGCTGCACCTGCGGATTTTCGAACACCTGCTGAATATTGTTGATCTCGCCGCAGGGAACGCCGATCTCGGCGAAGCGCCCGACCCAGTATTCAGTGCTCTTCCGGCCGGTGTTCTCGTTTATAAGAGCGTTCAGCGCCACCCGGTTCCGGCTTCGTGACGGCGGGTCGGCGTAATCCTCATGATCCATCCGGTCGTCCGCCAGCTCGTCCTTAAGCCGCAGCCACATATGCTGGCCGGCACAGGCGATGTTTATGAAGCCGTCCTCTGTGGCGAACACGCCTGTCGGGATCGACGTCGGATGGTCATTGCCGGCTTGTTTCGGCACATCGCCATCCATCAGCCAGCGCGCCGCCTGGAAATCGAGCATCGCAATCTGCGCCTGAAGAAGCGAGGTCTGGACCCACTGGCCTTCGCCGGTTTTCTCGCGCCCGAGAAGCGCCAGCAGAACGCCCTGCGCGGCAAAGCCGCCGGCGGTGAGATCGGCGATCGGGATCCCGACCCGCATCGGCCCCTCGCCGGGCGCGCCGGTGATCGACATCAACCCGCCCATGCCCTGCGCGATCTGGTCGAAACCGGGACGGCCTGCAAGCGGGCCGTCCTGGCCGAAACCGGATATCGAGGCATAGACAAGCCGCGGGTTGTCCACCCGCAGCGTTTCATAGTCGATCCCGAGCCGGAATTTGACGTCAGGCCGGTAGTTCTCGACGATGACATCGGCTGTGGCGGCCATCCTCTTGAAAATGGCGACCCCGTCAGGTTCCTTCAGGTTGATGATCATCGAGCGCTTGTTGCGATGCAGGTTCTGGAAATCCGATCCCTGCCGCGCGCCGCCCATATCGCCGCCGGCGGTGTCGGGATTCTCGATCTTGATGACATTGGCGCCCCAGTCCGCAAGCTGGCGAACGCAGGTCGGGCCAGACCGCACGCGGGTCAGGTCGAGGACGGTGTAGTCGGACAGGATATCGCTTGCTGGTTCGAACGGCATTTCTAACTCGTCTTGGGGACCGCCGGCAACGCATAACGGCCCACCAGCATTCGAAAATTATTGTATACCAAATTAGAAGACGATAGCTTTTTTGAAGTCAATTCAAATCTTGCCGGCACATGTGGCTCGTGATGTTCGGTCGCGCCCAAACGTGCCGGAAAGGCGGTTTCCACGACCATGAAAACGCTGTTTCTGCTCTTCGACAGCCTTAACAGATCCGCCCTCGGCGCCTATGGCGGCGCCATCCCGACACCCAGTTTCGACAGGCTCGCAGCGCGCTCGACGATCTTCGACTCGCACTATGCCGGCTCGCTTCCCTGCATGCCGGCGCGGCGCGACATGCAGACCGGACGACTCAATTTCCTGCACCGCAGCTGGGGCCCGCTCGAGCCCTTCGACGACAGCTTTGCGGCGCAGCTTGATCGTGCCGGCACCTACTGCCACCTGGTGTCCGACCATTATCATTATTTTGAGGATGGCGGCGCTACATACCATACGCGCTATTCCAGCTGGGATTTCATCCGCGGCCAGGAGTCGGATCCCTGGATACCGATGGTGACACCGCCGATCGAACGTTTTGGCGCGCAGTACCATCCGATGCAGTTCGAGGACCACCGCGACGGACACCGGCTCCAGGGCATGATCAACCGCACGCGGGTCAGGGCCGAGAGCGAGTTTCCGGTGGCTCGCTGTGTGGAGTCCGCGCTTGCCTTTCTGGAAGAGAACGGAAGCGAGGACAGCTGGCTTCTCCAGATGGAGACATTCGACCCGCACGAGCCGTTCCATGCGCCGCCCGGCTACCGCGACGAGAGCACGGGCTATGACGGGCCGACCCTCGACTGGCCACGTTACAGAAAGGTCGAGGAAACGCCGCAGGAGATTGCCGAGCTGCGCGCCAACTACGCCGCGCTGGTGCGGTTTTGCGATGCGCAGCTCGGGCGCATTCTCGACCATCTCGACGCCACCGATGGGTGGCGTGACACAGCTGTCATCCTGACAACCGACCACGGGTTCCTTCTGTCCGAACATGACTGGTGGGCGAAGAACAGGATGCCCTTCTACAACGAGGTGGCGCGGATCCCTCTGATGATCAGCCTTCCCGGCGTGCCCGGCGGGCGCCGTGTCCCGGCGCTGACGCAGACCATCGACCTGATGCCGACAATCCTCGACCTTCACGGCGAGGCGCCGGGGCCGCATGTTCAGGGACGGTCGCTGCTGCCGCTTTGTGACGGCAGTGCCGAGAGCGTCCGCGACATCGCGCTCTACGGCATTTTCGGCGGCGCGATCAACGCCACCGACGGGCGCTATACCTATTTCCGCTATCCGGAAACCATGGAAAGCCGTGAGCTGTTCGAATACACGCTGATGCCGGCACATAACCG
>JAYYLR010000141.1:0-2815 GCA_036143955.1 Pseudomonadota bacterium | reverse complement strand
CGCCGCGAGATCGAAAAGCTTGCCCTTCTTGCCGGCCCAGGCGGCACGCTGGGTTTTGAGGATGTCGTCACCGCTCTTGGCGACGGTGCTGGTCTTGCCATTTCCGATATCGCCGCCGCCGCGGCGGACGGGCATGTCGCGCTTCTCGAACGCACCATCGAGAAGGCCTGGGAGGACAAGCAGCCCGGCGTTGCCGTGCTGCGCGGATGCCAGTTCCATTTTCGGCAGCTTCTGTCCGCAGCGCGGGCGATGCAGCGCGGCGGGTCGGCGCAGCAGGCGGTGAAATCGCTTCGTCCGCCGGTCCATTTTCGACAGCAGGACAGGATCATTTCGCAGCTTCGGCACTGGAACGCACCGGCGCTGGCGGATGTTCTCGACAGGCTTCAGGATGCCGAGCTGACGGCGAAGACGGGCCGTGTCAACGATCAGGCCCTGTGTGCGCAGACACTTCTCGGCGTCTGCCTTCGAGCCCGCACGGCGCAACGTTAATCCGACATCAGCTTCGCCATAACCTCGTCCATCTGCTCAAGCGTGGCGAAGCGGATGGTCATTTTGCCGGTGCCGCTCTTCTCATTCCAGTCGATAACAAGACCAAGACCAAGCTTGCCGCGAAGCATCGCCTCGACATCCTCCAGATCCGCCGATTTCGCCGGTTTGGGCGAGCCGCCCGCCTTGCTTCGCGGTGGCTTTGCGACAAGCGCTTCGGCCTGCCGTGCGGACAGCCCGCGGTCGGCAATCTGCCGGGCCAGCGCCACGCAGTCCTCCTGTCCGATCAGCGGGCGTGCCTGGCCCATTGTCAGCCGCCCGTCAACGATCATGTCGCGAACCTCTTCCGGCAGGCCGAGAAGCCGCATCAGATTGGCAATGTGGCTGCGTGACTTGCCGATGATCTCCGACAGCTGTTCCTGCGTGTAACCGAAGCTGTCGATCAGCTGGCGATATCCCTCGGCCTCTTCAATGGCGCTGAGATCGGCCCGCTGGATATTTTCAATCAGGGCCAGCTCATAGGCCTCTTCGTCACCAAGCTCGCGGATGATGACCGGAATATTGTGCAGCTGCGCCATCTGCGCGGCGCGCCAGCGGCGCTCGCCGGCAATCAGCTCATAGCGGTTCGCCGTGCCGGCGCGCGGACGCACCAGAACAGGCTGCACAAGCCCCTTGCTGCGGATGGATTCGGCAAGCTCGGCAAGCGAATCGGTATCAAAGCGCCGACGCGGCTGCCAGGGCCCGGAATTGATCCACTCGATCGGCAGTTCGGTGAGACCGCTCAGCGCGGAAGCCTCACCGGCGCCGGAAGCCGCGCCGCCTGTGTTACCAGCCGCAACGCCGGCATCGCCAAGAAGCGAAGACAGGCCGCGGCCAAGCCCGCGCGGCTTGCCGGAAGCAGGTTTCGCCGTTTTAGCGGCGGTTTTCGACCGGGAGGTTTGTTTCGCCATCTAAAGCTTTCTCCAGTTGCTTTGCCGAGCGATGCGCGTCACCGGGCGTCAGGCCGCCTGCGATTCCTGGCGCAGAAGCTCTGCCGCCAGGGCGGCATAGGCCTGTGATCCGGGACATTTCAAATCATAGATCAAAACCGGCTGGCCGAAGGACGGGGCCTCGGAGACGCGCACGTTGCGCGGCACGACGGTATTATAGACCAGGTCACCAAAATGGTCCCGCACGTCATTTGCCACCATCGCCGACAGCTTGTTGCGGCTGTCGAACATCGTCAGCACAATTCCCTGCATCCGCAGTTCGCCATTCAGCCCGGCACGAACCGCCTCGACGGTCCGCATCAGCTGCGACAGCCCCTCGAGGGCGTAGAACTCGCATTGCAGCGGCACGAGTATGGAGCTCGCAGCGGTCAGGGCATTGACCGTCAGCATCCCGAGGGATGGTGGGCAGTCAATTATAACATATTGATATTTATTACTAATTTGTAAAAGAGCTGATTTCAGCCTGAATTCACGGTCTGGCATGTCGGACAGTTCGACCTCGGCCGCCGACAGATCCACAACCGTCGGAATGATGTCGAGACGCGGCACCTGTGTCGGCTGGACAGCCCGGTCGGCGGTGCTGTTGCCGGCAAGAAGCGTGTAGCTGTTATGCGCCCTGGACCCGATGCCGAGGCCGGTGCTGGCATTGCCCTGCGGGTCGAAATCGACGATCAGGACCGAGCGCCCACACGCCGCCAGCGCGGTGGCAAGATTGATCGCGGTCGTCGTCTTGCCGACGCCGCCTTTCTGGTTGGCGACAGCGATAATCCGCGTGCTGTTCGACATGGCGCGAGATGCCCCGGGTCAGGTGGTCAGGTCACCGTCAGGTCTATCACAAAACCATCCGGGTTGGTAAGGCTCGGATAAAGCTCCTGGCGCAGATTCACCATCTCGCCGGCAGCGGCGATCTCGGCTTCGGCGCGAGCGCCTTTCAGGAACAGGCACCGCGTCCCTGGCGTCAGCTGCTGGCCCAGTAGCCGCAGCAGCCTGTCGAGCGGCGCCAGCGCTCTCGCGGTGATGACCGAGGCGCCGAGATCGGGAAGGGCTTCGATGCGGCTGTTATGGACCTTCGCCGTCAGCCCGCATTCCCGGATCACCGTCGACAGGAACACCGCCTTGCGCTGGTCCGATTCAACAAGATGGCACTCGGCGTCGCAAAGCATCGCCAGAACAAGCCCCGGGAATCCGCCACCACTGCCGACATCAAGCAGGCGCGCCGTGCCGGCCGGGATGAGCGGTGCAAGCTGCGCCGAGTCCCACACATGCCGCATCCAGATGTCGGGAAGGCTGTTCGGCGAGACGAGGTTGATCCGTGGCTGCCATTTCTCGACAAGCGCCAC
>JAYYLR010000140.1:0-3660 GCA_036143955.1 Pseudomonadota bacterium | reverse complement strand
AGCCTTTGCCTGATATCCACCCATTCCCCAAACCGCGGTATCGCCACGGTGGCGCCGATTGCAACCGCCCGCGAACTGATCTCCACCGGCGGCTCATACCAGTCATGCAGCGCCAGGGTGAACATGCCCCAGCCAATCGGCACCAGGATATCGCCTCTCAGATCATTGAAAGCGTCAATGACCTCGGGTGGCAGATTGTGAACCTGCCTCCATCTCTCATTGTACTGGCCGGCATCGATGAAGGTGAGGTCGAATGGTCCGAGGCGATCGCCAATTTCCTTAAAATGCCCGGCATATCCGGAGTCTCCGCTAAAATAGACCGAGGCGGCTTCTGTCCTTACCGCCCATGATGCCCACAGGGTCTTTTGCATGGCGATTGTCGCGGTTCGGCCGGAAAAATGCTGAGCGGGCGCGCAGGTGAAGGTGATCCCAGAGATATTCCTTGATTGCCACCAGTCGAATTCGGTCACCTGGTCCCGGCCGATTCCCCAATATTCCAGATGTGACGCGACGCCGAGCGGCACGAGGAAACGGGTGTCGGACTCCCTGAAGAACTTGACCGCGTTCATGTCGAGATGATCGTAATGATCGTGTGATATCACGATGAAATCTATCGGTGGCAGCTGGTCGATGTCGATCGCCGGTGGTTGGTATCTTTTGACGGCCCAACTCACTGGCGCGGCGCTTTCGGAAAACACAGGGTCGAACAATATTGTCTTTCCGTTGATCGACGCCAGGACGGTGGCGTGGCCCAGCCAGGTGAATTTGACCGTGTCGAATGTGTCCCGAAGATCGCTCGGCAAAGGGCCACGCACCTCCGGAAGCGGAACATCGGGAGTAGGGGTGTTGGGATTGAACAGAAAGTTGTTTGTTAGATTTTTGCGCGGATTTGCCCAGAACCCGCTGTGCGCGAGCATCTCTTCTATGACGCCGGGGACCTCGTTCACGAACATGTCTTGATCAGTGTTGTAGTTTGGCGACTCGGTCATTCGTTGATGGTCCGGTCCGGAAGGGATGGCGCCGAATTGCTCGCATCGTGAAAGCAGGAGCACAGCCCCCATGACCATCAGCAACAGCAGGGCGCTGCTGCGCCTGACCCACCTTGCTACCTTGCCCCGCTTCGCCATGCGTATCCTTCTAATCGTGAGCTATTTGACCTGCAGCCGTTCGATTCCCTCCCAGCTTGCCGGGTCCCAGCCCTCGCTCAATAGCGTCTGGCAGCGGCCAAGGTAAAGATTGGCGGTAAGGTCGTCTGCATTTGTGCCAAGAACGGTCTTGAAGCAGTCAGCCGCCTTTTCAAAATCCTGCGTCTGGTAGTAGGAAATACCGTCATTGAAGCTTGCCAGCGTCTTTTCCTTCAGCAGGCGAGACGTGTCCGGCTCACCATCAATGATCTCGTAAATGCTAACCGGTTTCTCCTTCCCCTTCACCGCTACAAGGTCAACGCGCCGGCTGACAAATTCGCCTCCAGATGCGTCGTGGGTCACTTCCGAAATGAGAATGCCGGCACCGTAGATTTTCGTTAGCCCTTCGAGCCGTGAGGCCAGGTTCACCGCATCGCTGATTACGGATCCCTCCATGCGGTTCGCTTCGCCGAGCGTGCCAAGCATCATATCCCCTGTATTCAGCCCGATGCCGATATTGATCTCGTGTCGGCCGGTTTCTCGCGCCGTCGCATTGTACGAGTGCAGTTCCTGCTGCATCGCCACGGCGGAGCTGACCGCGTCGCCCGGGTTGTTTGGGAAAAGAGCCATTACGCCGTCGCCCATGAATTTGTCGATATAACCCTCGTGATGCCGGATGATTGGCCCCATTCGACTGAGGTAGGCGTTTACAAAACTGAAGTTCTCCTCTGGCGACAGGCGCTCGGAGATCGAGGTGAAGGATCGGATATCGGAGAACAGGATGCTCATCTCGACATTGACCTGGTCACCAAGGCGGACATCCAGAATGCTGTCCTTGTTGAGATTGGAAAGCAGCTGGGGTGGCACAAACCTCTGATAAGCCTTCGTCAGCTCGACCTGCCGTGCCAGCGCAAGCGCCTTCATGTCATTGAGCTGCTGGGCGACCGCAAAGCCGAAGGTCACGAACATGGCAAGGAACAGAATGCCGACCGCAGACGAAACCACAAACCAGAACGCCCATGAAAAATCGAAAATGAGATAGGTCAGTCCAGAGACGGGAACTGCGAGAAACGGCAATGCAAATGAGACCAGAAGGTACTTCGCATATACGCTGCCCCGGCGCCACTGGATGAACGACATGATTGCCGAGGACAGCAGGAGCAGGATGAACGGCAGCATTATGGCATCGACCTTGATTATTCCAGGGCCGGTACGGTCGGGAGGATGGGCAACGAGATCGAGATTGGCCTCGTTTGGCCAACCAAGGGTCAGGTAGAGATTGAGAACCACCATCAGGCCGTAAAATATGGACGCCAGAAGGAATATCCGGTCGATCCGTGGAAAATTTGTGCCGAGGTCCAGCGAGTTCCGGAAGAACCGCACAAGAAAAAGAAACAACAGCGACAGCGAGGCGAGTGTGAACTCGCTGTTCACAAGCCATCCGGGGAGTTGCATGACCCACCCGAGGGCCAATGTCGTCCCCGAACAGAAGGCGATCTGAAATAGGCTTGCCGCCAGCCACAGGTAGTTGCCACGCGAAACCGCAAACATGAAGAAGTAGTAGAGGCCGAAGGACAGCGCGATGGCCAATACCGCAATGTTCGCTGCAATGCGAAGAAGCTGTAGCGACCTGATGTCCTCCCAAGGGCCAATCGTCATTCTGTCCAACCCATTGACCTTGCTCATAAACCTGTCAAAGGGCTTGTTGCGGAAATAGTCATAGACCGTGGTGATTTCACCGGCTGGCATGAGGACCCGGTAATGACCAAGAATCCGGCCCTCGTCGATCCAGTCACCCTCGCGCTGCTTCCAATACGGATATTCGTCGACGCCGCGGCTATGGACAGCAAAGATCTTCTTCTCCGTGTTGAAATTGTGCTCGATACCGATGTCTTCCGAAGCAAGCGTGTTTGCCACGCGAAAGCGCACCCAGTAGCCGTCGACAAGGGACTGGTCGTTTATGAGGCTCTTCCCCCAGACCGCCTGGTCAAGGCTTTCGAAGGATGCGGTATGGTCAACGCCCTCCAAAAACTCGAGGTATTCAGGCGGTATGGTGACAAGACCATCTGCGGGTATGTGGAAAACCGGAGTGTCGCTTTCGCTGCTGCCATCAGGCTGATTGCCCGAGGCGATATCCGGCAGGCCTGCCATCAGGAGAATTACAAGGGCAATAGGCTGTATCCGCGCAGAGCGCGGATTATGTGTCCGTCCTTCTGCAATCCGGCAAACCGCGTTGAGCGCCGCCGGAATGTTGAAGACATGCCGCCAAATCGAAAAAAAGCAATTGGAACAACGACTAAACCTAAACCACATCATTGCGAGTGTGAGTGGCTTTTTTCCCGTTGTCCAATGAAAAGCTGTTCGCCCTGACAAGCCTGTTGGCGTTGCCGCCATTGCCAAAGACTCTGCTTGCGTGGCGATGCCATTCACCAAGGCGATCAGGCACGCGATGAAGAGCAAAGCTTCGAATCCCGCCGCTCCGACCATTTTTTCAACAGGGTGGGATCTGGTCCGCCGATGGTGCGCGCCATTCGGT
>JAYYLR010000139.1:0-5213 GCA_036143955.1 Pseudomonadota bacterium | reverse complement strand
AGGTTCCAGACGCCGGGCGGCAGGCCCGCTTCCTCGGCAATCTCCATCAGGATCGACGCCGTGATCGGCGACAGCTCGGCCGGCTTGTGGACAACGGTACACCCGGCCGCCAGCGCCGGCGCAATCTTCCAGGTCGACAGCATGAAAGGCGTGTTCCATGGCGTGATGACGCCGACAGGCCCGATCGGCCGGCGCGAGGTCACATTGAGTTGACCGGCGGCATGAAGGCTCTTGCCGTCGCGCGCATAGGGCGCCTTGTCGGCGAAGAACCGGAAATTCTCGGCTCCGCGAAGCGCCGCCTTCGACATGAAACGCAGCGCCTGACCTGTATCAACGCATTCCAGAAGCGCGATTTCCTCGGCCCGCGCGACGATTCCATCAGCGATCCTGTGAAGGATGACGCGGCGCTTCGCCCCGCCGAGGTCGCGCCAGGCGGGAAAAGCGTCGCTTGCCGCCTTCGCCGCCGCATCGATATCGAAACTGTCGCCGCGCGCCACGGTCGCAATGGACGTCTGATCAATCGGCGAGATGCTCTCGAAGGTCTTTCCGGACCGCGACGGCATACGTTCACCGCCGATATGATTCAGGATCGACGAGGTCCGATAGGGGGCAAGAAGGTTTTCAACCTTGTGCTTGTTTTCGGCAAGGGACATCAGGGTTCCGCATGATTGACATTTGACGTGCAGATGATTTAATTCACATGTTAAGTAATGACCCGATCCTGTCAAGGGGTGCGATTGAAGGAGCCGCCTCCACATGGCCCATCTCAGCTTCGAATACTCCGCCAATCTCGGCGCCGACCTGGACCTTCAGGGGTTCTGCGATCACATGCGTGATGTCATGCACCGGTCCGGGGTCTTCCCGCTTGGCGGAATTCGGGTCCGCGGGACGCGGGTCGATGTCTGCGCCGTTGCCAGTGGCGACGCCGAACTTGCCTTCATCGACATGACGCTTCGCATGGGCATGGGCCGCGACGAGGAGGTCAGGGTGTCAGTCACCGAAACGGTCTATGCCGGTGCCGAGGACTGGCTGAAGCCGAGGATCGGTGACCGCCCCTTCGCCCTGTCGCTTGAGATCATTGAGATCAATTCACGCTTTTCGCAGAAGCGGTTCAACACCATTCACGGCTTTCTCAAGAATGCGGAGCCTGACAGTGGCTGAAGCGCCCCGCTATGACGACTCGCTTACCATCGCGCTGCTGCGGGCGCGCGACGCTGTCACGGCACAGTTCCGCGATCATGTCGGCGAAGCCGGGCTGACACTGCAGCAGTGGCGGGTGATCCGGGCCCTTGCCGGCGGCACCGAACTCGACACCACGACCCTCGCAAGCCGTTGCGTGATCCTCGCGCCCTCCCTAACCCGCATCATCCGTCACCTCGCCGGGCGCAATCTTGTCGTCAAGGTACCGACCCACGACCGGCGCCAGCGGGTGGTACGGCTTACAGACGAAGGCGAGGCCCTCTTCACACGTATCTGGGAGGTGTCTCAGCAAAAATACGCGGCAATCGAGGACGCCTTCGGTCGCGCCGAAATGCGGAATCTTGTCGTGAGTCTGAACCGGCTTCGCGCCTGCCTCGAGTCGGACGGGGCGCCGGGCTAGTCGTTCCTGCCGTGATAGGCAAGATACCAGTCGACAAACCGCTGAACGCCGTCACGCACGTCGGTATCGGGAGCAAACCCGACCCAGTCGGCAAGCTCGGTGGTTTCCGCGCTGGTCATCGGCACGTCACCAGGCTGCATCGACATCATGTTCTTCTCGGCCGTGATGCCGAGAGCGGATTCGAGAGCGCCGATATAATCCATCAACGGCACCGGATTGCCGTTACCGATGTTGAAGACCCGGAAGGGTGCGCGCGACGACTGCGGATCCGGGCTCTGTGGATCGAAATCCGGGTTCGGTGTCGCAATTTTGTCCAGCACCCGGATCACGCCCTCGACAATGTCGTCGATGAACGTGAAGTCGCGCACCATCTGACCGTTGTTGTAGACGTCGATGGGCTCGCCCTTGAGCATGGCGGCGGTGAACTTGAACAGCGCCATGTCTGGCCGCCCCCAGGGACCATAGACCGTGAAGAACCTCAGGCCGGTGGTCGGAAGATCAAAAAGGTGGCTGTAGGTATGCGCCATCAGCTCGTTCGCCTTTTTAGTCGCCGCATAGAGGGACACCGGATGATCGACGCTGTGATGTTCGCTGAAGGGCATCTGTTCATTGCCGCCATAGACGGAAGACGAGCTTGCATAGACCAGATGCTTGATGCCGTTGTGCCGACAGCCTTCCAGTATGTTCATGAAACCGGCAAGGTTCGCATCGACATAGGCATGCGGGTTTTCCAGCGAATATCGGACGCCGGCCTGCGCTGCGAGGTGGATGACGCGGTCCGGCTTCTCTGCCGCGAAGAGCGCGGCCATCGCTTCGCTGTCCTCCACGGATACCAGATTGTGCGTGAATTGCGGGTGTTCGGAGATTCGTTTCAGCCGGTTCTCCTTGAGCGAAACCTCGTAGTAATCATTCAGATTATCCACCCCGACAACGGTATCGCCGCGCGCCAGCAATCTTTCGGTGCAATGCATTCCGATGAAGCCTGCTGCGCCGGTGACCAATATTTTCATTTTCAGTTTCCCTCTTAGCCGGTGGTGACCCTGTCACCACGGCACCCTGAATACACCCCTCGGGCAAAAGACGGAAGCACCTAAGTCAGCCTACCATGCCACTCGGCTTGCCGCCGTGACGGAAGGGAATCACGGATACATTGTTTCCGATCTGGATCGTCATCAAATCCTCGGCAACAAGGACCGTGCCGTCATATTCGGTTGCCAGTTCGGCCATGACATCATTGACCGAAACGGGATCAGGCTTCAGCAGAACAAGATGCGTCAGCATGGCAAGTTTTGGCCTTGTCTGCGCGAAAACCCGCCCCACCTCGGCCGGTGTCGCATGGTGGTCGATTGCCACTTTCACTGCCGGGTGGCTGGCGATTATTTCCGGCTTTGCCGCCGCCACCTCGTGAACGAATACGTCGGCGCCCTGCGCCTGCCGGATGAGGTTTTCGTTGTAGCGGGTGTCATGACTGTGGACAAAGACACGGCCACCATATTCGACGCGAAAACCGTAGGCGGGCCGGATGAACTCGCCGTGATCGACCTCAATCGCCCGAATGACCAAACCGTCCCGTTCATAGACCACCCCTTCGGCATATTCATGCGGCACGAGCCGCATATGCTCAGGGTCAATTTCGTTGTCGGCGACCCTGATGGCGCGGTCTGGCCCAGTGGCAAGCCACGCACCTTCGGCGATATCCTTGATGCCTGGTGGGCCATACACCTGCAGCGATGCATTCCGGCCGCCGAATTTCTGCGGGATCGAGCCCGTCATCGCCATGTCGAAAAGACCGGCATAATGATCCGAATGGTAGTGCGAGATGATAATGGTATCGACACAGCCAACACCCAGCCCGATCTGCGAGAGCCTGATTGCCGTGCCGCGACCGCAGTCGATCATCACCTTCTGGTCGCCTGCCTCAATCAGCGTCGAGGTCCCAAAAGCATTGATCTGCGGGTTTGGAATGCCAGTTCCGAGGAGCGTAATCTTGAGCTGGTCTTCTTTGGCAACTGCGTCCGACATTCTGGCCCCCAGATGGTGAGGCCCAAAGACAGCACGCCACGAACCGGTATGCAAGCCCAAGCGGACGCGCCATTTCCAGCACCTGTCCCCAAAGCGGCTTTTTTGGTGGCGCCGCCAGCAGGCAGGCGCTAACCATGGAAACAGTCGATGCCATTCAGGACCGGATGAACAGCCATGCAAGACGCCTATATCTGCGATGCCGTTCGCTCGCCAATCGGCCGCTTTGGAGGTGCCCTTTCAACCGTTCGCGCCGACGATCTGGCGGCACATCCGTTGAAGGCGCTTATGGCACGCCTCCCCGATCTTGACTGGACAGCCGTCGATGAAGTGGTTTACGGCGCGGCAAATCAGGCAGGCGAAGATAATCGGAACATCGCGCGCATGGCCCTGCTCCTGGCCGGACTGCCACAAACAGTGCCCGGTATTACGCTAAATCGGCTCTGCGCCTCGGGAATGGAGGCGGTGATTGCGGCCTCGCGCATGATCAGATCTGGCGAAGGCGAGTTTGTGATTGCCGGCGGGTCGGAAAGCATGAGCCGCGCGCCCTTTGTCATGCCAAAAGCCGATACTGCATTTTCACGGAAAGCGGAAATCTACGACACCACCATCGGCTGGCGGTTCGTGAACCGGCAGATGAAGACCATGTACGGCACCGACTCCATGCCGGAAACGGGCGAAAATGTTGCCGAACGCTGGCAGGTCAGCCGCGAGGACCAGGACAGATTCGCCCTGCGATCCCAGCAGAAGACCGGTGCGGCCATGGAAAGCGGGCGGTTTGCAGCAGAAATCGAACCGGTAACGATACCGCAGCGAAAGGGTGATCCTGTGGTGGTCGATGCGGACGAGCATCCACGGCCGCAGACAACATTGGAACAGCTCGCCAAGCTGCCGACACCCTTTCGCGAGAACGGCACCGTAACGGCCGGCAACGCCAGCGGGGTAAATGACGGTGCTGCCGCTATGATCCTCGCGAGCGAGGGTGCCATGAAGCTTCACGGGCTGGTGGCGCGGGCGCGTGTCGTGGCTGCGGCATCGGCAGGCGTGGAGCCTGCCGTTATGGGGATTGGCCCGGTGCCCGCCACGCAGAAGGCATTGGCGAAAGCGGGCCTGAGCCTTGGCGATATGGACGTGATCGAAATCAACGAGGCCTTCGCGGCGCAGGGTCTGGCATCAATGCGTGACCTCGGCATGGCCGATGACGACCCGCGTGTGAACAGGAATGGCGGAGCCATCGCTCTTGGCCATCCGCTGGGAATGAGTGGCGCAAGGCTCGTGATGACGGCGACGGAGGAATTGCGCCGGACAGATGGTGCCCGCTACGCGCTCTGCACGATGTGCGTTGGCGTCGGTCAGGGAAGCGCCGTCATTCTGGAGAAATGCTGAGACCTTGTCAGGCCGCAACGATACCGGAATCGGCCTTCGCGAAATGCGGCATGACCTCTTCTGCGAAATACTGGATCGAATCCATCGTCTCGTGCGGGTCGCAGCCGAAATTGACGTTCATGATGATCCGGTCAACACCCATCTCGTCATAGGCCGATAGCTTATCGATCATTTCCTGCTTCATGCCGATAAGCAGCCCCTTCGCCAG
>JAYYLR010000138.1:0-5758 GCA_036143955.1 Pseudomonadota bacterium | reverse complement strand
TCTCCTCATTGTCGGCAAGGGCGCGGAAGAAGGCGCCGGCAAACTCGATCCTGCCGCTTCGCCAGGCAGCCAGCCCGCCGGACCAGTAGGCCATGAAGGCATCGTCACGCGCGGCGCCTATACCGTGGCGCGCCTGACGGATGGCCTTTTCATCAATGCCGAAGATGAAATAGGCGTGCGCGATCTCGCCGCGAAGCTGCCCTTCCTCAACCTTCGTCAGATAGCGTCTGTTGCGTTCATTCTCGATCACCTCGAGAGCCCCGCTCGGCCAGCCACGACGGATGTTGCGCCGGACCTCGCGGGCCACGCGGCGTGTCGTACGCGGCGACGCGCGGCCGCCGGTATACATCGGGATCGGCGGGCGGTAGCTGTTGACGCCGACCAGACCATAGCCGTTCAGATATCCGGGTTTCGGCTCGGTCGGGGCGGCGGCATTCTTCGGGCGACGCTTTCTGGCGAGCCAGAAGATCCGGCTGGCGTCAGGATGGTCGTTATAAGCCTTCAGCCACGA
Organism: Pseudomonadota bacterium; assembly: GCA_036143955.1. GTDB lineage: Bacteria > Pseudomonadota > Alphaproteobacteria > Puniceispirillales > Puniceispirillaceae > UBA8309. The sequence goes on along the minus strand of JAYYLR010000138.1, from coordinate 5,247 downwards.
GGAGAGCTCGCGGTAGCTCGAGCGCCAGGCCGTCGGATGAAGATAGCGCTGCGAAAGAAGATGGCCGCGCAGAAGATCGCTCTCAAGCCGGAACATCTCGCGCGTCGCCTGCTTCATCCGGCCGATCTCCTGAAGATGGAACAGGCGCTGATACAGTGCCGCGTCGAAATCACCCAACGGTTCCGGAAGCCCTCCGGCTTGGCCGGACGGCAACCAGGCAAGCGACATCATCAGGCCGGCAAGGAAGGTTTTGATCAAGCGTGCGCGCACGGTGCGTTCCGGGTTCCCATTGGCATCGCGGCGCACTTTATCCGAGTTTGCCTGCGAGAGCCAACAAATCGGCGAAGGCGAGCCGTTTTTGCGGTGGTGATCTGAGAAGATAGGCGGGATGAAGCGTTGCCAGAGTCGGGCGCTGCGCCCCGTCACCATAATCGACATCGTGCCAGCGGCCGCGAAGCTTCAGGATGCCGCCGCCTCCCGGCAGCAGCGCCTTTGCCGGCACGCCGCCAAGAAGCATCAGCATCTCCGGCGCCGCCAGCTGGACGTGACGCCGGAGCCATGGCAGGAGAAGGTCCATTTCCTCTGCCGTCGGGGTGCGGTTGCCGGGAGGACGCCAGGGGATCAGCGGTACGATATAGCAGTCGGCCCGCGACAGGCCGATCGAGGCCAGCATGCGATCGAAAAGCTGGCCTTCCGGCCCGACGAGCGGCAGGCCGACACGGTCCTCGTCGCGTCCCGGAACATCGCCGACCACCATCAGCCGCGCGCCGGCATTGCCGTCGGCGAAGACCATGTTGGCGGCGGTGTTTCTGAGCGCGCAGCCCTCCAGCGCGGCAAGCGATGTCCGAAGCTCCTCGATCGTGCCGATGTCGGCCAGCATTGGTGGTGGTGCGGCGTGGGAAACGGGCTGCGATTTGGGCGCTGCGGCGGGTTGCGGGGGCGGCGCGGCGTCAGCGTCGCTTGCCGGCGATACGGCCGGCACTGCAGGCGGTCGCCCTGGTTGCTGGGTGGCAACCAGTTCCCGGCGGCGTGATGGCGGCACCAGGGCGGCCATCGTCACCGCCTCGTCGGGCGCCGGTTCGTCGAGAAGGATTTCATCGATCCCCATCTCGTGCTGCCAGGCAAGCTGGCAAACCAGAAGATCACGGTTTTGCGAATTCGCTGCCATGCAACTTTCCGTCGAATTCCTGACTGTCGCGATGCGCCAAAAAGGCAACTATTGCGGCTGCTACTGTTACCATATAAGCAGAAAGCGCGATAACAACGAAAATCCCGACGCCGGCCGCGTCGGAAACGAGGTGCCATAATGGAACGTGAAGCCATGGAATTCGACGTCGTGATTGTCGGCGGCGGTCCGTCCGGACTGTCGGCGGCGATCCGTCTGAAGCAGCTCGCATCCGAAGCTGGGCGCGATCTGGAAGTCTGCCTGATCGAAAAGGGCAGCGAGGTCGGGGCACACATCCTGTCTGGCGCGGTTCTCGAGCCGCGAAGCCTGAACGAGCTGATCCCCGACTGGAAGGAGCGCGGCGCGCCGCTCGACACGCCCGTCACCGCCGACAAGTTCATGTTCCTCACCGAGACCGGCGCCATGCGGATGCCGACGCCGCCGCAGATGAACAATCACGGCAACTACATCATCTCGCTCGGCAATTTCTGCCGCTGGCTTGCCGAACAGGCCGAGGCGCTCGGGGTCGAGATCTACCCCGGTTTCGCAGCCGCCGAGGTGCTGTATGACGAGAATGGCGCGGTCTGCGGTGTTGCCACCGGCGACATGGGAATCGGCCGTGACGGTGAGCCTACAGACATGCATATGCGCGGCATGGAACTTCGGGCGAAACAGACCATCTTCGCCGAAGGATGCCGCGGCCATCTGACCAAGACGCTGTTCGACAGGTTCGATCTTCGCGAGGGCAAGGACCCGCAGACCTTTGCCATCGGCATCAAGGAGCTGTGGGACATCGACCCGGAAAAGGCGAAGCCGGGCACGGCCTGGCATTCGGTCGGCTGGCCGCTGTCGACCGACACCTATGGCGGGTCCTTCCTCTATCACCTGAACGGCAACCAGGTTGCCGTCGGCTATGTTGTCGGGCTTGATTACGCAAACCCGCACCTGTCGCCTTTCGAGGAATTCCAGCGCTTCAAGACGCATCCGGCCGTTCGCGACGTGTTTGAAGGCGGGCGGCGTGTCGCCTATGGCGCGCGGGCGCTGAACGAGGGCGGGTTCCAGTCGATTCCGAAGCTGACGTTCCCGGGCGGCTGTCTTGTCGGCTGCACGGCGGGCTTCCTGAATGTCCCGAAGATTAAGGGAACGCACACGGCGATGAAATCCGGCATGACGGCCGCCGAGGCAATCTTCGAGTCGCTTGAGGAAATGCAGCCCGGCCATGAGCCGGCAAGCTATGCCGACCGCCTGCAGAAGAGCTGGCTCTGGACCGAGCTCTACAAGGTACGGAACATTCGCCCGGGCTTTGCAAGGGGCCTTTGGCTCGGCATGGCCAACGCCGCGCTCGACACCTATCTCTTCATGGGGCGGGCGCCCTGGACCCTTCATCACCACGCCGACCACACGACCCTGAAGAAAACTGACGAAGCGCCGAAGATCGACTACCCGAAGCCTGACGGCGTGGTCAGCTTTGATCGCAATTCCTCCGTCTACCTGTCCGGAACGAGCCATGAGGAGAACCAGCCGATCCATCTGACGCTGAAGGATCCCGAGGTTCCGGTGGCGCACAATCTGGCCATTTATGACGCGCCCGAACAGCGATACTGCCCGGCCGGCGTGTATGAAATCGTCCGCGAAGAGGACGGCACCAATCCGCGGCTGCAGATCAACGCGCAGAACTGTGTTCACTGCAAGACTTGCGATATCAAGGACCCAAGCCAAAATATTGTATGGGTGACACCGGAAGGCGGCGGCGGCCCGAATTATCCGAATATGTAGGCAGGGGGGGTCATGCCGGACCCGCACAAAACAGCGAAAGGGACCAGACCGGGACGGCGCGCGGCCGCCCTCGGGACGGCCTTGTCGCTGCTTGCAGCTTGTGCCGGCGACAGCATGCCCGAGACCGGCACACGGACGCTGATGACGGAGTCCGGCGCGGCCGGGACAGGCGTCTCCTCCAGTGCCGCCGGCAGCACGCCATCGCCACATGAAACCTCGTCCACGGCCGGGCATTACCTGGCAGCGCGACAGGCGCTCTATTTCAATGATGTCATGCAGTCGGCCGACTTCTTTCTGGAAACCCTGGAAACCGATGCCGACAGCGTCCCCATCCTGCGCCAGGCCTTTCTCACACAATATTATTACGGCGACATCGAACGCGCCGCCGCACTTGGCCGCCAGCTCGAAAGCCTTGATGTCATAATGCCGCTTGGCGGCGAGCCGGGAACGGCGCTCGCGATCAGGAACGGTGACTGGCCGGCAACCGTCGTCCTTGCCGACCGGATTGCCGAGGACGGTTCATCACAGGTCATGGCCGGGTTGATCAGGGGATGGGCGCTTGTTGCCGACGGCCGCGGTGACGCTGGGATCTCGGCGCTTCTGGAGGCGGGACGCCTCGCCGTCACTGCGGATGGTGGCATGCCCGCCTATTTCAGGCTCAACGCCGCCTTGATGGCGGAACGTCTTGGCCTTGCAAACGAGGCGATCCAGCGCGTCAGCGGGCTCGAGGACAGGCTGACATCGGCACATCTGATGCTGCAGCTCGCCGCTTTCCATGCGCGGATGGGTCATAGCGAGACTGTTGAGCGGATCATTTCGAACCGGTTGTCGGGACAGTTCAACCGCGCGCATGTTCGGGCCGCGCTCAAAAGCCAGGCGAAGGAGCTTCCCGATTTGCGGCGCGTGATCGCCGATGCCGTGGTGGCGATGGCGCTTCAGGAGCGCGAAACCGAATCCGGCAGGTCGATTTCGGCGCGACTCCGCTTCAGCACCTTCATCGATTCGGACAATGAGTTTTCCCGCTTCCTGCTGGCGCAGCAGATGGCGGATTTCGGGCAGTATGACGCCGCCATCGCCGAGCTGGCGCGAATCAAGCCGACCGGGATCTACGGGCAGCTGGCACGGCTTCTGGAATCCACGGTCGTCGAGGACAAGGGGGATATTGACGCCGCCATCGAGGCGCTTCGCCTGGTTGTGTCGACAAACCCCGAGAACGCGGACCTGCATCAGCGTCTCGGGGATCTGTACCGGCGCCACAAGATGTTCAGGAAGAGCCGTGATTCCTACATGCGCGCGCTCGACCTTGGCAGCAATTCGGGTGGGCTGCACCGCAGCATCGGGGTGTCACTGGAACGTCTTGGCGAGTCCAAGGCCGCCGAGGCGCATCTCCTGCAGGCGATCGAGATCAACCCCGATGATGCCTATGCGCTGAACTATCTTGGCTACTGGTGGGCCGATGACGGCCGCAATCTCGACGAGGCCATAGCGATGATCGAGCATGCGGTCGCCACCCGGCCGGACAGCGGTTTCTTCGTCGACTCGCTTGGCTGGGTGCATTACCGGCTTGGCGATCCGCAGAAGGCGGTCGGCTATCTGGAACGCGCCACCGAGCTCGAGCCTTCGGACCCGGAAATCACCGGCCATCTCGGCGATGCCTACTGGGCCCTCGGCCGGCATGACGAGGCGCGCTTCAAGTGGCGGCTTGCGCTGTCGCTCAGCGATGATGATGAGGAGCGCGCGATGCTTGACGACCGGCTCGTCAACGGTGTGCCAGCAGCCGACATGCCGGGGGCCAAATAGGCGATGGCGGCACCGGGCGGCGAGGTGGCGACGTTTGACGCCCCGGCCAAGGTCAACCTGAATCTGAGGATCACCGGCCGGCGTGACGACGGGTACCACCTCCTTGATTCGACCGTCATCTTCACCGAGTTCGGCGACAGGCTGACGGTTCGCCCGGCCGCCGGAGAGGACGGTGTCGAGGTGACGGGCCCGTTTGCGCCGCTGCTTGCCGGCGAGCCGGACAATATCTGCCTTCGCGCCATAAAGGCATACCGCGACATCGGTGGCGTGATCGGTCCGCTTGCCGTCACGGTCGAAAAGAACATTCCGGTAGGCGCCGGTCTTGGCGGCGGGTCGAGCGATGCCGCGGCCATGATTCGGTATCTGGATCGCCGGGCAACGCAACAGATCGATCCGGACGCGCTTGCCGCTCTTGCCGCCGCCCTCGGCGCCGATGTGCCGGTCTGCCTTGCCGGCATGGCAAGCCGTATGAGAGGGATCGGGGACATCCTTGATCCCGTCGACCC
>JAYYLR010000137.1:0-9518 GCA_036143955.1 Pseudomonadota bacterium | reverse complement strand
ACCAGCCCGGCACGGTCGATAGCGAAGCGTACCGGCAGGTTCTGGATCGCGACATCGTGGACAAGCTGGTCATAGCCGCGCTGAAGGAAGGTCGAATAGAGGGCGCAGAACGGCCGCATGCCTTCGGTCGCAAGTCCGGCCGCAAAGGTCACGGCATGCTGTTCGGCGATCCCGACATCGAACACCCGGTTGGGAAATCTTGTCTTTACCTTGTCAAGGCCGGTCCCGGACGGCATTGCCGCGGTGATGGCGACAATCCGGTCATCGGCTTCGGCAGCCGCCATCAGACCCTGCGCGAAAATCGAGGTGTAGCTCGGCGCATTGCCGGCCGCCTTCTGCTGCGTTCCGGTGATAACGTCGAATTTCGGCACCGCATGGTATTTCTCGGCCGAAGGGCCCGCAAAAGGGTGCCCCTTGCCCTTCTCCGTCACCACATGGACGAGAACAGGGCCGCGCGCGTGGCCGTCGCGGATGTTCTTCAGCACCGGCAGCAGATGCGACATGTTATGGCCGTCAATCGGACCAATGTGAAGAAAGCCAAGCTGGCTGAACACCGAATTGCCGCTGATCAGGTCGCGCGCCGCCTCACGGGCGCGCCGCGCCGTCCGCTCGATCTCGGCCGGGAACCGGCTTGCCACCTCGCGCATCAGGTCGCGGATCGAATGGAAGGGCTCGGAGGTAATCAGACGCGAGAGATAGCTGCTCATTGCGTCGACAGGCTGTGCGATCGACATGTCATTGTCGTTCAGTATGACAATCAGGCGCGAATACGAGGCGCCCGCATTGTTCATCCCCTCGAACGCCATACCGGCGCTCATTGCGCCGTCGCCGATCACCGCTATGACGTTTCTTTTCACGCCGGTGAGATCACTCCCCACCGCCATGCCAAGGCCTGCCGAGATCGAGGTCGAGGAATGACCGGCACCGAACGGGTCGAATTCGGATTCGCTGCGTTTGGTGAAGCCGGAAAGCCCGTCCTTCTGGCGAAGCGTCTCGATCTGTTCCCGGCGGCCGGTGAGGATCTTGTGGGGATAGGCCTGGTGCCCGACATCCCAGATCAGCCTGTCATGCGGGGTCTGGAACACATAGTGAAGCGCCACGGTGAGTTCGACGACCCCGAGGCCGGCGCCGAGATGGCCGCCGGTTTTCGATACGGCGCCGATCGTCGCGTCACGGAGTTCCGCGGCGAGCCGCTGCAGCTCTCCTTCAGGAAGGCGGCGCAGTTCGTCCATGTTCTCGATCATGTCGAGCAGGGGAGTTGTTGTCATTTGCATGTCGGTCCGTTGGGGAGGGCCGGCCTTTCAACTACACTTTTCACGGTTATAAGAAATATCACGACCGCCGCTCAATTGCGAATCGCGCAATTTCCAGCAACGGTTCCGCGGCGTCGCCATGTCTGGACAGGACAGCCTCGGCACCGGCGATGAGATCGGTTGCCGCCTGCCGCGCCGGACCGAGGCCCATCAACAAGACAAAGCTGGCCTTCCCGCGATCGGCATCCTGGCCCGCAGGCTTACCAAGCGTCGCTTCATCACCGGCATAGTCCAACAGATCGTCGGCAATCTGGAACGCCAGCCCGAGATCGCGCGCATACCCTTCCAGCGCCGCTTCCAGCCTTTCGTCGGCGCCGCCGTGGATTCCCCCGGCGACAGCTGCGAACTGAATCAGCGCGCCGGTCTTCATGCCCTGCATCTGCCGCACCTCTTCAAGCGACATGGGGCGGTTCTCCGCCTCGAGATCCAGCATCTGGCCACCTGCCATCCCAGCGACGCCGGACGCCGTTGCCAGCGCCGACACCAGCCTGGCACGCCGCATCGGATCATGATGTGTCGCCGGATCGGACAGCAGCCCGAAGGCAAGTGTCTGCAGGGCGTCGCCCGCAAGTATGGCCGTCGCCTCGTCAAAGGCGACATGGCAGGCCGGCGCGCCGCGGCGGGTCGCGGCATCATCCATTGCGGGCAGGTCGTCATGGATCAGGGAATAGGCATGAAGGCATTCGACGGCAGCGGCGACATTCAGCGCGCCGTCAGTCTCCGGCACCCCACCGGCAAGTCGCGAGGATGCCATCACAAGGGCGGCACGAAGACGTTTGCCACCATTCATCGTGGCGTAACGCATGGCCTCGACAAGGCGTGTCGCGGGACCGGCTAGACCGTCGAACATCCCGGCAAGGTGGCGCTCAACAGCAACCGTGTCCCGAATCACCGATTGCGGAAGCGGCATCTGGCTAGCTGTCGGCGGAAAACGGGGCGGCTTCCGAAGGCGGGGTTCCGTCGGCGGGAAGGCGGATCTGCTCGACCTTCATCCGCGCCTCCTCGAGACGCGCCTGGCAGTGTGCCTTCAGCGCCGTGCCACGTTCGAAAGCGGCAATCGCGTCGTCAAGAGACACATCCCCTCGCTCCAGCGAGGCGACAATACCCTCCAGCTCGCGAAGCGCGTCCTCGAAGCTGATCTTGGCGAGATCACCAGCCTGCTGCCCCTGCGAATCATTCATGTCCCTGTCTCCCATGGGCCTGCCACCGTTACAGCGCCGCGCCAGTCAGAAATCAGCGGCCGCTTACCTGTCCGACAGGGTCGCGGCGACGACTTTTCACCATCTCTGCGACCCGTTTGCGAAGCGAAGCGTCCCCGATTGTATAGTATGTCCTTACCAGCTCAAGTGTTTCGCGGCGTGCCATCGGATCCTTCACGCCATCATCAGCGTCATCGCTGTGATCGAGCCCGCGGGCGACCCGGCGCGGCGAGCTCTGCATTGTCGTTTCCGACATGTCATCGAAGAAATAGCTGATGGGAACATCCAGAATCTGGCTCATGTCCCAAAGCCGCGAGGCGCTGATCCGGTTCGCGCCGCGTTCATATTTCTGGACCTGCTGGAATGTGATGTTGAGCTCGGCACCGAGTTGTTCCTGGCTCATGCCGAGAAGCGTACGACGAAGCCGCAGCCGTTTGCCGACATGCAGATCGATGGCGTTGTTGTTCGTGATCCTGAAATGGCGTTCGGCTTTCGGGTCGGTTGTCATGCGGCGCGCCTCACGGTTGAAACCAGTGGTTGAATGGTCGCGGAAAAACCATCCGGCCAGTGGAAATTCTAACCGGTTTCACCGCCTCGCGACAGGGCGGGCCGTCGATGTCTCAGACGGCGAACTCGTCGAGTGCCGCGAGAAGGGCGTGCGCGATGCCGCTTTCGAAGGTCGAATGGCCGGCATCATCGATCAGGCGAAGGGTCGCCTGCCGCCCCCATGCCTCGGCAAGCCGATGCGCGGTTTCCGGCGGGCATATCACATCATGCCGCCCCTGGATGATATGCGCGGGAAGATGCTTGATGACCCCGATATTGGTCATGATGTGGTTTTTCGGCATGAAGCAGTCATTCACGAAATAATGCGCTTCCAGACGGGCCATGCTCAGCGCCGACTTGCCGGTGACACGGCGCGCACCGGCACGAAGCGTCGAGCAGCTGGTCTCATATGACGCCCAGCGTTCGGCTGCCGGCTGGTGGACCAGCGCCTGATCGCTCGTCAGCTTTTCATGATAGCTCATGAGAATATCCCGGCGCTCTTCCTCGGTCAGAAATCCTACGAATTCCTCATATGCTTCGGGAAAGAACCTTCCCATGTCATGCAGGAACCAGTCGACCTCGGCACGCGTGCCAAGAAAAATCCCCCGCAGCACCAGCCCGGTCACCCGCTCGGGATGCGCAATGGCGTATGCAAGGGCGAGTGTGCTTCCCCAGGACCCGCCAAACAGCAACCATTTTTCGATCCCGAGATGGATACGAAGCGTCTCGATGTCGGCAATCAGGTCCTGGGTCGTGTTCTGCGCGGTTTCGCCGTGCGGGGTGGACCGGCCACAGCCACGCTGGTCGAACAGCACGCAATGGAACCTGTCCGGATTGAAAAGCCGCCTGTGGGTTGTCGAGATGCCCGCGCCGGGCCCTCCATGAAGAAACAGCACCGGCCTGCCATCGGGGCGCCCAACCTGTTCGAAATAGACGTGATGCAGGCCACGGTCCAGCTTGCCGCTGCCGAAGGGCGGCTGCACCGGAAACAGTTCTTTTTCCTGAATGAAAGCGTTTGCCATGCGCATACCTTAGCACAGAAAGACGGGGCGTGAATTGACATGCAGCGACGCGGCAATCGGTTGGTGACAGGTTTTCAGGTCAAGAAAAAGGGCGGCACGGGCCGCCCTCCTCCCCCAAAAAGCTGGGTCGCCGGTTCAGGCGACGTCCATCAGATCCTCAAGCTTCATCGCCGCGGATTCCTGATCGATCTTTTCGATCGCCGCGAATTCGCGGGCCAGGCGCTCCAGTGCAGCCTGGTACATCTGGCGTTCGGAGTATGACTGCTCGGACTGGTTGGTGCGGCGGTGCAGGTCGCGGACGACTTCGGCAATCGACACCGGATCGCCTGACTTGATCTTGGTCTCGTATTCCTGCGCGCGGCGCGACCACATGGTCCTGCGGACCCGTGCCTTGCCCTGAAGGGTGGTGATGGCCTGTTCCATCTGCTTCTTCGAACTCAGCGTCCGCAGGCCAAGCGAACGGGCCTTGTCCATCGGAACCCGGAGAGTCATCCGGTCATGCTCGAAACGCACCACCAGCATCTCGATCTCGGTGTCACCGATCTGCCGGCTTTCGGTGCCGAGAATGCGACCGACGCCATGCGTCGGATAAACTACGAAATCATCCTGCTGGAATGCATCTTCGGTCTTTTTTGCCATCAGTCCCTACTCATTCATTCTAGACCCGGCGACACCCACCCGGACAGATCGCTTCAAAGCCTGCCGTGCCAAGTGTCCTTGCCCAGCTTCCGTAATCCGCGAAGCGGGTTGGGCCATCATCATTAAGTCACTGTAGCTGGGAAGTATTATACCCGAAATTAACCCGAAAATCAATTCAGCCACGCCGGCGGTGCGACGGCTAGCTGCCCTGTCCCGGGTTGCGCGAGAAATACTTCTCGAATTTTCCGGTTTCATCCTGCGCCGATTCCGCATTCGGCATCGGGTCGCTCCGCTGAGCAATGTTCGGCCAGATTTCCGACATTTCACGATTGATCTCGAGCCATTTTTCGGCGCCGGGCTCGGAGTCGGGAAGAATGGCCTCAGGCGGGCATTCCGGTTCGCAAACACCACAGTCGATACACTCATCGGGATGGATGACAAGCATGTTCTCGCCTTCATAGAAGCAATCAACGGGGCAAACTTCGACACAGTCGGTGTATTTGCAGTTAATGCAGTTGTCATTAACGATATAGGTCATGCGGCGCTTCCTTGTTCGTCTCAGGCGCAGGGTTTTATCGCAAAGGAGGTCGGATCACAAGTGCGATCAGGACGCAGCTTCGAGGCGGGCTCGCGCGCGTTTTGCGGCGCGTCCGGACTCGATGTCATCGACATAGAGAAGCCCGGCCAGACGTCGCATCAGCTGGGCCTCATATTCATGCACCTCGCCGTCAGACATCACGACCATCCAGGCCATTTCAAGAACGGCAATACGGTCCTCGGGTTCGGTCTCGCCGCGGATGGCGCGGGTCAGAGAATGGATCTCGACCCTTGTCTCGTGGCTTGCCACCGCATGATCGATAAGACTGTCGACCCTTGCCGCATCAAGCCCGGGCTGTGCCGAGAGGATACGGGCGACCTGCGCCCGCTCTGTGTCGTCAAGCTCGCCATCCGCCATCGCCGCTTCAATTAACAGTCCGGCAATGGCTGCAGCCCACTCGTCATCCTGTGTCGGCGACACAGCCTGATCTTCGGTGAATTCACGGATCCAGCTTCCCAGTTTTCCAATCATCGACAAGGGTCCTCTTCCGGTTCTTGGTCCGCCATCAGGCAACAGCCCACTCAGCGGAGTTCGGTCTTCAGCTGCTGCGTGGCGCGCCGATCACGCTTTGTCGGTCGACCCGCCCCCTTCTCCCGGCTCTCGAAAACCGGACTGGTCTGGCTTTCAGCACGCCGTTTCGGCATTTCCGGCGACAGGTCTTCATAGAGTTCCACCGCCTCGCTCGCCGGTCCGCGGCGCGTCCCCAGGGCGACAATCCTGATGACCCGCACCCGTTCGCCCTGCGTGAAGGTCAGCACCTGCCCTGGCTGTGCGGCCCGGTGCGGCTTGCTCATCACCTCGCCATCCAGACGGAAACGCCCGCCCGAAATGGCACGTGTCGCGTTGGCGCGGGTCTTGAAGAACCGTGCGTACCACAGCCATTTGTCGAGCCTCAGCGAGTCTGCGGCAGCAGGGCTTTTCACGATTTCTGCTTCAGCTGCGCAAGAATGGCGAACGGTGATTGTGGATCGGGCTCGCGACCCTTGGCGGCCTGGCTCTGGCCACGCCCCGTCCCGTTACCTCCGGGCCTTCCGCCCCTGTTGCGCTGACCCTGCGCATTCCTGCGCCCCCGCGGCCGGTCATTCTGCTCCTGCGGACGGCGATCTCGGCGTCCGCCACCGGCAGGACGTTGCCGACGAAGTCTCTCAAAAACCTGAATCGGCGGCTTCTCCGGGTCCTCGTCGGGCTCCTCGCTGACGATCTTGCAATTCATATCGAGAAGCATTGCCGCCATCTGGTCCCGCGTGGCACCGGCAAGCGACAGCATTTCCTCGCTGATCCGAAACTGTCCTTCCCGCGCCGCGTTCCTGACAAGCAGCGAAACGCGCTCGACCATGTCGACCCGCATCACCCGGTCACCGAGCCGGCGATAGCCGACGGCAAGCCAGAATTCGTCCGGCACGCCTTCCACCATGTCGATCGTGACCCGGCCCGCCGGCGGCGGCGCATGAAAGACCCCGGCGTCGCCGTGGAACAGGTTCCACAACAGCGCACGAAGCTCGATCTGCGCAGGTTTCAGAAGCTCGGGAAGATAGACGGCCTCGACACCGAAGCGCAGACCAAGCCTGGCCAGTCGCGGCTTGTCGGTCTCGCTGAGGCCACGAAGCTGCTGTCCAGCCTGCATGGACGGAACGGTGCCAAGACCTTCAAACATCATGAAAGCAAGCCCGCGCGCGGGGCCGGAAAGCGGCTCTGGCGCCTGCTCCGGTACATCCACGATATCCGGCTGTTCGGCCGGCGGGGTGGCTGCGATCTCATCCTTTGTCGGGCCGCTCGGGGCGTCCGCCACGTCTTTGGCAGGCTGCGGCTGACGCGGCCGCGACGGTTTGCGTTCGGGCAGCGGCGCCGTTTCCGGCGTCTCGAGCACGACAAGGCGTCCCAGCACGTCGCGGACATGCGCGGCGACAAATTCGGACAGCCGCGTGTTCATCCTCTGCGTCTGGTCGATCGACAGAAGCTCGCTGGCAATAAGTTCAGGGCGCGGCGCATAGATGCCGTCCCCCCTGACAAGACGCGCCACAGGCGAATCACGCCAGCTGATCTGGCCCGATTCATTCAGCTTGAAGGCAGCCGTTGCCGACGCAACGAAGGCGCGCACCCGGGTCTCGATTTCGTCGGGAAGACCGCGGCGCGCGGCGGCAAGGATCGTTGCCTTCTCGTCACCCTCTCCAAGAGTGGGGCGGAACACGAAACCGTCCAGAACGCCGACTTCTTCACCTTCGACCAGAACGGTACCGTCACTTTTTACCGAGGCCATGAGATTCCTTGTTTCCTTCAACTTTCGGCTCAGATGTGCGGCACGCCGGTCGACGAACCGCTCTGACAAGCGTTCATGAAGACAGTCGGACAGACGGTCCTCTATGGAACGCGCCCGATCCTGCCATTCCGCAGGGTTGTCTGTCCAGTCCGCACGATGCGTGACATAGGTCCAGGTACGGATATAGGCAAGGCGCGTCATAAGTGTGTCGATATCACCGTCAAGCCTGTCCAGCTGCGCCATCGCGCGGGCCACCATGTCGTTGCCGAGCGTGCCGGCCTCGGCAAGCTGTCCATAGAGATTGGCAAGCAGGTCGTAATGGTCGTCGCTGAGGCTCTGCCGGAAATCCGGAATGCAGGCGACATCCCACAGAAGCCGCACCTGACCGGCGCCGACGGCGCGCTCGCGAATGGCCGGCCGTTCGGCGAGATTGGCCAGCGCCCGATGATCGATGGCGTCACCCTTGCGGAGAAGGAATGACATCGGCGGCGGTGCCTCCAGCGAGGCGAGAAGCGGATCGACACCGGAAAAATCGATATCGCGCGAGCGCCACCAGAAGCTGCGGATCGGCTCGAACCGGTGCTGTTCGACAGCCTCGACCATCTCCGGCTCGGGGAGCGGGCAGCCGTCCGTCACGCCGAAGGTGCCGTCATTGGTATGGCGACCGGCACGGCCCGCAATCTGGGCCGTTTCCGCCGCTGTCAGGCGCCGCATCTGGCGGCCGTCGAACTTCATGTCGGAGGCCAGCGCCACATGCCCGAGATCAAGGTTCAGCCCCATGCCGATGGCATCGGTGGCGACAAGGAAATCGACATCGCCATTCTGGTACAGCTCGACCTGCGCGTTGCGGGTCCGCGGGCTGAGTCGCCCCATCACGACAGCCGCACCGCCACGCTGGCGGCGCACCAGCTCGGCGATCTGGTAGATCTCGGCAACGCCGAAGGCGACGATGGCACTGCGGCGCGGCAGGCGCGTCAGCTTCTTCGATCCGGCAAAGCTCAGCGTCGACAGGCGCCTGCGGCTCTCGAACCTGGCCTCGGGAAGCATCCTGCGAAGAAGCGGGCCGGCCGTCTCGGCGCCAAGAAACATCGTCTCGTGGATGCCGCGCGCATGCAGGATCCGGTCGGTGAAGACATGCCCGCGCTCCCGGTCGCCGGCAAGCTGGACCTCGTCGACGGCAACGAAATCGAAGCTCTTTCGCAGCCCGTCATCCGCCTGCACCGTGCCGCCAAGCGGCATTGATTCGACGGTGCAGCACAGATAGCTGGCGCCCGGCGGGACGATCCGCTCCTCGCCCGTGATCAGCCCCACCTTCGATGCCCCCAGCCTTGCCACAAGCCTGTCGTAATTCTCGCGTGCCAGAAGGCGCAGCGGAAACCCGATCATGCCCGACCCGTAGCCTGTCATCCGCTCCAGCGCCAGATGCGTCTTGCCGGTGTTGGTCGGCCCGAGGACGACCGTCACGCGCCGGTCGTCGCTAGGAGAGGACGGCGCGCCGGACAGGCTGCGGTTCTGGGAGGCGGACGACATGATCGTGTCTTGGGGCTATTGTCCAGGGGCTTTGGCTTGAAGCCGGCGTCGGGTTGAACCTTGCTTGGAGACGACCAGTCGGAAAACGGATCGTTCCGGGGCAGATGATACAGGGTTTCGCGAAACCTTGCATCCAGCTTTCTCGCCGCGCTGAAGCAAATTCACTTCTCGGCATTTTCCGGGTGAATCCTTAACGGATTATTAGGTTGCGTGCTGTATCACCTTGGCAACGGATTCCGCCCGGAAATCCGGGCCAAATCAGAGGGTTGCGACGTGCCCGATAGTGCCGCCCTGGCACATACCACCGATTTCCTGCATGCCTGGTACGGGCCGCCGGGTCGCCCGGCCGGCCCCGGAACCAACCGGTCGGCGACGGGCGCGCTTCTTCTTGGCGACTGCCTGGAGGTCATGGCG
>JAYYLR010000136.1:0-7713 GCA_036143955.1 Pseudomonadota bacterium | reverse complement strand
CGTCCTCCTCGAATTCCAGCATCAGGAATTCGGCGCCCATCGATTCAATCTGTTCGGCGACCTCGGGGCGCACATCGAACGCGCGGACAATGGCGCCAAGCGACGTTGCCGTTCCAATCGCCGCAAGACCGGCCACGCCGGCGCCGATGACGAGGACCTTGGCAGGCGGCACCTTGCCGGCGGCCGTGATCTGGCCGGTAAAGAAACGACCGAACTGGTTGCCGGCCTCGATGACCGCACGATAACCCGCGATGTTGGCCATTGAGGACAGGACGTCCATCTTCTGGGCGCGGCTGATCCGCGGCACCATATCCATCGCAATGGCATTCGTGCCGGCGGATTTGAATGTTTCAAGAAGCTCCGGGTTCTGCGCCGGCCAGAAAAGGCTGATCACCGTCTGGTCGGCGCGAAGCTGTGATTCCTCTTTCTTCGTGACACCACGCACCTTGACGACGATGTCCGCCTGTTTCCAGAGGGTCGCGGCGGTTTTCACGATAGCCGCGCCGGCCTCCTCATAGGCGGCGTCCGGAAATCCGGCGGCATCGCCGGCACCGGATTGCACGACACAATCATGGCCTAGCTTCAATATCTGGCGAATGCTGTCAGGCGTCATCGCGACGCGCCGTTCACCTTCGAAAGTTTCCGTGGGGCATCCAATCTTCATGTCGTCAATCCAATCATGGCCGTCCGGGTGGACGTGAAAACACTTTCCTGTCGTGCAATGTGGCCAAAAAGCCACCCTAAAAACAATGGCTAACCTAGTAATGGATTTTTGCGATAAACGCTATAATGCGACGGCGCCAGCCCCCTTCACATGGCGAATTCCATAAGGATAAGGAATTGATGAACGACGCATGAGTTTAGAAGGCCACGCAAAACAAAAGCCGCCGTGGACACCCCAGGGCGGCTTTGCCTCGATTTTTTTGATCAGGCCCTAATAGCCCTCACGCTCCATCCGCTTGCGCATCAGCTTGCGCACCCGGCGGGTCGATTCGGCGGCCTCACGGGCACGGCGCTCTGACGGCTTTTCATAGGCCCGGCGGTTTTTCATCTCGCGGAACACACCTTCGCGCTGCAGCTTTTTCTTAAGCACGCGAAGCGCCTGGTCGACGTTATTGTCTCGTACGGTTACGTACACGGTCAATCACACCTTTCGGTCGGTTGCATCACACGGCAAAACCTGCGCCTGCCGCGATTGAGGGCTGGTCGTAGCACAAAGGCTGGTTTGCTGTAAAGGCCGAAGCGTCGTCTTCCACACACCGTAACTTCAGGCGACACTTCACCTGCGGCAATAGGTCTGTGGCAGTTTGTTACTGGAAAAATCCGCTATTTCGCTTATCCTCATACGACTGAGGGTATGAACCAAGCTCTGGTCCATAAAGCGGGGACAAGAATGACCAAAGCAGACGACCTTCATGGTGCTTTTAACCATGCGGTACATCCTGATGCCGCCGCCATCATAACGGCGGCTCTGACGCACGTCCCGTTCGACGGGTGGAGCGACGCCGCGCTGGTGGCCGGCGCCGTGGATGCCGGATTCACGGCCGAGGATGTCGCGAAGCATTTCCCGCGCGGTGCGCTTGACGCGATTCTCGCACATTCCCAGATGGCAGATGCGATGATGGTCGAGGCGTTCGAGGCCCTGTCCCCACGGCCAGAGCGTATCCATCTCATGATCCGTGAGATGGTTCTCATCAGGCTTCGGCAGGCCGCACCTCACAAGGAAGCCGTGCGACGCGGCCTGACCGTGCTTGCCATCCCTGGAAATGCAGTTGCTTCGGCGAAAGCGCTTTATGCCACTGTCGACACAATCTGGCGCGCCGCAGGTCAGCGTGACACCGACATTTCATTTTATACGAAACGGGCTACGCTGGCGGCGGTGTACAGCGCGACACTGCTCGCCTGGATAGCCGACACGAGTGATGACTGGCAGTCCATCGAAGGCTTTCTAGACCGCCGACTGAAGAACGTATCGCAGATTCCCAGGGCGACCGCGCCGTTCCGCACGGCGATAAACACCGGTCAGCGCCTCGCCGAAGGCATGTTCAAGGTGGTGGGACGCCCACGCCGCTGAAAAGGCCGGCAAACTCATGTTTCCAGACATATCCGGACTGGCATTTCGGGCGGTTACTGAGCTATAACCGCGGCCCAGACCCTCGACCCCGACCACAGGGATACGTACAGCATGCCGATTAAGGTGCCAGACAATTTGCCAGCTCTCGAAGAACTGCAGGCGGAGCAGGTCGATGTGATGGCGCAGAAACAGGCTCTTCGCCAGGATATCCGGCCGCTAAGGCTGCTGCTGCTGAATCTGATGCCGAAGAAGCAGGACACGGAAATCCAGTTCGCCCGTCTCCTTGGCAATTCACCGCTTCAGATTGAACTGATTCTCATGACGACGGCGTCATACACGCCGCGCCATACCGAACCTGGGTATCTGCGACGTTTCTATCGCCGGCTCGAGGATGTCCGGGACGATTTCTTTGATGCTCTGATCGTCACCGGTGCTCCTGTCGAGCGGCTGCCCTTCGAGGAAGTCGCTTACTGGCCGGAACTTACGGAGATCCTGGAATGGTCTCAGACCAACTGCTTCCGGCGACTTGGAATTTGCTGGGGGGCGCAGGCGCTCCTCTATCATTTCCACAATGTTCCGAAATATGATTGTGGCAAGAAGCTGTTTGGTGTCTATCCGCATCGGCTGAATGATATCAAGGGCCGGCTCATGCGCGGGTTCACGGACAGTTTTCCGATGCCGGTCTCGCGCTACACCGAAAACAGGAGATCGGATCTCGAGCCGGCCGGTATCGAGGTTCTCGCCGAAAGCGACATTTGTGGCATCGGCCTTGCCCGCGATCCGTCGAGCGGTGATCTGTTCGTCCTGAACCATCTGGAATATGACGCCGAAACCCTTGGAACCGAGTATCACAGGGACCGTGAGCAGGGCATGGACACGGCGATTCCGCACGGATATTTCCCGGGTGACGATCCCGACAATGATCCGGTCAATTTCTGGCGGCCCTATGCCTTCCTCATGATGACCAACTGGATCAATGATCTGTATCAGGCAACACCTTTCGACCTGACGACGCTGGCCGAGGCGCAGAGCTAGTCGATCAGGCGCCGCGTGACATGCCCCATCTTGCGGTCCGTGCGCGCCTCAGGTTTGCCGTAAAGGTGAAGATGCGCCCCGTCGCTTGCCAGAATTGAGGGCACATCGACCATGTGCTGGCCAAGCAGATTGTCCATCTGCCACCGCCCGTAGGCCGACGTGTCGCCGAAGCCCATGCCGGCAAGGACACGTGCAAGCTGTGTGAACTGGCTGGTGGCGCAGCCTTCAATCGTCCAGTGGAAGGAATTGTGCGGCCGCGGCGCCATTTCGTTGAACAGCAGCCTGCCATCGGTGTCGATAAAGAACTCCACGGCGAGCAGCCCCACAAGATCGACCGCATCGGCAAGAGATTCGGCCGCCGTCTGCGCAGCTTCCGCGAGCACAGGTGCAACGGGTGCTGGTGCAACAGACCTTGCCAGGATTCCGTTCTCATGCCGGTTCTGGCTGGTCGGGAAATGGCAGATATTGCCTGCGGGATCGCGCGCCAGAAGGGCGCTGATCTCGCCGTCAAAGGCGATCATTTCCTCGAGAATGGCGTCATCGCTGTTCAGGTCCTTCAGCGCTGCTTCCAGATCGTCGCCCGGGCTCAGCCGGCGCTGTCCCTTGCCGTCATATCCAAGGCGGCAGGTCTTCAGGATGGCGGGCGCGGAAAGGGCCTCCATTGCCACCGTAAGATCCTCGAGGTTCCGGACCTGCCAGTAGCGCGGTGTCGGAATGCCAAGACCGGCAGCCAGCGTTTTTTCGGCTATACGGTGCTGTGCGGCATGGAGTGCCTCCGCTCCCGGGCTGGCAAGACAGGACTTCCCGATCACCTCCATTGTCGCGGCCGGCACATTTTCAAATTCGCTGGTCACGGCGTCCATGCCAGCTGCAAACGCGCGGAGTGCCGTCATATCGTCATAGGATGCCGACGTGGTGCACGTGGCGACTTCGCCGGCCGGGCTGGTATTCGCGTCGGGGGCGTAAATGTGGGTTTTCAATCCAAGCTGTGCAGCGGCAATCGCCAGCATGCGCCCAAGCTGGCCACCACCAAGGATGCCGAGCCATTGTGGCCCGCCACTGCCGCCGTCGCGCGTCATGACGGCGTTTCGGCAACCGCTTCGGACTGATTGCGGCGCCACTCCTGAAGCCGCCCGGCGAGCGCCTCATCACCAAGTGCAAGTATCTGTGCCGCCAGCAGACCGGCATTGCGTGCGCCGGCGGCGCCAATGGCGAGCGTGCCAACCGGAACCCCGCCCGGCATCTGGACAATCGACAGCAGTGAATCCATGCCTTTCAGCGATTTCGATTCGACGGGGACGCCAAGCACCGGAAGCGTCGTATGCGCCGCGATCATCCCCGGAAGATGCGCCGCACCCCCAGCCCCGGCGACAATCACACCGACACCATCATCGACGGCAGCGCGCGCAAATTCGGACAGCCTGTCAGGGGTGCGGTGGGCCGAGATAATCCTGACTTCATGCGCCACCCCGAGTGTGTCGAGGATGGCCGCGGTTTCACGCATCGTGTCCCAGTCTGACTGGCTTCCCATGCACACGACGACACGGAGGCGGGATTGGTCTTGTGACGGCATTGGGAAATCTCTTCGGGTTCAGGCAATAATATCAGGCAGTATCCGGCTGCGGATCAGGGTCATTTCATCTTTCAGCACCAGCTTTCGCTTTTTCAGGCGCTGAAGTTTCAGCTGGTCGAACGGTTTGTCATCAGCAAGGCGTTCGATCACCTCGTCAAGGTCGCGATGCTCACTCTCGAGCGCGTGAAGGCGGGCGTGAAGCTGCTGCTGTTGCTCAATATCGGTGTCTTTCACCGTTTCTGCTTCCTGTTTTTCCCAACCAGAGCCGATTGCCTTGCTGACTGGCTGCGTGGTCCATCATGCCTGCATCTGCCGATTGGGATCAAGCCGCCGCATCAGGGCAGTTCGCTGATGTCGGAAACCTGTTCTTCCACCTGTGGCGTGCCGCCGGCTTTCTCGATGGCGGCATCGAGATCGGTCTGCTTGCACAGACCAAGCATTGCCGGATGTTTCGCCGAGATGTTGCTGATGTTCCAATGCGTACGCTCACGGATCTTGGTGATTGTTTCCTTGGTGGTGCCGATCAGCTTCACGATCTGGGCGTCCTTCAGCTCCGGGTGATGCTTGACCAGCCAGGCAATGCCATCCGGCTTGTCACCACGCCGTGCCACCGGAACATAACGCGGGCCCTTGGTGCGGCGGTTCGGTGTCGGAAGGTCCGAGACGGCCAGCACAAGGCGCGCCGAGGGGTCGGCCTCACAGCGTTCCAGTTCTTCCCGGGTCAGCTGGCCGTTCTGGACCGGATCATAGCCCTGAATGCCTATCCCTGTTTCACCATCAGCAATCGACTGGACTTCCAGAGGGTGAAGGCTGCACAGATCGGCGATCTGGTCGAACGAAAGGCCGGTGTTGTCGATCAGCCACACGGCGGTTGCTTTCGGCATGAGCAATTGGGTCATAACTACCTGCTTTCTGCTGCACGGCCGGAGATTCGGCCGCCGCATGTTCGCGTTGAATTAGCGGAAGGGCCCCTTTATAGGCCGGAAGCCGCTGTTTTGCAAAGGGCTTTGCGGGATGTGGAAAAAGGGCTGATACTGTCGGCAGTCGATATCAGCCAGGGAGGTCGTGATGGAGGATGAACTCGAGGCCATGAAGCCGGCCGGCGCTGGGCCGGAGATGGAGCGTTGGAATGTTGAGGACCTGCAGGCCTATATCGACCGCATGAAGGCCGAGATCGCGCGTGTCGAGGCGATACTTGACGGCAAGGGCTCGGTGAACGCTGCCGCGGCGGCCCTGTTCAAGGAACCGGAATAGATCTCGTCAGGCTTTGTCGGTGCGTGCCGGATCGGGCAATGGCAGCATCCAGTCGGGCAGTGCCAGGCGGGCGACATGCCCTTCGACAAAAATCTCACCGCCATCATCAAGTAGCCGGTGAAGATCGGAAAGCTTCATCGCCGCAAGGCACAACAGCTGCGTGCCTGCCGCAGCCAGGCTGAGAACGCTGCCGATGACGGCTTCCCCGTCAGTAATCTCCGCCCCCTCGGTCACCTGTTCGGCATCGATCTGCAGCGGCACGATGCGGCGCTTCACAAGGCCGCGATAATGCGTGCGCGCGGTGACTTCCTGACCGACATAGCACCCTTTGGAGAAATCGACGGCGCCGATCCTGTCGAGCCCGGCCTCAAGCATCAGTGCACGTTCTGGCACGAGATCGACCGGCCCCTGCGGCACGCCGGCGGCAATCCGCCTTGCATGCCAGAGGTCGATGGGACCGGCATCGTCACCATCAAAGCCCGGCGGGTGTGTTCCGTCAGCGCCGATCCAGCGCCATCCAAGGTCGGGATGACGCGGATCAATGGCCGCATCGGCGGGCATATTCCCATCCCATCCAACCCAGACGCGCAGGTCCTGCTCCATTGCCAGATCAATGGGGCGTCGAAGTCGGTAACGACGCAGTCGCGTGAACAGGTCCGCAGCGCGGGCTTCATCGCAATCGAGAAGATACCCCTCTTCCCTGCGGAAGATCATCATGTCGGCAAGGATCCGTCCCTGCGGTGTGAGCAGTGCCCCCGGGCCGCAGGCGCCCTGCGCAATCTCCTCGACATTCGCTGTCACGAGCGACTGCAGAAAGTCCGTCGACTCATCGCCAAAGACGCGGATCACCCGGCGCGAAACATCAGCAGCTATACAGGGCAGGTTCGACATGGCCGGCCTTATTTCCTTTCCTCTACCTTGCCCGTATAGCGTGCGATGTAGAAATGCCGCTTGCGGGCCCAGAAACATCTGTCCTCATCGGGCCAGATCTCGCGGTAACTTTCGGTATCCCTGAAATAGAATGTCTGTGTGCAGAGAAGATAGCTCACCCTGATCCGGTCCGGCCCAAGATCGAGCCGCCCGCGATCGGAGGTGCTGATGGTGATCTCGGGCCTGTCGCGGCGAAAGCACTGGCCTGCCTTTTCGCCCTTGCAGGCTGTCTCGTCGGACTCGGTGATCCGGACATAGGTGAAGCGCCCATCCTCGAATCGGAAACCTTCGTCATCGAACATGGCGCAGGAATCATGGGGCGGCGTCCGGCTTTTCGCAAACTCACAGGTGAACCAGGTACCGGCCCAGGGATCGGCTGCCGAGGCACCTCCGGCCATCCCAAGATACAGCGCTGTCGCCAGGAAAAGATATCTCGTCATTGTTCGGCTCCGGCCGGCGGTTTCGTGAGCATCCACATCGCCCCGCCCTGCGCCAGAAGCGCCAGCGAGATGTTCAGTGCCATCAATGTCGCCATGCCATATCCGGCGTCGATGAGCATGCCCATGGCCATCGGCGACAGGGCCGAACTAAACACGCCAAGTGGCAGAAATATGGCTTTCACTTCGCCAAGATAGCGGGTGCCGTACATCTCGGCCATGGTCGCGGCGACAGCCGTGTTGGGCATTCCCGAGGCAAATCCGAAGAAGATGAAAAACAGCAGCACGCCGACGGCGCCGTCGACCAGCCAGAGTGACAGGCAGGCAAGCGCGATCGGCAGCATCAGATGCGCGGCGACACGGCGGCCGGTAAAGCGGTCGACAAGCTGCCCCGAAATCAGCGTGCCGGC
>JAYYLR010000135.1:0-2692 GCA_036143955.1 Pseudomonadota bacterium | reverse complement strand
TGATCAGGCCGCGCCGCGACAGGTCGGCGAAGAACGCCTCGAGCATCAGCTTTTGCGAGCCATAGCTGTTCTGCGGCGTCGGGTGGGTGGTGTCGTCGACGACCGGCGGAAGAGGAGCCTCCGGCGTGCCGCCATAGATGGCAAGCGTGCTGGAAAACACCAGAAGTGGACGTTGCGCCGCCGATGCGAGGCAGCGCCCGAGCGCTAAACCGGCAAGCAGATTGGCATTGATCCCGAGATCGAGTTCCGCCTCGCACTCGCCGCTGGTGGCGCTGGCGAGGTGGAACACGGAATCGGCGTTGCTGAACAGGTCGGGTTGCGCGGCGACGAGGGCGCCGAGATCTCCCTCGACCCATTCGGCGCCGTCTGGCCCGGCCGCGATGTCGGTGACCACATGATCAACAAGGACAAGCCTCTCGACCACTTCATCCTTGCCGTTGAGCCGCGCGGTACTGCCTACAGGCATGGTTGCGGCAAGCCGGCTGCCGATAAATCCGTTTGCGCCGGTAATAAGAATATTTGCCATCTCGCCGCGGGCCCTTCCACGTTTCAGATCATCCCGTCCACGGTAGGCCAGCTGGTCTTTGCCAGCAAGGTTTGTGCAGTCTTTGGAGGCCAGATCACAACGCGGTCATCACCTTGCCGCCGGAAAATTGTACATCTTGAATTCCGATGTTTCGTTTTGCGCCATTTGCTGATATTCGCCGACGGCGTATTCATTTACGGAGAGCGACATGGCAACTTTTGTTCTTGTGCATGGTGCATGGCATGGCGGCTGGTGTTGGGGCCCACTTGAGCGGGCGCTTCGTGGCTGCGGTCATGATGTGACGTCTCCGACGCTGACCGGCCTTGGCGAGCGCAGCCATCTCGCGTCGCCCAACATCGTTCCCGACACCCATGTGCTTGATATCGTCAACCATATCAAATGGAAGGATCTCGACGATGTCATTCTCGTCGGCCACTCCTATGGTGGCGTGATCATCACGGGCGTTGCAGGCCGGGTGCCGGAGCGCATTCGCACGCTTGTCTATCTTGATGCTGTCGTGCCTGAGGAGAGTGGTGTGTCCGCCATTACCAACCGCAATCCCGAACGCACCGCCGCCTTTCGCGAGCAGCTTGCAAAGGGCGGCTTTATGGTCAAGCCAGACCAATTCGATGCTTGGAGTGATAATCCCGATCACCTAGCATTACTGCGGGCGAAATGCTCGCCACATCCAATTCGGTGTTTGATCGAAGGGGTAACCCTGACCGGACGCGAGGCGGGGGTAACTGATAGGCACTACATTCTTGCTGAACGCAACAAGCCCTCGATTTTCTGGGAAGAGTATGGGCGCGTATCAAAGCGCCCGGGATGGCAGCTCCATTCCATGCCAACGAAACATGACATAATGGTTGAGGCACCAGAGGCGCTCGCTGATCTGCTTCAGGCAATTTCAGACCGGCAGGGTTGATAGTTCAATGTTTCAATTCAAAAACCGCCTGTATTATTGCAGACAGCCAACCATTCCAAGAAATCGTGACAATTCTCTTGTCGCGGCAACGGATGATATGTCCGGTTTAGAGCAGGCCGACTGCGATCAGCCTGATTCCCATCAGCAGGAAGGCGACAAGGACGATCTGCCGGAATCGGTTTTGCGAGACGCGTTCGCGCAGGATCTCGCCGACGCGAAAGCCGATCAGCGTTGTCGCGAGGCCGAGGGACGATTTTATGATCACAACCCAGGTTATCAGTCCCGACATCACTAGCCCGATGCCGAGCGGCACGCAGCCGGCAAGGAACAGAAAACCTGCGGCCCCGATAAAGCGTTCCTTTGGCGTGTCGCGCGCAATCAGATACATGGCGACGGGCGGTGACCAGATCGAGCTGAGACCGCCGAGAACACCTGCAACAACGCCAAAGGCACCTTGCCAGACCGGGCCAGGGCCGATCGGCACTGTCACCCCGAAAAGCAGGTTTAGCGAGAAGATTACCATAGCGCTGCCGATGGCGACGGTCAGAAGTGCCGTCGGATAATCATTGATGAACAACGAGGTCAGGAAAATGCTGGCGGCTAGCGGCACAGCGAACCAGATATAGCTTGTAGCGATGGTGCGCCGCTCTGGCGCTCGGCCAAACTGGAAGATGTTGGTGAACAGGATCGGCAGCCAGAGGAGCGATATGGCCTCGGTCGGTGATATGACGAGCGTCAGCAACCCCATCGCCGCTGCCGGCAAGCCTATCCCAAGGAACCCCTTCACCACGCCGGCAAACAGGAATATGGTGCAGATTATAGTGACCAGCGCCGGGTCGAGTGACGGCAGCAGGGCTGTCAGCGACATCCCGTTCAAGCGGCACCTCCGCCATAGACCATGTCATGAAGCTTCAGGCGCTGCACCTTGCCTGATGGGCCTTTTGGTAAATCGTCAAGGACATGGACCCGGTCTGGGGACTTGAACTTGCCAAGCCTAGATACGCAATGTGCGAGAAGGTCGCTCTCGCAAGCCTCCCGGCCGGGCTTGTAGCGGATGCAGGCTTCGACCCGCTGCCCGTAATTGTCGCAAGGCACGGCAAAGGCAGCGGCTTCGAGAATGTCGTCATGCTCGAGAAGCACTTCATCGACTTCGCGCGGCGCAATGTTCTCGCCGCCCTTGATGATCAGTTCCTTGATCCGGCCGGTGACGAATACGAAGCCGTCCTCGTCCATATGGCCGA
>JAYYLR010000134.1:0-3636 GCA_036143955.1 Pseudomonadota bacterium | reverse complement strand
GCCAGTGGCCGGCAAGATAATCCATCGAATGGCCGCCGACCTTGCCGGCATCCAGCACATAGGAAAGGCACATCGTGTCGTCGACCGGGCCAAGGCTTATGCCCCCATTGTGCCGGCGCATCAGGACATGGCTGTCATATTTCAGGTTATGGCCGATCTTCAGAACCGCCTCATCCTCGAACAGCGGCTTCAGGACGGCGATGGCGTCTGCGAAATCGATCTGCTTCGGGCGCTCGACCACGGCCTCCAGCGCCAGCCCCGCCTGCCCGTCACTTTCGACGGTGCCGCCACCGTGCCGTAACGGCACATAGCAGGCGCGGCCCGGCGACAGCGCCATCGAGATCCCGACAAGTTCCGCCGCCGCCGCGTTCAGGGAACTTGTTTCCGTATCGACGGCCAGATATCCCTGCCGCCGCGCCTCCTCCACCCAGGCTTCCAGGACGGAAAGGTCGGTGATCAGCCGGTAGTCCGTCTCACCCGCGGGAACCGTTGGCGGCGCTGTTGCGGGCGTGGATGACGGCTGCGGAGCCCCGGCCATGGACCGGACGGCCGGCGCGGCGCCCTCGGCGCCGATGCGGGTCAGCAGGCGCCGGAAATCCTGCGCAGCGAGGAAGTCGCGGAGCCGGTCCATGTCACGCTCGCCGCGCTTCAGCCCGTCGAGTGTCAGCGGCGCCGGCGCGTCGTCGCGAAGCTTCACAAGGTCGCGGGAAATCCGTGCCTGGTCCGCGAAGTTCATCAGGTTCTCGCGGCGCTTCGGTTGCTTGATCTCTTCGGCGCGTGACAGCAGCGTGTCGAGATCGCCATAGGTGTTGATGAGTTCCGCCGCCGTTTTCACGCCGATCCCGGGCACGCCGGGAACATTGTCTGTCGAATCGCCTGCCAGTGCCTGGACATCGACGACCCGATCCGGCGAGACGCCGAACCGTTCCTCGACTTCGGGATCGGATATGCGGCGCTGCTTCATCGGGTCGAGCATCGTCACGCCGCCACGCACAAGCTGCATCAGGTCCTTGTCGGAGGAGACGATGACGGTCTCGAGACCGGCCGCCTCGGCCATCGTCACGTAGGTGGCGATCAGGTCGTCGGCCTCGAACCCCGGCACCTCGACCTGCGGCAGGCTCAGCGCATCGGTGGCGTCGCGAACCAGCGCGAATTGCGGAACCAGCTCTTCCGGCGGCTCGCTGCGGTTGGCCTTGTATTCGGCATAGATGTCGTTGCGGAAGGTCTGGCGCGCCGAATCAAATACGACCGCTACATGGCTCGGCGCCAGATCATCGACGAGCTTCATCACCATGCCGGTGAAGCCGAAAACCGCGTTCACCGGCGTGCCGTCGCCACGCGTCATCGGCGGCAGCGCGTGGAAGGCACGGAAGATATATCCCGACCCGTCGATCAGGACGAGCTGGTCTCTGTCGGTCATGAGCGACCCCTGGCCTTTCTGCGCGGCCGGTCAGCCATCATCCCCGTCCTGCCGCCGCACATAGCGGCGCGAGCAGTAGGGGCAGACGATCTCGCCATCGGTGCCGAGTGTCAGCCATACCCGCGGATGTCCAAGCGCGCCGCCGCCGCCATTGCAGGCCACGCGGTCGGTATCGACGGCAATGGTTTCCAGTTCAGGCGCGCCTCCGCTGGCGTTGCCGTCGATGCTGCCTTCGCTTTGTTCGGCCATCGTCATGCTCACAATCCCCCTGCAAGAGCCTTTCCGGCGGGCGCACCTTGCCAGTGCCGCCGCAACGCCTGAAATCTATCGCCTCGCCGTGGCGGATGCAATTGCGAAGGCGCCCTTCTGCGGGATCCCGACGTGCAAACAGGTTTAAGCCGTCCCCTTCAGCGCCTATATTGCTGGCATGAAATCGCATCCTGCCAAGACCAATGCCGAACCCTTCATCAATCGCCCCGAGGATGGAATCGCCATTCGCGCTCGCGGGGTCGAAAAAACCTACACCGGCGCCGGCGGCACATCGCCGAAACATGCGCTGCGCGCCGTCGACCTCGACATTCCCTGCGGGTCGGTGTTCGGGCTTCTGGGGCCGAACGGTGCCGGCAAGTCGACCTTCATCAACATCATGGCCGGCACGGTCATCAAGTCCGCCGGATCGATCTCGGTCTGGGGCACCGACCTCGACGCCGATCCCCGCCAGGCGCGGGCCAATATCGGCATCGTCCCTCAGGAACTGAACATCGATGCCTATTTCACCCCGCGGCAGACTCTCGAGCTTCAGGCCGGGCTGTTCGGCGTGCCGAAGGCGGAGCGCCGCAGCGACGCGCTTCTCGAGACGGTCGGGCTGAGCGAACAGGCGCATACCTATGCAAGGCGGCTGTCGGGCGGCATGCGGCGGCGGCTTCTCGTGGCCAAGGCGATGGTCCACAGCCCGCCGATTCTGGTGCTCGACGAGCCGACCGCCGGGGTCGACGTGGCGCTGCGCCAGCGGCTGTGGGAGACCATCGGATCGCTTCGCGACGCCGGTGTCACGGTTGTGCTGACGACACATTATCTCGAGGAGGCCGAAGCGCTGTGCGACCGGATCGCGATCCTCAATCACGGCAGGCTGATCGCCAACCAGCCGAAGGCGACGCTGATGGCCGGGGCGCGGGCCAAGGAGCTGAGGATGACCCTTGCCGGCGGGGCGCCGGCGCAGGTTCCGGACTCGCTGGCCGCGCTCGGCGCGCAGCCGATCGAAGGCGGGCTGACGGTACGCTATGATCCTGGCGTCACGCATGCCGCGGAGATCATCGCCGCCGTCGCGGCAAGCGGGCTGACCATCGGCGACGTCACCACCGTCGAGCCGGATCTCGAGGACGTGTTCCTGGAGATAACGGGCGGCGCGGGGTAGAAGGCAAGGCGATGACGGCGGCAAATGGCTTGGCACGGCGCCGCCAAGAGCGTATAACCCGGCTCAGCGCGACATTGTTCGCCCTTCGCACCCGTAGCTCAGCTGGATAGAGCGCTGCCCTCCGAAGGCAGAGGTCAGAGGTTCGAATCCTCTCGGGTGCGCCAATCTTTTCAAGCACTTAGCTGTTTTCAGGCAATTCTTCGAAAGCTCATTGCTCCAATGATGCTCCACGGAGGATGGCAATGGCATCTATACGCAAACGCAACAACCGCTGGGAAGTGCGTGTTAGGCGCAGCGGTTACCCAACGCAAACCAAGACATTCATTCATAAGTCCAGTGCGCAGACGTGGGCCAGAGAGGCCGAGCTGGCGCTGGAACAGGGAAATCTCACTTGCCGCCCACAGCGCCTGTCTGTGACGCTTGAAGAGGCGGTAGAACGATATCTCGCCGAGGTTTCCATTCATCACAAGGGCCATGATGTTGAGCGATACCGTCTGTTGAGCCTGCTAGAGCGTCTTGGCCGCACAAGATCGCTGGCAGCCATTACATCTAAAGACATAGCCACCCTAAAGACTGACCGATTGCAACGTGTTTCTTCGGGAGCCGTCAGGCGAGAGTTGAACCTGCTTTCAAGCCTGTTTGAGACCGCCAAGAATGAATGGGGGGCAAATAACCTCAGCAATCCAGTACGCGCCGTCAAACGCCCGACCGACAGCGTTGCTAGAGACAGGCGGCTCACACTTGCAGAGCGGCATCAACTGCTTTCAGAAGCCGCCAATTTACCAAACAGCCAGCTTTACCT
>JAYYLR010000133.1:0-7252 GCA_036143955.1 Pseudomonadota bacterium | reverse complement strand
ACCCGGCGGATATATTTCACCGCGTTGGCCGGCAGTTCGGCCCAGCTTCGGGCGCCATATGTGCTTTCGGACCAGCCGGGCATCTCCTCGTATACCGGCGTGCAGGCGGCCTGCGCCGCCGCGTCGGACGGGAAATGGTCCAGCGTCGTTCCGTCCACCTCGTAGCCGGTGCAGATCTTCAGCGTCTCGAACCCGTCCAGCACATCCAGCTTCGTCAGCGCCATGCCGGTGATGCCGGCCACCGCGTTCGCCTGGCGCACCATCACCGCGTCGAACCAGCCGCAGCGGCGCTTGCGCCCGGTGACGGTGCCGAATTCGCGCCCGCGCTCGCCCATCCGGTCGCCGTCGGCGCCGAAATCCTCGGTCGGGAACGGGCCGCTTCCGACCCGCGTCGTATAGGCCTTGGTGATCCCCAGTACGAAGCCGATGCCGGTCGGGCCGGTGCCGGCGCCGGTCGCGGCCTGCCCGGCCACCGTGTTCGACGAGGTGACGAACGGGTATGTGCCGTGGTCGATATCCAGCATCACGCCCTGCGCGCCCTCGAACAGCACCCTTTTGCCGTCGGCGCGGGCGGCCTCCAGAACGCGCCAGCTCTGCCCGGCAAAGGGCATGATCCCGTCGCGAAGCGCCAGCAGCTCGCCCAGCATCGCCTGCGGGTCGGCCTCCGGCTCGGCGGCGGCTTTCAGCCAGACATTGTGGTGCACCGCCAGCGCCGCGAGCTTGGCCCGAAGCGTCTCCTCGCTGGCAAGGTCGCCGAGCCGCACGGCGCGGCGCGCCACCTTGTCCTCATAGGCCGGGCCGATGCCGCGGCCGGTGGTGCCGATCTTGCCGCTTCCGCGCATCGCCTCGCGGGCATGGTCGACGGCCTGGTGAAGCGGCAGGATCAGCGCCGCCGTGTCGGAGACGACAAGCGTCTCCGGCGTGATGTCGGCGCCCTGTTCGCGAAGCAGCGCGATTTCCGAAATAAGGTGCTTCGGGTCGATGACGACTCCGTTGCCGATGACCGACAGCTTTCCCGGCCGCACGATGCCCGACGGCAGCAGCGACAGCTTGTATTCGACCCCGCCGATGACGAGCGTGTGGCCGGCATTGTGCCCGCCCTGGAAGCGGACGACGACGTCGGCGCGGCTGGAGAGCCAGTCGACGATCTTGCCCTTGCCCTCATCGCCCCACTGGGCGCCGATCACGGCCACGTTTGTCATGCTGATACCTGCCTTCGGGGATGGTCACGGGAACGCGCGCGCCGCAACGGGCGGCGCCTCAAAACGGCGACAGTGATAGCCAAAAAACGCGGCCCCGGCAAGGTGAAGTGGGCGGGATAGCCGACCTCAGGAGAAATGCAGAAGGTCGGCCCGAACCACCTGCGCCAGCCCGCGAAGCTCATCCATCACATCGGCGCCGATCTGCTGGTCGATCTCGACAAGCGCGATGGCCTCGCCGCCCTCCTCGCGCCGCCCCAGATGGAAGGTCGCGATGTTGATGCCGTGGCGCCCGCACAGGCTGCCGAGATCGCCGATGAATCCCGGCTTGTCGTAATTGCGAAGATAGAGAAGCGTGTCCGGGAAATCGGATTCGACGGCGATCGACTGCACCTCGACGATCCGCGCCTTGTCGCCGCCGACAAGCGTTCCGGCGATGGTGCGGGTGCCGCCGCCATAGGCGACCGTCACCCGAAGAAGCGTTTCGTAGTCGCAGCGCCGGTCGTGCCGCACCGTCGACAGCGCGATGCCGTTCGAGGCGGCCAGCGCCGCCGCATTGACCATGTTCACCGAATCCATCGCCGGGCCGAGAAGCCCGGCGACGGTCGAGGCGACGACCGGGTCCGGGTTCAGCCCGGCGGCCTTGCCGTCGAACTCGATGCTGACCGAGACCAGGTCCGGGCTTTCCACCTGCCCGAGAAAGGCGCCGAGCTTGCGCCCGAGCTCCATATAGGGTTTCAGGATCGGCGCCTCCTCGGCCGAGACCGAGGCCATGTTCAGCGCGTTGGCGACCGCCCCGTTGACCAGGAAATCGGCCATCTGCTCGGCCACCTGAAGCGCCACCTTCTCCTGCGCCTCGGTTGTGCTGGCGCCGAGATGCGGCGTCGCCACGACATTCTCCATGCCGAACAGCGGGTTCTCGCGCGCCGGCTCGCTCTCGAACACGTCGAGCGCGGCCCCCGCCACATGGCCGTTCGCCAATGCGGCCGCCAGCGCCAGCTCGTCGACAAGCCCGCCGCGCGCGCAGTTGACGATGCGGACGCCCTTTTTCGTCCGGTTCAGCGCGTCGGCCGACAGGATGTTGCGGGTCTGGTCGGTCAGCGGGGTATGGAGGCTGATGAAATCGGCCGCCGCCAGAAGTTCCTCGAGCTCGACCTTCTCGACCCCGATCCGGCGCGCATGCTCCGGCGTCAGGAACGGGTCGTAGGCGACGACCTTCATCTTCAGCCCCTGCGCCCGGTCGGCGACGATGGCGCCGATATTGCCGCATCCGATGATGCCGAGCGTCTTGCCGGTGATCTCGGTCCCCATGAAGCGGGATTTCTCCCATTTGCCGGCCTGCGTCGAATCATTCGCCGCCGGGATCTGCCGCGCCAGCGCCAGGATCATCGAAATGGCGTGCTCGGCCGTCGTCACGGCATTGCCGTAGGGGGTGTTCATCACCACGACGCCGCGCGCCGTCGCCTCGGGAATATCGACATTGTCGACGCCGATACCGGCCCGCCCGACAACCTTCAGATTCGTCGCGGCGTCGAGGATCTCGCCCGTCACCTTGGTCGCCGAGCGGATCGCCAGCCCGTCATACTCGCCGATGATGGCGGCGAGTTCGGCAGGCTCCAGCCCGGTCTTCACATCGACCTCGACGCCGCGGGTCTCAAAAATCTCCACGGCCTTCGGGCTGAGCTTGTCACTGATAAGTACTTTCGGCACGGCGCTGCTCCTTTTTGCGGGGCGTCTGCTGTTGTGTTTCGTCGGGGTCAGGCCGCCGCCCTGCGGTGCTCCGCACGGATCGTCTCATAGGCCCAGTCGACCCAGGGAAGAAGCCGTTCGATGTCCTGCGGGTCGACCGTCGGGCCGGCCCAGATCCGCAGACCCGTCGGCGCGTCGCGATAGGCGTTGATGTCGACGGCGACACCCTCTTCGGCCAGCAGCGCCAGCATCGCCTTCACCAGCGCCGCCTGCGCCGCCGCGTCCTGGTCGGTGAACCAGGAATCTTCGACGACAAGGCACAGCGCCGTCTGCGACATCGTCTCGGGAACCGCGGCAAGCGAGCGGAAGTGCGGGGTGGTATCAAGCCAGCGCCGGAAATGGCCGAAGCTTTCATCGACCCGGGCGATCAGCCCCCTTGCCCCGCCAAGCCCCTCGGCCCAGACAAGCGTGTCGATGGCGTCCTCGATCACAAGAAGCGACGGCGTGTTGATGGTCGCGCCCTCGAACAGCGCCCGGTCCAGCTTTCCCTTCTTGTGGAGCTTCAGGACCTTCGGGACGGGGCGGTCGGGCCGGAAGCTGTCGGCGCGTTCGACGGCGCGCGGCGACAGGATGATGACGCCGTGCCCGCCCTCGCCGCCAAGCGCCTTCTGGAAGCTGAAGGTCACCACGTCGAGCTTGTGCCACGGCATCTCCATCGCGAAGACGGCCGAGGTCGCGTCGCAGATCGTCAGGCCGCCGCGGTCATCGGGGATCCAGTCGCCGTCGGGAACGCGGACGCCGGACGCGGTGCCGTTCCAGGTGAAGACGACGTCATGGTCGAAATCGACCTTCGACAGGTCGGGAAGATCGCCGTAATCGGCCTCGTGGCAGACCAGCGTTTCCGGCTTCAGCTCCTCGACCGCGTCCTTCACCCACAGCTTGCCGAACGCCTCCCAGCCGAGCACCGAGACGCCGCGCGCGCCGAGAAGCGACCACATCGCCATTTCGACGGCGCCGGTGTCCGATCCCGGAACGATGCCGACAAGATAGTCGTCGGGAAGGCCGAGCGTGCTGTGGATCAGCGCGGTGCATCTGTTGATACGTGATTTCGGGTGGGTGGCGCGGTGCGAGCGGCCGAGCGAGGCGATGTCGAGCGCGTCCGGGGTCCATCCTGGCCGTTTGCGGGTCGGTCCCGTCGAAAACAGCGGCGATGCCGGCTTGCCTGCCGGCTTGGGTACGGTGGTCATAACGCCCTCGTCAATCATGTTGCCACCCGTTGGGGGGTGACGGCCCACGCAAAAGATGAGCCAGGGGCGCGGTCACGTCAACCGCCGATCCGGGACCGGGGTGAAAGATTTTGCTTTATTTCAGGGTATTGTTTTTATTTGATATTTTTTGACTCATTCTGGATGAGCAAAATTATTTCAGCCATGGCGGCGTCAAGAACCTCCTCCTCGTCAGCCTCGACCATCACCCGCATCAGGCTTTCGGTGCCGGACGGGCGGACAAGAATCCGTCCCCGTCCCTCGAGATCGGCGGCCATTCTGGCAAGCTCGGACTCCACCTTCGGAAGCGCCAGCACGGTGCGGTCGATGCCACGCATGTTCTCCAGCTTCTGGTGTTTCGGCGTGAAGGCATGGAACAGCTCGCTCGCCGGCCGTTCGTCAGCCGACAGAAGCCGCAGCATCTGCAGCGCCGCGATCAGCCCGTCGCCGGAGGTGCTGAGCGATGTCATCAGGACATGGCCCGAAGATTCACCGCCAAGATTGATCCCCTGCTTCATCATCGTCTCGAGCACATAGCGGTCGCCGACGCGCGTGCGGTGAAGCTCGAGCCCGAGATCGGCAAGGAAGGGCTCGATGCCACCATTCGTCATCACCGTCCCGACAATGCCGCCGCCGGTCAGCGTTCCGGCCTCCTTCATGGCGCGTGCGAGGCAGGCCAGAACCTGGTCGCCATTGATCACGGCACCGCCCTCGTCGACCAGGATCAGCCTGTCGGCATCGCCGTCAAGCGCGATCCCGACATCGGCGCCTTCCTGCCTGACGCGTTCAGACAGTGCTTGCGGATGCACCGCCCCGCAGCCTTCATTGATGTTGAAACCGTCCGGATCGTTCGCAACGGCAATGACCTCGGCGCCAAGGTCACGAAGCGTGTCGGGCGCCGTCCGGTAGGCGGCCCCGTTGGCGCAGTCGACGACGATCTTCAGCCCGTCGAAACGCACATCCGACGGCAATGTGGATTTCGCAAATTCCACATAGCGGCCGACCGAGTCCAGCATCCGCGCGGCGCGGCCAAGCGTCGCCGGGTCCGACAGCTCGATCGATCCCGCGGCAAGCCGCGAGATCCCGTCCTCGATATCATCGGCAAGCTTGAAGCCGTCCGGACCGAACAGCTTGATGCCATTGTCCTCGAACGGATTGTGGCTTGCCGAGATCATCACACCGAGATGCGCCCGAAGCGACATCGTCAGATAGGCCACGCCGGGCGTCGGCATCGGGCCCAGAAGACGGCAGTCCATGCCGATAGAAGTGAACCCGGCGACAAGCGCCGCCTCGACCATATAGCCGGAGACGCGGGTGTCCTTGCCAATCACCACGAGCGGGCGGCCGGTCCGTCCTTCGGGGTTGTTGTCGATGAACCACCGCCCCGACGCCAGCGCCAGCCTGACGATGGCCTCGGCCGTCATCGCGCCGGTATTGACCCGTGCCCTTACCCCGTCAGTTCCAAACATTCCCGCCATGACAGCCCCGTCCCGGTGTAATCGGTCCCGCCACGACGGGCCCAATGCACAATAGATTTGGTATCGGGCTTACTCAACCCGCTTGCTCACCCTGCGTCCGCGCCGCCGGCAAGCGCCGTCTGAATGGCCAGCGCCTGGCGTGTCTCCGCGACATCGTGCACCCGC
Organism: Pseudomonadota bacterium; assembly: GCA_036143955.1. Taxonomy (GTDB): domain Bacteria; phylum Pseudomonadota; class Alphaproteobacteria; order Puniceispirillales; family Puniceispirillaceae; genus UBA8309. Next base: position 1,456 of record JAYYLR010000133.1, on the reverse strand, counting down.
AGCAGCTGGCAGCCCTGCACCACCGTCGCCATCGCCAGGCCGAGCGATCCGGCAAGGCGATTGTCGGAATCCTCACCGCTCGACATGGCGGCGATGCTCGATTTGCGGCTGACCCCGATCAGCACCGGAACGCCAAGACCATGGAACATGGCGGCGAAATTCACCAGCGCCAGATTGTGCTGCACCGTCTTGCCGAAGCCGAATCCGGGATCGATGGCGATCCTCTCCCTCTGGAGGCCGGCGGCCAGCGCCGCCTCGATGCGGTCTTCCAGGAATTCATAGATCTCGACAGGTGCGAAGCCGTATGACGGCGCCGCCTGCATCATCTCGGGCGTTCCCTGCATGTGCATGATCACGACAGCGCCGCCGCTGTCGGCCGCCGCGTCCAGTGCCCCGTCGCCGCGCAGCCCGTTCACGTCGTTGATGATCTTCGCGCCTGCCGCGGTCGCGCGTTGCATCACCTCGGCATGGCGGGTGTCGATCGACAGCGGGACGTCCGCCGACGTCAGCCCGGCAATCGGCGGCAGAACGCGCGCCAGCTCCTGATTGCGGGTCACCGGCTCGGCGCCGGGACGGGTCGATTCACCGCCGATGTCGATGATCGACGCGCCGGCCTCGGCCATCGCACGCCCGGCCGCCACGGCGCGGGCCGGCCCGCTGTGCCGCCCGCCGTCGGAAAAGCTGTCCGGCGTGACATTGAGAATGCCCATGATGTGCGGGCGGTCCATCGCCAGCCCGGCGAATGCGGGCCGCGCCGCCGTCAGCCTGTCGAGCGCAGCCGTGGCGGCATCCCTGTCGGCGGCGGTGGCGAGGATCTCTTCCGGCGTCGTCCGGCTTATGCTGTAGGACCCGCCGTCCCGCTGCAGAAGGTCGACGGCATCGAAACAGGCCCAGCCTCCGGCGATCCGGTGCCGCCCGCCGGCAACGGGAAGCGGCCTGATCCAGCCCGGAACGGCGAAAGGCGGCGCTTTCGGCGCCGCCAGTCTCTCGATTGTCTTGTCAGGCATTCCGTGAGGGCCGTTAAGCGTCAGGCGGGTTCGCTGCCCGGGCTTTCGCTGCCGGGGCTTTTCGGCCTGCCTGTTCCGGGGATCGAGGCGCGCTTGCGCTTCGCCCGCGGCGTCTCGACCTCGTCCGCCGGGTCCTCGCGCGACAGCGTGCCGCCCTCGACGATGATCTTGATCTCGTCACCGTTCAGCGTTTCATATTCGAGAAGCCCCTGCGCCAGCAGCTCGAGCTGCTTGTTGTTCTTCTTCAGGATCTTCGTCGCTTCGGCATAGGCCTCGTCGACGATGCGGCGGATCTCAGCATCGATCACGGAGGCCGTCGCGTCGGCGACATTCTTCTGCTGCGCCACCGAACGGCCGAGGAACACTTCCTGTTCATCGGCGTTGTAGGCGAGGAAGCCGAGCTTGTCGGACATGCCCCATTCGGTGACCATGCGGCGCGCCATGTCGGT
>JAYYLR010000132.1:0-16505 GCA_036143955.1 Pseudomonadota bacterium | reverse complement strand
AACCAGGTGATGATCCCCTGCAGCTTGACGCCATTCACCAGAAACACGGTCACAGGTGCGTGGGACTTGCGGACATTGTTCAGAAACAGTTCCTGAAGGTTTCGGCTCTTATCATTGGCCATTAGTTTTCCTCCTGCTCCAACACTAGCCGGAAGGCCGGGCAGACACAATGCCGCATGCCGGATTGATCAGCGGTTCCTGGCGGCAGGCGAACATCAAAAGAAGTCGAGACGCACGGAAAGCAGCTTTTCGACAAGCGGGATACGGCCCCGCGCGGCAAATATGGCAACGGTATCCCCGGCCTCGATGACCGTGTCTCCGCGCGCCGGCATGACCATGTCGTCGCGCATGATTCCGCCGATTGCGACTCCCTTGGGAATCTTTGCCTCACGAAGCGACTTGCCAACAAGCTGAGACGACGGCAGCGCCTCCGCCTCGATAACTTCTCCAAGATCCTCGATAACAGGATGAACATCACGGATCTTGCCGCGGCGCACATGCTCGAGAATCGAGGACACCGTGATCTGGGACGGGTTGATCACTGCATCGACACCAAGCGCTGCAACAAGCGGAATGAACCCCGGAATATTCACCAGCGCCACTGCATGTTTCGCACCGTTTCGCTTTGCCAGCAGGGCCGACAGGATATTGACCTCGTCATCATCGGTGACCGACACGAAGGTTTCCGTCGTGTTGACACCCGCCTCTGCGAGAATGCTGCTGTCGAGCGCGTCGCCGCCGAAGACGCCGGTGGCGAGAAGAGATTCAGCCAGCACGCGAGCACGCTCGGCGCTCTTCTCGATAATCTGGACCTTGGTGTTCTGGAAATTCGTCTCGATCTCGTTCGCCAGCATCTGTCCGATCGCGCCGCCACCGGCAATCACGACGGAACGCGCTTCCGGCTCCTCATGCGCGAAGGTCGCCATGGCGCGGTCCAGATGATCGGCATCGCAGACGAAATACACCCGGTCACCTGCCGCCATCATCTCTGCCCCATCGCGTGGCAATGTCAGCTTTCCATCGCGGATAATCGCAAGGATCGTCATCGACAGGTCGGGGAAAAGATTCGTCAGGTGCCGGATCGGCGTGTCGAGGATCGGGCTTTCCTCGGTACATTGCACGCCGACGAGATTCATCCGGCCACCACACATATCCTTGACGTCGAACGCACCCGGAACGCGAATCTGGTTGCTGACGGCGGCCGACACCTCGGCTTCCGGAGAAATGATGTGGTCGATCGGCAGCTGGTCTGGCGAATAAAGGTCACCATACAGCGGGTCCAGATAGGCCTGATGGCGGATTCGCGCGATCTTCACCGGCGTGTTGTAGATGGTGTGCGCCACCTGACAGGCGACCATGTTGACCTCGTCGGACTCGGTCACCGCAATCAGCAGTTCAGCGTCCTTGGCCCCGGCCTCGTGCAGAATGTCGGGATAGGACGCCGTCCCGACGACCCCGTGGACGTCCACCTGATCGGTCACGCGCTGGATCTTCTCGGCAGAAGCGTCGATGACCGTCACATCATTGTGTTCCTCGGCAAGGTGGGCGGCGATGCCGGCCCCAACGAGCCCGGCGCCGCAAATCACGATCTTCATGTTTCTTCACCTTCGTCAGACACCGTTTTGCGATCGGAGGTCACGCCAAGCGAGCGCAGCTTGCGATGCAGGGCGGAACGTTCCATGCCGACAAAACCCGCCATTCTGGACACATTGCCGTCGAATCGGCTCATTTGCGCTGCCATATATTCCTTTTCGAAAGCCTCGCGGGCGTCTCTGAGCGGCAGCGCCAGAAGCGCATCAATATCAGAATTGCCACCCGCAGGCGAGATGTTCTGAATCTGCGGCGGCAGGGACTCCAGACCAAGCGGGACCGACCGGTCGGACGGCGCCATGATGATCATGTTCTCGACCGTGTTCAGCATTTCGCGAACATTACCGGGCCAGTGATAACCCTGCATGGCGGCAAGCACCTCGTCACCGAATTTGACCCGCTCCAGCCCGGTGCGACGCGCGACGACATCGACGAAATGGCGCGCAAGATGCGGGATGTCCTCGCGGCGCTCGGCAAGGGCAGGCATCGACAGCGGTACCACACCCAGCCGGTAGTAGAGATCCTCGCGAAGACGCCCTTCGGCAATTTCAGCCGCCAGGTCGCGGCTGGACGCCGAGATGACCCGCACATCGACCGAAACCTCCTTGTTGCCGCCTACCCTGCGGAACCCCTGTTCGGCGACCGCTCGAACGATCTTTCCCTGGGTTTCATGCGGCAGATCGCAGATCTCATCGAAATAGAGCGTTCCCTTGTGCGCCTGCTCAAACAGTCCGACAATGCGCCGGGTGGATCCGACATTTTCGGAACCAAACAGCTCACCATCGGCACTCTCCGGACTGAGTCGCGCGCAGTTGGCGATGATGAACCGGGCATCCCGCCTGTCCGAACGATGATGGATGACCCGTGCCGCCAGTTCCTTGCCGGAGCCATTCGGGCCGCTGATGAGAACCCGGCTTGCCGTCGGCGCAATCCGCTCGATAGCGGTGCGCGTATTCTTGATTGAGGATGACACGCCAACAAGTTCAGCTTCGCTGTCACTGCTGACCTTCTGGCGAAGCTCCGCATTCTCGCGTTCGAGCCGGCTGACCTCAAGGGCCCGCTGGACCATCAGAAGAAGCCGGTCTTCCTTGAACGGTTTTTCAATGAAGTCGAAGGCACCATTGCGAATGGCCTCGACTGCCGTCTCGATAGTGCCGTGCCCCGAAATCATCAGCACGGGCAGCTCAGGATAGACACCTTTCGCCCATTCGAGCAGTTCAAGGCCGTCCATGTCCGAGTCACGCATCCAGATGTCGAAAATGGCGAGACCGGGAGGCTTCGCCGCGAGAATGTCACGCGCCTCCCCAGCCGTCGCCGCTTCGACGGTCGGGTAGCCCTCGTCGCGGAGGGTCGCACCAATCAGCGCGCGGATATCCCGCTCATCATCGACAATGAGGATGTCGCCTGTCGTCATCATGATGCGCCCTCCGACTCATCATACTGCGGCAGGTTGATCACAACACGCGCACCGCCGCCTTTCGCATCCTGCAGTTCCAGCTCACCACCGTGGTCCTGAACGATCTTGCTGACGATGGCGAGCCCCAATCCCGTGCCCTTGTCGCGTTTCGTTACGTAGGGCTCGACAAGGCGAGTGCGGTCAATGTCGGGGAAACCGGGACCGTTATCAGTAACGGCAAGCTTGAAGACGCCTTCATGGGATGTCAGTTCGAGGTCGATACGCGGCTTTTCAAGGCCCGCTCCACCAAGGCTGTCCATGGCGTTCTGAATGATATTTGTCAGGGCCTGGCGCAACAGACCGGCATCGCCGATGACCATCGCCGGCACGTCCTTGGCGCCGAGACTGGCTTCGATGGCGACGCCCTGCCCCTCGAACAGCGCCACCTGACCTATCGCCAGTTCCCGAAGCGACAGCGGTTGCATCACCGGTTGCGGCATTCGCGCGAAGGCCGAGAATTCGTCGACCATGCGGCCGATGTCGTCAACCTGCCGGCCAATGATCGATAGATATTCGGAGAATTGCTCGCTGGCCACTTCGTCGTCCGGCTTGTATTTGCGGCGCAGCCTGTCGGCAGCCAACTGAATTGGCGTTAGCGGGTTCTTGATTTCATGCGCGATCCGCCGGGCAATATCCGACCAGGCCGCCTTACGCTGCGCGGCAAGGAGATCCGTCACGTCGTCGAAGGTCACGACATATCCGATGACGCGGCCATCGACCTTCTCGGTGGCGATCCTGGCGCGAAGCGTCAACCGCTTTCCCTCCCCAGTCAGGAGGATCTGTTCCTCGGCGAATTTGCGGCGCCTCGAAGCACCGCTGGAAATCAGGCTGGCAAATTCCGGCACCACCTCCTCCAGCCGATTGCCAATCAGGTCTGTTTCGGCACGCTGTAGCAACTGGCACGCCGTCATGTTGGGGAGCGTCACCTTGCGATCCTTGTCGAGCCCGATCACTCCGGAAGACACGCCTGAAAGAACCGCTTCGGTAAATTCGCGGCGCCGGTCGATCTGCATATTCGCCTGCACAAGCTGCTCACGGCTACGTGTCAGCTCATCGAGCATGTTGTTGAACGAGAGGCCAAGTCGCGCAATCTCGTCCACCTCCAGACCTTCGGGAACCCGTTCCGACAGGTTGCCGTCACGCACCTGTTCGGCGACCGAGATCACCGAGCCGAGCGGTTCCACGATCGCCGTTGCGAGATTGAGCCCGATCCACAGCGCGGTGATCAGAAGCAGGGCCAGGATGAGACCGAAGACAAAGGCAAAGCTTACCTGCAGGTCAAGCTGGCTGATCCCGAGCTGCTGATAGTCCGCCGCCGCCAGACGCGTGCTGTCGACCGCCTCGAGAACCGACCGGTCAATGAAACGGCCGACAAACAGATAGGCGTCGACAAAGCTGTTCAGCTTGACCGCCGCGCGAAGCTTGTTCGTCTGGTCGCCCCGCAGGATCACAACCTCGCCCTGGCGTGCCTTGGTAAGCCAGTCGCCGCCAATGCTGGTGAACGTCACGGCAAAGGCGAAGCGCGACTTGGCAACGACCTGGCCGGTGCCATCCAGGATGATCGCTTCCGAAAGATTGCGAAGCGCCGCCTGATTGGTCAGGTACTGGTTCAGGAGGTTCGGCTCGGAAAGGAGCTTGAAAGCCTCTCGGTTGACATCGTTCGCGATCGTCAGAACGTCACTTCTGATGGAGCTGGAATGCTCTTCGAAATAGGAATCGGCAACCTGAACCGACCCTGTCACCGCGGTCGATATCCTGTCTGCAAACCAGCCCCGAAGCGAATAGTCGACGACGAACAGCGCGAAAGCCGTAGTGATCACCGCCGGTAACGCGGCAACGCCGCCGAACAACAGGGCAAGGCGCCAGTGAAGCTGATATCCCGCCATCTTCTGGCGACGTTCGACCCAGAGCCGCAGGATTTGCCGGATGACGAACCCGCCAACGATCACCACCGCGATGAGATCGATCACGATCAGGGTCGTGAGCGTGCCGCTGTCGGTGCCGACCGGGTCGAACTGCGACAACTGATAGATCGTCATGATGCCGATCCCGAGCGCAACGAGAACGGCCAGATAGCCGATCCGGTTCTCGGAGAAGCGAAGCAGGATGCCGCGCCTTGCGGTTGTGGCGTGGCTGTTCATCGTCCAGACCAGATGCCGAGTTCGCGAATGCGCTTGCGAAGCGTGTTGCGATTGATCCCGAGAATCTCCGCCGCCTTGACCTGATTGCCCCGGGTCAGCTCCAGCGTCGCGACAATCAACGGGTATTCGACCTCTCTGAGAATGCGTGCATGCAGCCCGGGCGCCGGCTGCGCCCCTTCAAGGGCATCGAAATATCTGCGGATGTGCTGGTCGACGGAATTCGACAGGCTTTCCACCTCGATCGGCTCGGCCTCGACTTCGCGGACGGCAGCCAGTTCCGCCTCCACCATCTCGGCGGAAATGACGTCGTCGCCAACCAGAACAAGGAGCCGCCGTACCAGATTTTCCAGCTCCCGGACATTGCCGGGCCAGTTCCATGATGCCAGCGCGCGAATGCCGTCCGGAGAAAACCGTTTCTCGGGCAGACCGCCGGCCATGGCCTGTTTCAGGAAATGGTTCACCAGCGGCACGATATCCTCGACCCGCTCGCGAAGCGGCGGCAGGCGCAGCGGCACAACATTCAGCCGATAGAACAGGTCCTCGCGGAACAGCCCCTGCTGCATCAGATGCTGAAGATTCTGGTTGGTTGCCGCGATGATACGCACATTTGCCTTAACCGGACGATTGGCGCCGACGGCAAGATACTCACCATCCTGAAGAACACGCAGAAGACGGGTCTGTGCCTCCGGCGGCATATCGCCGACCTCGTCGAGGAACAGGCTGCCGCCCTCCGCCTGCTCGAAGCGTCCCGACATCCGGCTGTCAGCGCCGACAAAAGCACCTTTTTCGTGACCGAAGAGTTCTGATTCCACGAGATTTCGCGGGATTGCCGCCATGTTGATCGGCACGAAGGGACCGGCGCGCCGCGATCCTAGATCGTGAAGCGCGCGGGCGACAAGCTCCTTGCCGGTGCCGCTCTCGCCGGTGATGAGGACCGTCAGATCGGTGCCGACGACACGTGCCATGGCCTTGAAGATGTCCTGCATCGGGCGCGAACGACCGACCAGCGGCCCTCCTTCCTCGACCGAGGGCTGTGAGGAGGCCTTTTGGCTGGACTGCCCGATACTGCCGACAGCACGGCTCGTCGCTTCGACAAGACTGCGAAGCTCAAACGGCTTCGGAAGATATTCGAACACGCCCGTCTGCTGCGCCTTTACGGCGGTCAGAAGCGTTGAACGCGCACTCATCACAATCACCGGCATGTCGGGCCGGCGCTGTTGAATACGCGGCAGAAGGTCAAGCGCGTCACCGTCGGGAAGTCCGATATCCGAAATCAGCACGTCGCCCCGCCCTGCTTCGATCAGCTTCCAGAGCCCCGCGGCGGTGCCGCTGGATTGCACGGTGTAGCCCTGCCGTGCCAGCGCCTGCTGGACGACCAGACGCACGGACTTGTCGTCCTCAGCCACCAGAATATGGGCTGGTTTATCGCTCATCAGCCCTGCCCCTCGCCGGCCGGCGGGAAATTCAGCCGGAATACCGTTCGGCCCGGCACCGAATCCACCTCGACTAGACCGCCATGGTCGGCAACGACACTGGCAACAAGTGCGAGCCCGAGTCCGCTTCCCCCCGACTTGCCGGAAACAAAAGGATCAAAGATATGGTCACGGAGATCGGCAGCGATGCCGGGGCCATTATCGACAATCTCCACCTGGATCGGGACGTGCAGCCGGACCGCCCCGACACCGCTCAGGCGACGCCCCCTCGCATAGGAGGTAACAACCATCAAATCTGTTTTTTTTTCAGTGGCTTCATAAGCATTCTTGATGATGTTTAAAAACGCCTGGATCAGCAGATCACGGTGCCCGTCAACGGGCGGAAGCGACGGGTCATAACGTCGTTTGACCTTCATGTCGTCACCGAAACTGGCCTGTGAAACGCGAAGGCAATGGTCGAGAACCTCATGGATATTGACCGGTACCAGGGCGATCTGCCCGCCACCGGCAAATCCCTCCATTCTGTCAAGCAATGCCGTTACCCGGTTGGTCTCTTCAACGATCATGCGGGCGAATTCCTGGTTTTCCTCGGACAGGTCGGCCTGCAGCAACTGCGCGGCCCCCTTGATCCCGGCAAGCGGGTTCTTCACCTCATGCGCCAGAAGTGCCGCCATTGCCGAAATCGACCGCGCGGCGCCGTGGAACATCGACTGCCCGCGTAGACGTTCTGCCAGCGCGCGCTCCTGAAGCGTGACGAGCATACGTGTCTCATGTGTTCGCCGATCGCCAAATGGCGCGATCTGAACGTTGAGAAGTTTCAACCCGATGCGCGGGCTGGCCACCTCGATCCCCTGATCGGCGACCGAAGCCATCTGTTTGCGCGACCGGGCAAGCAGCGCCAGAAGGCTGGAGTCAGCCGGGATCTGGGCGTCCAGCGCCGTACCCCTGAGCATCGTCTCGCTTGAATCGAAGAACATCTCGGCCGCATGGTTCAGGAAGATGAACCTGTCCTCCCCGTCGAGAAGGAACACCGGGTTGGGAAGGCTCGCCAGTATGTAGGCCGCGTCTTCCTGCGAGGCCGTAGTTGCCGCATCATCCATCATGCCGCGTCAGCCTCGACAAGACCGTCGAAGAATCGGTCGACTGCCGCGAACACCGCATCTGCGTCCGTGGTGTTATTCGCAATGTCCCTGATTTCCGCCGCCCCGTACAGGCCGTGCGCGTACCACGCGATATGCTTTCGCGCCAGCCGCATCGCAGGCGTGCCGTAATGCGTCAGCATATCCTCGAGATGAAGCTTCATCATCGCGTGCCGTTCGGCAATGCCGGGGTCGGGCCGAATGGCGCGCCCGCTGAGCAGATCGCCTGCCTGCGCAAGAAGCCAGGGGCGCCCCTGCGCGCCGCGACCGATCATGACACCGGCGGCACCGCTGTCGCGCATCGCCATCGCCACATCGTCGAGATTGCGGATGTCGCCATTGACCACGACGGGAATATCGACAGCCTCGACCGTTTCGCGAACCGCCCTCCAGTTTGCCGATCCGTTATACATCTGGCTGCGCGTTCGGCCATGGACCGCGAGGAAGCGGATACCGGCATCCTCCGCCATACGGGCGATTACCGGGGCGTTCAGGCTGTCATCGTCCCACCCAAGCCGCATCTTGAGCGTCACCGGGATGTCGACGGCCTTGACGACGGATTCAAGAATGGCGCCGGCAAGCGGTTCATCACGCATCAGCGCGGATCCGGAAAGCCGGCCCGTCACCTTCTTCGCCGGGCAGCCCATATTGATGTCGATAAAGGTGGCGCCAAGATCGGCCGCGATACGCGCCGCCTCTGCCATGATCTGCGGATCCCAGCCGGCGAGTTGCACCGAAAGCGGAACCTCGCTCACCGTGTCGGTTCGCAGTTTGCGCATCTCGGACTTCACCTGCCGCAGGATCGCCGCGCTGGCGACCATCTCGGTCACCAACAGTCCGCCGCCGGCGCGCCGCACTGCACGCCTGAACGGCATGTCGGTGACGCCGGACATGGGCGCCAGGACAGCGGCATGCGGCAGGCTGATCTTTTCGATGGTGAGGGCCATTTTCGTCCTGTCGGGCGAAAGCGTAAGCCTAACGGCTCCGCCATTGCTTAAATTTACGGCAATATGCACCAAAACAAGGCACAGTTTCCAGCCTTTTTGCGCCTGACCACCTTCCGATGGCGTTACTGACCGTCCCCTTTCTTCCGATCGGAATGCCCGGCATCATGGCCCGAATATCATGGACTTCCGCGCAGCCTTTGGAGATAAGAAAGGCGATGACAGCCAGCACCGATCACATTTCGTCAGCCAACCCCGCCCTTGCCGCGGTGATTGTCGCCGCCGGCGGCAGCCGGCGGATGGGTGGCGGCCTTGAAAAACAGTATCGCCAGCTAGGCAGCAGCAGCGTTCTCGCCATGTCCGTGTCGGCTTTTCTGAAGAATCCGGCAACTGGGCAGGTCGTCATCGTCACCGCTCCTGACCGGCGCGAGGCGGCTGAAGGCGCGCTTGGCGAGCTACTCAAGGACTCGCGCGTTGTTATTGTCGATGGCGGGGCCCGGCGCCAGGACTCCGTACTTGCAGGCCTCGAAGCGGCAAGCAACAGCGGGCTTCCGCTGGTGGCGGTTCATGATGCGGCGCGGCCCTTTGTCCCGCAGCAGGTAATCGCGAGCCTCGTGGCGGCAATTCAAGACGGCGCCGCCGCAGCGCTGCCGGTGCTGCCTGTCGTTGACACGCTGAAACAGATTGATTCCGAACGCGTGACCTCCACGACGGACCGCAACGCTCTCGGACGGGCGCAGACACCGCAGATGTTCCGTTTGCCAGATCTCCTTACGCGGCATCTTGGCCACCCGGCCGACAGGGAAATCACAGACGACGTCAGGCTCTATGAGGAAGACGGCTCGCTGATCGCGGCCGTGCCTGGTGACGACCGATTGATGAAGCTGACGACGTCCAGCGATTTTGCCATGCTGTCGTCCCTCATTGCCGGCACCGGAGAATTCGACATGCCTCATGACACCCCGCCAATCGATATCAGAACGGGCAACGGTTTCGACGTCCACAGGTTCGGTGACGGCGACGGGCCGGTCCGCCTCGGCGGAGTCGAAATCCCTCATGACCGGTGCCTCGCTGCACATTCCGACGGTGATGTCGGGCTTCACGCACTGTGCGACGCCATCTTCGGCGCGCTGTCCGACGGCGACATCGGATCGCATTTTCCGCCGTCCGACCCGCAATGGAAGGATGCCGACAGCGCCCAGTTCCTTGCTTTCGCCACCGAACACTGCACGGCGCATGGTGCCAGAATTCTTCATCTCGACCTGACACTGATCTGTGAACAGCCGAAGATCGGCCCGCATCGCGACGCCATGCGCCAACGGATTGCAGAGCTCGCCGGACTGCCGCCAGAGCGGGTCGCCGTAAAGGCCACCACATCGGAAAAGCTCGGCTTCACGGGCCGGGGCGAAGGGATTGCCGCCCAGGCCACGGCGACGCTTCTGTTCGAGAGGGGCCGAGCTTGAACCCGCGTTTCTGGATGGCGCTGGCGACGTTGGGGCCAGTCGGAAATATCCGGCCAGCCCCGGGAAGCTGGGGATCGGCCGCCGCCGTGTTGATTGCCGCCGGCCTTGCCTCCATGTCCGGCTGGCTTCTCGAAGCCGCATTGGTGACGGTATGCGTGGCCGGTGTCCGGGCGGCTGATGTCTATGAGATGACCACCGGCCAGAAAGACGCCTCGCCTGTCGTCATCGACGAGGTTGCAGGACAGTGGATCGCCCTGCTGGCCGTGCCCTTCGACTGGCGCTGGTGGCTTGCTGCCTTCCTGGCTTTCCGCTTCTTCGACATTCTGAAACCCGGACCTGTCCGCCTCGCCGAACGGCTTCCAGGTGGTTACGGCGTGATGGCGGACGATATTGTTGCCGGCGCGCTTGCGGCGGCCGTGCTTCTTGCCGTCCGATGGGGGCTGGCCTGATGACAAGCGACATTGTTGGCGAACTTGCCGACATTCTGGTGAAACGTGCTACAGCCGCCAGGGTGATGGTTGTCACCGCCGAATCTTGCACCGGCGGCATGGTCGCGGCGGCCATCACGGATGTTGCCGGTGCCTCTGCAGTTCTCGACCGTGGACTTGTAACCTACAGCAATAACGCCAAGCAGGACCTTCTCGGCGTTCCGACAGCGACACTGGACACCCATGGCGCCGTCTCCATGGAGACCGCTGCCGCCATGGCGGAGGGGGCGCTGGCGGCATCCCCGCAAGCCGGGCTCGCGGTGGCTATCACCGGCATTGCCGGACCCGGTGGTGGCTCGGTGGAAAAGCCGGTTGGCCTAGTATGGTTTGGGGTTGCCGAAAGCACGGGTGAAACACGGACGGCCCGGCATGTCTTTTCAGGAGATCGCACTGCCATCCGTAGACAGGCGGTAGCGACAGCGCTAACCCTCCTTGCCGACACGTTGTCGGGCTAGTCCCTCGGCAATCTAGGATTGCGACGGCGCCATGCTGCCGCCGAGACGCGGTTCAGGCCTGCCATAAAGGACGTCCGCGCGATCCTCGAAGGCCTTGACCATGCGGCGGACGGCCTCGGTAAACAGCGTTTCGATGACCGACTGTAGAAGACGGGAATTGAATTCGAAATCCACATAAAAGTCGATTTCACACCCGTCAGGATGTGGCAGGAATCGCCATTTATTGGTCAGATACCTGAATGGGCCTTCAGCATATTTTACGTCAATTTCAAGAGCTTTCGAATCAAGCTCAACGTGGGACGTGAAACGTTCCCGAAACATCTGAAACCCGATGATGAGGTCGGCTGTCAGTTCTTTTTCGTCCTGATGACGGATCCGCGAGGCCATACACCAGGGCAGGAATTCCGGGTAACGCCTGACATCAGCCACAAGGTCATAGAGTTCACGCGGACTATGCGGGACGACCCTTTTTTCTGCATGCACCGTCATGTCAGCTTGACGCAAGCGCGGCGTTACGCGCCTCCTGAAGCGCCGCGAAGTCGGCATCGGCATGGTAGGAGGACCGGGTAAGCGGAGTCGATGACATCAGAAGAAACCCCTTGGCGCGACCAAGCTTTGCGAATGCTTCGAAGTTTTCCGGTTCAACGAACCGGTCGACAGGGGCGTGTTTCGGGGTCGGCTGCAGATACTGTCCGATGGTCATGAAATCGACATCTGCGCTGCGAAGATCATCCATCAGCTGGCCAACCTCCTCATCACTCTCACCAAGGCCAACCATGATCCCCGACTTGGTGAAGATCGACGGGTCGAGCCGTTTGACCTGCTGCAGGATCGACAAGGAATGGAAATAGCGCGCCCCGGGCCGGATCGACGGATAGAGCCGCGGCACGGTTTCCATATTGTGATTGAACACATCCGGCCGCGCCTCGACGACAATCTCCAGCGCACCGTCCTTTCTCAGAAAATCCGGTGTCAGCACCTCGATCGTGGTGCCCGGCGAGCGCTGGCGGATGGCCTTGATGGTCAGGGCGAAATGCGTCGCCCCGCCATCCTCGAGATCATCGCGGTCAACAGAAGTGATGACGACATGCTTGAGCGCAAGCTTGGCCACCGCCTCGCCGACATTGTCGGGCTCGTGCGGATCAAGGAGGTCAGGCCGACCGGTGGCGACGTTGCAAAAGGCGCAGGCACGGGTGCAGATCGAGCCGAGGATCATCATCGTCGCATGTTTCTGCGCCCAGCATTCGCCAATATTGGGGCAGGCCGCCTCCTCACATACGGTGACGAGGTCAAGCTCGCGCATGAGGCTTCGGGTCGCCGCGTATTCGGCCGAAACCGGAGCCTTCACGCGCAACCAGTCCGGACGGCGCGGCTGCGGCCGGTCCGGATTGCGGCGTTTTTCAGGGTGACGTTCGGCACCCTTGGTCGTGTTCACCTTTGGCATGGTCGGCTCAACAGCTCTTTTGGCTCATTGTGGGCAGATAACATGGCGGGTCCGCGCCTGCCACCCCTAGAAGTGGATGGCGCGACCATATGCGTCAAGGACCGACTCGTGCATGGCTTCCGACAATGTCGGATGTGGGAAAATGGTCTGCATGAGTTCGGCCTCGGTCGCCTCCAATGTTCTGGCGATCGCATAGCCCTGGATCAGTTCGGTGACTTCCGGGCCAACCATGTGCGCACCAAGAAGTTCACCGGTCTTTGCATCGAATACGGTCTTGATCAGCCCCTGGTCGTCGCCAAGCGCGATGGCCTTGCCATTCGCCAGCATTGGGAACCTTCCAACGCGGACCTTGTGCCCCGCCTCGATGGCGGCGGACTCGGTCATGCCGACGGAAGCCACCTGCGGGCGGCAGTAGGTGCACCCGGGAACGGCGCCCTCGCCGATGGCGTGTACATCCTTCAGACCGGCGATCTTCTCGACACAGATGATGCCTTCGTGGCTTGCCTTGTGAGCCAGCCATGGCGGCCCGGTGACGTCGCCGATCGCAAAGACTCCCGGCTCGCCGGTGGCGCCCCACCTGTCGGTCACGATATGCCCTCTGTCGATTTTGACCTTTGTTCCCTCCAGCCCGAGTCTCTCCGAGTTGCCGGTGATGCCGACAGCGAGAATTGCGCGTTCAGCGTTAACAGCCGCCTGACTCCCCTCGAAGGCTGCCGTGACGCCGCCGGAACCGGCTTTTAGGCTGGACAGCCGCGCCCCTGTGACAATCTTCATGCCGCGCTTCACAAAGGCCTTCTGGACGAAATCGGATATCTCGGCATCCTCGACCGGCAGGATCCTGTCCATCGCCTCGACCAGTGTCACTTCGACACCCATGTCGAGATAGAATGAGGCGAATTCGGACCCGATTGCACCGGACCCGATGATGACTAGCGATTTCGGCATCGTTTTCGGCACCATCGCCTCGCGATAGGTCAGAATGCTGGTGCCGTCAGGCTCGATCCCGGGAAGCGAGCGTGCCCGCGCGCCGGTGGCAAGGATGACATTGCGCGCGGTCAATGTGCCGCCGGAGGCGAGTTTGATCTCGCGCTGGTCACCGCGCTGCGCGCCGAGCGAAGCATGGTCATCAAAGACTGTAACCTTGTTCTTCTTCAGAAGATGCTGAACACCTGTCGACAGCCTTCCGGCAACGGCGCGCGAGCGTTTCACGACGGCCGGAAGATCGATGCTGACCTCGCCCGTCACCGTGATGCCGAAGGATTTCATTTCGTCGATCGAATGCCTCATCTCCGCCGCGCGAAGAAGCGCCTTGGTGGGGATACATCCCCAGTTCAGGCAGATACCACCAAGATGTTCGGCCTCGACAAGTGCCACCTTCATCTTCAGCTGCGCGGCCCGGATCGCGGCGACGTAGCCGCCAGGACCGCCGCCGATGACAATCAGGTCAAAAGAGGTCTCGTTTGCCATGGTTCCCGTTTCCTCAGAGAAGCATCGTCACCGGGGCCTCGACATACCCCTTGAAGGCCTGCAGCCACTCGGCGCCGACAGCGCCGTCAACCACCCGGTGATCGGCCGACAGCGTGACCGTCATCACCGTTGCCACGGCAAGCTGGCCGTCCTTTACCACCGGACGCTGCTCGCCGGCGCCGACAGCCAGGATCGCGCCCTGCGGCGGATTGATCACGGCGGCGAATTCGCGGACGCCATACATGCCGAGATTGGAAATCGTGAAGCTGCCGCCGGTGAATTCCTCAGGTGCGAGCTTTCCGTCCCGTGCCCGCGTCGCCAGATCTCGGCTTACCGAGGCGATTTCGGCAAGTCCCTTCTTTTCCGCGGCCCAGATGACCGGGGTGACGAGCCCGCCATCGACAGCCACAGCCATCGCAATGTCGGCATGCGTGAACAGGCGCGTATTCTCGCCTTCCCACGAGGCATTGGCCTTCGGCACCTTGATAAGCGCCATCGCCGCGGCGCGGATCACCAGGTCGTTGACCGAAATCTTCACACCCTCAGGCGCCTGGTCGTTCATCTGGCGCCTCGCGGCGAGAAGGGCGTCTATTTCGCAATCGACCGTCAGGTAGAAATGCGGCGCCGTCTGCTTTGATTCCTGAAGACGGGACGCAATGATCCGGCGCATCTGGCTGTTCGGCTCAAGCGTGCTGGCGCCCTGAACGACCGCCTGGTCGACCGCCGGGCGAACAGCTGCAGGCGCAGTTTCCGCCGCCTCTACATCGCGCCGAAGGATCCGGCCATGCGGCCCGCTTCCGGAAAGCGACGCAAGGTCCACACCACGATCTGCCGCGATGCGGCGTGCGAGCGGGCTGGCAAAAATACGGTTGGCCGGCGCGGAAGATACCGCAGCAGGCGCCGGAACCGGAGCCGGTGTCGGCTGCGTCGGTTCTTCCACCGGCGCTGCGGCAGGTTCCGGAGCTACAGGGGCGGTGGATGCCGGCGCCGCCGCGACATCGTCAGGTGACTCGCCGTCCTCGGCAAGACGTCCGATCGGGGTTCCGACGGCAACGCCCTCACTCCCCTCGGCAACCATGATGCTGGCGAGAATGCCGTCATCGACGGCCTCAACCTCCATCGTCGCCTTGTCTGTTTCGATCTCGGCGATCACATCGCCGCTGCGGACGGCGTCACCAACGGCGACGGTCCATTTCGCGAGAGTTCCCGTCTCCATTGTCGGCGACAGGGCCGGCATGAGAATATCGATTGCCATCTCTACGCTCCCCGGAAGCCTTCGCATGTGGCCTGAGCCGTGGCCACGATATCCTCGACCTGTGGCAGTGCCAGCTTTTCGAGATTTGCGGCGTAGGGCATCGGAACATCCTTGCCGGTGACCCGTGCAATCGGCGCGTCGAGCCAGTCGAAGGCCTGTTCCATCACCTGCATTGCGATCTCCGAACCGACGCCGGCAAAGGGGAAGCCTTCCTCGCAGGTCACCAGCCGCGAGGTCTTCTTCACAGAATTCACGATGGTCTCGGTATCGAGAGGCCGGATCGTACGCAGGTCTATCACCTCGGCGGAAATACCGTGCTGGGCAAGCTGTTCAGCCGCTTCCAGCGCGCGACCGACCATGATCGAAAAGGCAGTGATGGTGACATCGCTTCCTTCACGGACGACATTCGCGCGGCCAATCGGCACCACCCAGTCGTCGTCCGTCGGCACATCGAAGCTCTGGCCGTACATCACCTCGTTTTCAAGGAAAATAACCGGGTTGGGGTCGCGTATCGCGGCTTTGAGAAGACCCTTGGCGTCCGCTGCAGACCAAGGGGCCACAACCTTCAGTCCGGGACAGTGCGCATACCAGCTTGCATAGCATTGCGAATGCTGCGCAGCGACCCGGCTGGCAGCTCCGTTCGGACCACGGAAGACAATCGGACAACCCATCTGGCCGCCGGACATGTACAGCGTCTTCGCGGCGGAATTGATGATCTGGTCGATGGCCTGCATGGCAAAGTTGAAGGTCATGAACTCGACAACCGGCCGCAGTTCGCCAAAGGCGGCACCGACTCCGAGGCCGGCAAACCCCTGTTCGGTGATCGGCGTGTCGATCACCCGCTTCGGACCGAATTCGGCAAGCAGCCCTTGCGTGACCTTGTAGGCGCCCTGATATTCGGCAACCTCCTCGCCCATCACGAAAACACGGTCGTCGGCGCGCATTTCCTCGGCCATGGCGTCGCGAAGCGCCTCGCGGACCGTCAGCGGCGCGCCTTCGCCGGCCGCAACCGGTTCGGCGGCAATGCTTTCGGCCGGGGCCACGGTCGGTGCCGAGGTCGGGGCCTCGACGACAGGCGGGGCCGCCGGCGTCGGCGCAGGATTCGCCGCCGCAGATGGTAAGGCTACGGCCGTTTCGGCTGTCTCGCCTTCCTCGAACAGGGTCGCAATGGGCGCATTGACCTTCACGCCTTCGGTGCCGGCCGGAACGATGATCCGGCCAATGGTGCCG
>JAYYLR010000131.1:0-4604 GCA_036143955.1 Pseudomonadota bacterium | reverse complement strand
GACGCGCCCATGCGCGCCGCCGCCGCCGCCGCCTCGCAGCCGGCATGACCGCCGCCAACAATGATCACGTCCCAGGTCATCGTGTTGTCCTGATGTTCCAATCAGCGCTTTATGCGCTTTTTCCGCCTATTTTCCAATGCAAAAGCTGGAAAAGATGCTGTCGAGAAGCTCCTCGACATCGATCTGGCCGGTGACCCGCCCGAGGCTGTTGGCGGCGCGCCGGTATTCCTCGGCGGCCAATTCAGGTGCCGAGGCCATGTCGCATGCCGCGGCGGCGTGAAGCGCTGCGGCGGCCGCAGCAAGGGCATGGCGATGCCTGGCGCGCGTGACGATGCTCTGGCGGTCCGGACTGTTGACCGGCGTGACAAGCCTTCGCAGCAGCCCCAGAACCGCCTCCAGATCGCTTTCAGGCCCGCCGTCCCTAAGCGAGACCAGAAGCGAGCCCGGCGGCCGGCCCGCCGGATCGCCGTCCAGCATGTCCCTTTTCGTCAGGATGACACCGTGCGGGCCGGTCACAAGCGCCCCGAGGCGCGCCAGTTCATCCTGCCAGCCGGCGGCGCCCGGATCGATCACGATCAGCACGATGTCGGCCTCGCGCGCCGCGGTTTCGGCACGCCGGACGCCTTCGGCTTCGACAAGATCCGCGGTATCGCGCATGCCCGCCATATCCTGGATCGTGACCGGCACGCCATCGAGGTCGATCCTGACGCTGACGATGTCCCGTGTCGTTCCGGCCTGCGACGACACAATGGCCACCGGACGCCCGGCAAGCCGGTTCAGAAGCGTCGACTTGCCGGCATTGACCGGGCCGGCGAGGCTGACAGTGACGCCGCTGCGGACACGCTCGCCCTCCCCGCCATCGTCAAGAACGGCTTCGATCGCCGCCGCGAGGTCCCGCGTTTCGGCGCCGATCCCGTCCAGGAGTTCGACCGGGAGCTCCTCGTCGGCGAAATCGATCAGAGCTTCGAGGTTCGCCGACAGCGCCACCAGCGCGGCGCGCCAGGCCTCGACGGGGCCATGGAGTGCGCCGTCTCGCTGGCGCCAGGCCTGAAGCCGTTGGCGGTCCGTCTCGGCATCGATCAAATCGGCAAGCGCCTCGGTACCGAGGAGGTCGATCTTGCCGTTGGCGAACATCCGCTGCGTGAACTCGCCGGGTCCGGCAGGCCGAAACCCCTCCAGTGTCCCGAGTTGCGCCATGATGGCGGTGGAAACAGCCATGGAGCCATGTGCATGGATTTCGAGAACATCCTCACCGGTGCTCGAACGCGGCCCCTTCATGGCCAGAAGGAGCGCCTCGTCAAGCGGGGTGCCGTCCCGGTCAAGGAGCCGCGCGAGGGCGAACCGTCCCGGCGCGGGCCCACGGCAGGCGAACGCCGCCGGAACATCTAACGCCCGCGGCCCGCTGATCCGGATCACCGCAACGGCGGACCGGCCCGGCGGCGTCGCCTGCGCGAAAATGGTGTCGGCGGAGTCCCGCATGGCGCTTTCGTTCCCTTCGAAGCTGATATAGCCTGATCCGACGCGCAGGTCTTCCCCAGAATTTCCCGTTCCGGTTTCATCGCCCTGTATCACCAGCAAGGGGGCAGCCGCGCCAGACAAGCGAGGGCAAACCCGATGAACCAGCATTTCCACAGCAGCATCCACACCGCTCTCGGCCATATGCGCGCCGTCAGCAGCGGAACGCATCTGATCCGGCTCGACTGGGATCAGGACGGTTTTGACACCGTCGACCGGCCGGACGATGTTTCACGTGAAACATGCCGCCAGCTGGAAAGTTATCTTTCCGGCGAGCGCCGCATGTTCGAGCTTCCTGTCATGGCCGAAGGCAAATCCGAAGCCGGGCGGGCCTGGCTTGAGGTCATGGCGCGCATCCCCTATGGACGCGTTGTGACCTACAGGGAATTCGCCGCAATGGCCGGCAAGCCGCAGGCGCCCCGCGCCGCCGGAACCGCCTGTTCCTCGAACCCGATCCCGATCATTTATCCCTGTCACCGTGTCGTGAGACAGGGCGGAGCTCTCGGCAATTATGGCGGTGGAAGCGCGCTGTCGCCGAAACATCCGGAGAACCTGGCGCGCAAACAGGCGCTGATCGACCTTGAAGCCGGCCGGCGCTAGCTGTTCATCTGCTCGAAGAAATCGTCGTTGGTCTTTGAATGTTTAAGCTTGTCGATCAGGAATTCCATGGCGTCGACAGGACCCATCTGCATGAGGATGCGACGCAGCACCCACATCTTGGCGAGCGTCCCCTTATCGACGAGAAGCTCTTCCTTGCGGGTGCCGGAGCGCGTGATGTCAATGGCCGGGAAGGTCCGCTTGTCCGACAGCTTGCGGTCGAGGATGACCTCGCTGTTGCCGGTGCCCTTGAATTCCTCGAAGATCACCTCGTCCATCCGCGACCCGGTCTCGATCAGCGCCGTTGCGATGATGGTCAGCGATCCGCCTTCCTCGATGTTCCGCGCCGCGCCGAAGAAACGCTTCGGTCGCTGCAGAGCGTTCGCATCGACACCGCCTGTCAGCACCTTGCCGGATGACGGCACAACCGTGTTGTAGGCGCGCGCCAGGCGGGTAATGGAATCAAGGAGGATCACGACGTCACGCTTGTGCTCAACAAGTCTTTTGGCTTTTTCTATAACCATTTCAGTAACTTGCACATGTCGAGCGGCTGGCTCGTCAAAGGTCGAGGAAATCACCTCGCCGCGAACCGAACGCTGCATGTCGGTCACTTCCTCGGGACGTTCGTCAATCAGAAGCACGATTAGATAGACTTCGGGGTGGTTTTCCGAAATGGCGTGCGCGATGCTCTGTAGCATCATCGTCTTGCCGGTCCGCGGCGGCGCGACGATCAGCCCGCGCTGCCCCTTGCCCATCGGCGAGACAAGATCGATCACGCGCGGCGTGTTGTCTTTCTTGTCCGGATCAAAGGGGAGCTCAAGCGTCAGCTTGTTTTCCGGATAGAGAGGGGTCAGATTGTCGAAATTGATCCGGTGGCGAACCGCGTTCGGCTCTTCGAAATTGATCGTCTCCACCTTCAGAAGCGCGAAATAGCGCTCGCCATCCTTCGGCGCGCGGATCTCGCCCTCGACCGTGTCCCCGGTGCGAAGCCCGAAACGCCGCACCTGGCTCGGCGACACATAGATGTCATCCGGCCCAGGCAGATAGTTCGATTCCGGCGCGCGGAGAAATCCGAAACCGTCGGACAGCACCTCGAGAACGCCGCTGCCATAGATGGCGACGTCGTTCTGCGCGAGCTGCTTGAGGATGGCAAACATCATGTCCTGCTTGCGCAGGGTGCTTGCGTTCTCGACTTCAAGCTCCTCGGCATAGGCCAGGAGATCGGCGGGCGATTTCTGTTTCAGTTCCTGAAGATGCATGATCTCGACACGCTGGTTGGGGCGGGGGGGACGGGTCGGGCCCGGAAATGCAAGGGAGTGCCAGTGAGAGCCCAAGCTTTATGACAGACGCCGCAGGTGTCCGTCAATTGCTATATCAACCGCGCCTACCAAAGCTCGGGCTTGACCACCGCCATCACGACGATGACAACCATCAGAAATGTCGGCACCTCGTTCCAGATCCGGTAGCTCCGAGCAAGGCGTGGCGCCTCGTCATTCTCGAGACGGCGCCGCATGCCGGAAAAAATACCGTGGCAGGCCACCATGCCGATGACAGCGGCTATCTTCACCTGCATCCAGCTTTCCAGAAACAGAACAGGTGCCAGTGCCAGCATCCAGCCGCCGAACAGGAAACTGGCGATCATCGCCGGGTTCATGATGGCCTTGAGAAGGCGCCGTTCCATCACCTTGAAGGTTTCCGCCTGAACCGACCCGATGCTGGTGTCGGCGTGATAGACAAACAGCCGCGGCAGATAAAGAAGACCCGCCATCCAGGCGATCACCGAGATGATATGAAGCGCTTTTACGACCTCGTAGCTCATTTGGCAGTCCTCCTGACACGGGACAGCAGGTCATGGACATGCTGCTGCGGCGTCTGCGGCGTGATGCCGTGCCCAAGATTGAAAATATGCGCCCTGTGCGCAAAGGCTTCCATAATATTGTCGATGGCTTTCATCATCTTCTGTCCACCGTCGATCAGGCTCAGAGGATCTAGATTTCCCTGCACCGTGATATGTCTGGGCAGGTTTGTCGCCGCCCACACGGGATTGACGCCGTGATCGAGCCCGACACCGGCGATATCGGTTTCCTCGCAGTAGGCGACAAGCCCTTCGCCGATGCCCTTCGGGAATCCGATGACAGGCGCCGTGACTCTGCGCCTTCGGAGCGAGTCGATGATCCTGTTCACCGGGTCGATCACGACCTTGCGTCTGAACTCGGCCGGAACGGCACTTGCCCAGCTGTCGAACAGCATCAGGACATCGGCTCCGGCAGCGGCCTGCATTGCCAGAAACTCGACAGTTGCCTCGGTTACAAGCTCAAGCAGTGCGTCAAACTGGCTGCCATTCTGCCACATCCACCCGCGCGCGGTTGCGAAATCGCGGGATGAACCGCCTTCCAGCATATAGGTAATGACCGTCCAGGGGGCGCCGGCGAAGCCGATCAAGGCCTTGTTTTCAGCCAATCTGGCGCGACAGAGTGAGATCGCTTCTGCAA
>JAYYLR010000130.1:0-6125 GCA_036143955.1 Pseudomonadota bacterium | reverse complement strand
GCCGCCGGGGTGACGACGAGATATTCATCGGACGAAAGCCTTGTGACGGTCACATCGGCCTCGATGCCACCACCCTCATTCAGGAACTGCGTGTAGACAATCCGCCCGTTCGCCACCGCGACATCGTTGCCGCAAATCCTCTGCAGGACAGCTTCGGCATCACGCCCGACAACCCGGATCTTGCCGAAACTCGACAGGTCGAACATGCCGGCACCGTTGCGAACGGCGATGTGCTCGTCGGCGCTGTAATCAAACCAGTTCTGACGCTTCCAGCTATATTCATAGGCCGCTTGCTTGCCGGCATCGCGTTCTGCCTGCGGCAGGAACCAGTTGGCGCGTTCCCATCCGCTGACCTCGCCAAAGCAGGCACCGCCGGCCTTCAGCCTGTCATGGATCGGAGACTGCCGCACGCCGCGTGCCGTCTCGACCTGGCGGTAGGGGAAGTGGTCCGCATAGAGAAGTCCGAGCGTTTCCGACACACGGGTGCGAAGATAGCTTCTGTTGGCCTGGAACGGCTGCATGCGACGGATGTCGACATCCCACAGATCAATTGGCGCATTGCCGGCATCCATCCATTCGGCAAGCACCATGCCGGCGCCACCGGCCGACTGGATGCCAACCGAATTGAAACCGGCCGCAACGAAGAAATTCTTCAGTTCGGGCGCTTCGCCGAGGATGTAGCGGTCGTCGGGCGTGAAGCTTTCCGGCCCGTTGAAGAAGGTCTGGATGCCGGCGGTGGCCAGTACCGGGAGCCGTTCGACGGCGCGCTCCAGGATCGGCTCGAAATGGTCAAAATCCTCGGGAAGCGAGTCGAACTCGAAATCCTCGGGAATGCCGTCCATGCCCCATGGCTTGGAATTCGGCTCAAAAGCGCCAAGCAGGATCTTTCCTGCGTCTTCCTTGTAGTAGGCGCACTCGTCCGGCACCCGCAGCACCGGCAGATTCGAGGTCAGCCCGTCGATGCCTTCGGTCACGATGTAAAAGTGCTCGCAGGCATGAAGCGGCACGGTGACGCCGGCCTTGGCGCCGATCTCACGGGCCCACATTCCGCCCGCATTGACAACGTAGTCGGCCTCGATCGGGCCCTGATCCGTCATCACGCCAGTCACCCGGCCATCGGATTTATGGATGTCGGTGACCTTGACGCCCTGAATGATCTTCACGCCAAAATTGCGCGCGCCCTTGGCAAGCGCCTGGGTGATATTCACCGGATCGGCCTGTCCGTCCTTCGGCAGAAAGACACCGCCGACCACATCATCGATCTTCAGCCCAGGATAACGGCTGTCGATATCGGAGGAAGATATCTCGTCAATTTCGACCCCGAAGGCGCGCGCCATGGCCGCAGACCGCCGGAGCTCTTCCATCCGCTCGTCGGTCAGCGCCACAGTCATCGACCCATTCCGCTTGAAGCCGGTGGCAACTCCCGTTTCATCCTCGAGACCGAAATAGAGTTCCTGCGAATATTTTGCCAGCCGTGTCATGTTCTGGGTCGCCCGTAGCTGTGCGATCAGACCGGCGGCATGCCAGGTCGTGCCGCATGTCAGCTGCTTGCGCTCGAGAAGGACAACATCTTGCCAGCCAAGCTTTCCGAGATGATAGGCGATCGAGCAGCCGACCACCCCGCCACCGATGATGACAGCACGTGCCTTTGCCGGAACATCCATGGCCTTACACCTTCATCCGTTCATTGGTCGGGTCATACAGCACGTCGCCCTCGATTCGCTGCGCCGCCCTCTCGCGTCCGAGAATATCGACGCTCAGCACGCCGCCGCTCTCGAGCATGCCACTGTCAACAACCGCCATGGCAATCGAATGTCCGGTGCGGTGCCCATATCCTGCAGACACGACCAGCCCGGCAGCATTGCCGTCGATGAGAACGGTGCTGAGATAGACGGCCTCGCCGAATGGCTCTCCATCAGTTGGGTCCTGAACCGTCAGCGTGACGAAAGTCTGCTTCACACCAGCCTGATGCTCTGCCTGAAGTGCGGCCTTGCCGGCGAAGCTCTCCTTGCCGAGATTGACCCAGCGGCCAAGACCGCTTTCGAACATCGAATAGTCGGATGTCAGGTCGGCCTTCCAGGACCGGTAGCCCTTTTCAAGACGCATCGAATCAAGAGCCAGCATGCCAAAATTGCCAACCTGGTGCGAAGTACCAGCCCCCCACACAGCGTCATAGAGCGGCTTGATATCGTCCATTTGGCAATGGAGTTCCCAGCCCGCCTCGCCGGCGAAGGACACGCGGATGGCGGTGACATCGATCCCGGCAATGGTCATCCGCCGGTAGGTCAGCCACGGGAACGCCTCATGCCCCATGGCCTCGCCCGTCAGGTCGGCCATCAGTGCCGGTGCCTTCGGACCGGTCACAAGAAGCGTTGCCATCTGCGAGGTGACGTCGCTGATGCTGATCGAGCTGTCGGTGGGCAGGCGGAATTTCAGCAGGTCGCGATCATGCCAGTAGGCACCGGCGCCGGTCATCATGAGGAATTCGTCCTCATCAAGCCTAGTGGCCGTCATTTCGGTCAGGATCTTGCCCTTCTCGGATGCGAAATAGACAAGTCCAATACGGCCGACCTTCGGCAACCCGCCAGTCACAAGCCCACGAAGCCAGTCGGCGGCGCCGGGGCCCTTGACGAGAAAGCGCGAGAAACCGGTCAGCTCCAGAACCCCGACATGTTCGGCAACATGTCGGCATTCGGCGCCGACGGCATCAAACCAGCGCTGACGGTCATAACTGTCGGCCGGGTGGTCCTCTTCACCGGCACGGGGAAACCAGTCGGCACGCTCCCAGCCACCATAGGACCCGAAAGCGGCTCCCGCTTGCGCCAGCGTGTCATAGAGCGGAGAGGTCTTGGCTTTCCGCCCGGCAGGCCACTGGATCTGCGGGAAGTGCATCGCATATTCGTGGCTGTAGGTTTCGATGGCCTTGGCCTTGGCATAATCGTGGGTGACATGGTCGGTGAACCGGCGCGGGTCCACGGCCCAGCTGTCGCTTTCGGCTTCACCTTCGACAATGATCTCGGACAGAAGCTTGCCGGCGCCGCCGGCTTGAACGATGCCGAAGGTAAAGACGCAGGCTTCAAAGGCGTTCGGCACGCCGGGCATCTGCCCGATCAGCGGCAGCCCGTCCGGCGCGTAGGGAATCGGCCCGTTGACGACGCGCGTGATCCCGGCCGTCCCGAGAAGCGGCACGCGGGCGCAGGCATCCTCGATATACCATTCCAGCCTTTCCAGATCGTCAGAGTAGAGCTGGAAGGAGAAATCCTCTGGCATCGGATCAGACGCATCGGTCCAGTGCGCGCGGCAGCCCTTCTCATAGGGCCCCAGAAGCAGACCGTCCTTTTCCTGGCGAAGATAGTAGGAGCTGTCCGGGTCGCGAAGCAGCGGCAGCTTGCTGTCGCGCGCCGCCAGTTCGGGGATCGACTCGGTGACCAGATACTGGTGCGCCAGCGAAATGCAGGGCACGTCGCGGCCGAACATGCGGCCAACCTCGTTGGCACGATAGCCGGTGGCATTGACAACATATTCGCAGCGGATGTCGCCCTGCGGCGTCGACAGGACCCATTCCCCCTTCTCGCGACGGGCGCCGGTGACCGGGCAGAACCTGATCACGGTGGCGCCGTTGTCACGCGCGCCCTTGGCAAAGGCCTGGGTCAGCTGCGCCGGGTCGATGTCACCGTCAAGGGCGTCCCATTGACCGCCGTAGAGGTCATGTGTCTCGAGGAAAGGATAGATCTCCTGCATCTCGGCAGGCGACATTTCCTGAAATTCCACGCCCATCTGACGTCCCATGCGCTCGACATGGCGGAACTCCTCCATGCGCTGGCGCGAATGCGCAAGCCGGATGGCACCGGTGACGTGGTAATTCATCGGATAGTCAACCAGATCACCGAGCTTGCGATACAGGCTGGTCGAATAGCTCTGCATCTTCATCATGGTCCAGGAGCCGACATAGTTCGGGCAGTTGCCGGCGGCATGCCATGTCGATCCGGAGGTCAATTCGTTCTTTTCCAGAAGCACGACATCCGACCAGCCGCACTCGGTAAGATGGTAGAGAACCGAGGCACCGACAGCGCCGCCGCCAATGACGACAACCCGCGCCGTTGCCGGCAGTTTGCCGGTCGCCTTGCCGGCCTGTTCGTTTACGCTTACGTCATCCATTGTCCGTCTCGCTTTCTGCTGCCCGGCCTGCCTTGCCGCCGGGATTTCCGTCATAATTCATTCTTAATAGACCGGCGGCGCGATCACCCAGATCAGAACCGCCGGCACGTCACCCTCATTGATCCAGGACACCGTTTCGCCGGCAAAACGGAAACTGTCCCCCTTCTCGAGCCTGATTTCCTCGCCATCGATGATCAGCGTGAGCGATCCTTCAATGACATATCCGGCTTCTTCGGTCGGCCGCACGAAAGGCTCGGGGCAGCGCGCCCCGGCGGCAAAGACCGAATGTACGATCTCGAAAGCCCCGCCAAGATCCGGCGACAGAAGGCTCTCGACGAGCCCCTTGTCCTCGTCGGTCATGCTGCGGCGGCTGTCCGCGCGCACCACATAGGCTGACTCCGGTGTATCGGGGCTCTGGCTGAAGAAGAAACTGACCGGAAGCCCGAAAAGACCGGCCACCGCACGTATGTCCGCAAGCGCGGGCTCCGACTGGCCACGCTCGACCTGCGAAAGCCATCCCACAGACCGGTCAAGCCGGTCGGCAAGATCATTCAGCGTCCAGCTGCGCGATCGGCGAAGCGCACGGATATCCGCCCCGATCGACCCGGTCGAGCGCAACGGCGCGGTGCCGTCGGTCCTGTTGTCCAGCTTCATCAGCATGAAACACCCCCACACCGAAATCGTTGCGCGGTCGGAATGAAAAAATCAATTATTTTTTCATTCCGAGGCCAAAAATACAGGTGATTTTCATTTGTCGGGACGATTATGCGTCGTCTCGTCCTGGCGCAGCGGGTGGGTGAAGCGTTCCTCGCCGGTGGCGCCGGTGCGCCAGATCAGGGCGATGAACAGCCCCTTGGCACGCGGCAGGGTCCACCACACACCGGCAAGCATCAGGCCGGCCAGTATCGCGATGGCGGCCCATACCGGCACGCGCTCGTCCCGGCCGAGTATGACAAGAAACGGCGCCAGAACATGACCGACGACAATCAGGGTCGCCCAGGCCGGCCCGTCATCGGCGCTTATCTGTGAGAAATCGGTATTGCAGGACGCACAGGAAGGCACGCGTTCGAGATAGCCTTTGAGAACCGGCCCCTCGCCGCAGTTCGGGCACCGCCGCGCAAGACCGCGGGCGATGACGGTCATGAACGGCGTATCGGGACTCCCGGGCGCAGCGCGTTTCGTTTCAAAGGGCATTAGAGGCATCCTCAGCGGCAACGGGTTCCTGATACCGTCATTCACCGCGGCGGCAAAGCCGTCATTTCGGCGCGGCCTCAGTGATGCAGGCTGAGCCCCAGCATGACAAGATCGTTGGAAAGGCTGCGCCGGTGGCTCCAGTTCCGGTGATGCGCGGCCGCCGCGAAGCCGGAAAGGCGCCCGACAAGCGGCCGCTGATAGACAAGCTGGGTCAGGCGATGCCGGTCCCGGACCGCCAGATCGAGGTCGCGGGTCGTCGCACGGTAGGCGCCGGACGGATCATAGCCTGTAATCGATGTCTGGCGCATCACGCCGCCTGTGACCGCCAGCGGCCTGCCATGCTGAAGCACCAGCCTGTCGCCCGGCACCGCCGCATCGCGAAGAGTAAGATGGATGCTTGAGGAGTGGGCCCGCAGGACCGTGTCGCGGACAAAGGCGTCATGCCGGAAATCAACCCAGGAGCGCAGCCGTGCGAAATCAGCACCGACGGACAGCCGATCCGTCAGCCGGCGCGAAGCCGAAAGCCGCAGGTAGGTGGACTCGGTCGGCTTTGCCAGCGCGTATCCGCCTTCCGGCTTGCTGCCAAGAAAGCGGCCACTCTCGCTAAGCCTTCCGAGCCGCGCCTCGATGCCGCCATTGCCGGCGCCCATTGTCACGTCGCACACCTTTATGACCCGCATTATGGGCCGTGGTTGCACCAATTATTGAAAGTACTCTTGATGACCTTTGGCCTGAACTCAATTCAACTGATGTTGAAAGCGAGGAAGAGGTCA
>JAYYLR010000129.1:0-8778 GCA_036143955.1 Pseudomonadota bacterium | reverse complement strand
TCAAGGCGTCGCCGACGGCGGTGCTCCAGTACGGGCAGGACGAAGGCGCCGTCGGTTATCTTCTTGGCGAGGAGAACCGCGGCCTCGACTGCATGTTCCTGATGATGAACAGCGCCAGGTATGATGTTGGCCTTCAGGGGCTCGCCATCGCCGAGCGCGCCTACCAGCAGGCCGTGTCCTACGCCCGGGACCGCGTTCAGGGAACGCCGCTGGAGGGCGAGAAGGGGCAGACAATCCTCCACCATCCCGATGTGCTTCGCCTGCTGACCGGCATGCGGGCCGAGATCGAGGCGATGCGG
Source organism: Pseudomonadota bacterium (assembly GCA_036143955.1). GTDB lineage: Bacteria > Pseudomonadota > Alphaproteobacteria > Puniceispirillales > Puniceispirillaceae > UBA8309. Next base: position 8,479 of record JAYYLR010000129.1, on the reverse strand, counting down.
GCCCTGCTTCTTGTTGGCGGGCTCAGCCTCGATCGCGCCCACCATCTGTCCGGGGATGAAGCGGAGCAGTGGCAGACGCGGGCGAATCTTCTGATCCCGGTGATCAAGGGATGGATGACGGAGCGATCGCTGCAGCTCACCTCCGATGCCGTGCAGGTTCATGGTGGCATGGGCTTTATCGAGGAAACAGGTGCAGCACAGCATTTTCGCGATGCCCGCATCCTGCCGATCTATGAAGGCACGACGGCGATCCAGGCAAATGACCTGATCTTCCGCAAGACCCTGCGGGACAATGGTGCCGCGGTCCGCGACCTCATCGGCGAAATCCGTTCCGACATGAAGGACATCTCGGGCAGTGGTAATGGCACCGCCGGGATCGCTGCAAATGTCACCGGCGCCTGTGATGTGGCGGAAGGTGCGCTCGACACGGTTCTGGCGCGCGCAAACGCGCCGCGCGACGCTGCCGCGTCGGGAACCGATTTTCTGATGATGCTAGGCTATCTTGGTGGCGGGTGGCAGCTTGCGCGTGCCGCCGCCGCCGCGGCGATCGCAAAAGAAAAAGGCGAGGGCGATCCCGCCTTCATGGATGCCAAGCAGGCCACTGCCAACGCCTATATGGCCTATGGACTTCCAGAGGTCGCAAAGATGGCCGCCAAGATTTCGGCAGGACCGGATGCGCTAGCAGCGATGGACGCGGGGTGGCTTTAGGGGCGTCTAGTTCCTGACCGCCGCTCCGTCATCAAGCATGGTTGCAATGCGCTCATGGGTCTGCGGTGTTTTCGCCAGGCGGATGAAGGCGGCTCTTTCACGAGCGTAAAGCTCCTGCTCATCCGCCATATCACCATCCCCGGTGCCACGCAGCATCACACCGGCAATCGTCATCGCCACCGTCCTGTCGTGCGGCATGAAATCACCGCGGTCGACGCCATCCTGCATGAACTTGTCCATCTTTTCGGCAAGGGCCCCGTCGGCGAGGCTGGCGACCGGCCGCTGTGGCGCCTTGTAGTCCGACTGCATCTCGGTGACCATCTCGATGGCGCGGGGAAGCAGCCTGTCGCGGTTCATGACCGTCTCGTCGCGCGACTCCAGGAAATACATCATCCGCGCCGAAAGTTGCGGTGATGATCCGGTGGCGCCATAGCCGATGTTCATCCAGGTCTGCCAGGCCGCTTCGTCCCAGTTCTGCTTCGCATCGAACCAGCGGAAATAGGTGTCCTTGATGCCGCCGCCGCCGGGCACGACACCAACGCCGGACTCGACAAGCCCCATCACCGAATTTGTATGGACCACAAGCCTGTCGCAATGCGCCAGAACCTCGTACCCGCCGCCGGCGGCCAGTCCGGACGGCGCGCCGACAACCGGAACAGGGGTGTATTTCAGCCGGCATACCGCCTGCTGGAACCGGTCGAGGAAACCGTCTATGCCGCCCCAGTCTTCCGTTTCGATGTAGGCGCGGAAGGCGTTCAGATCGACACCTGCCGAAAAATGCTGGGCATCGTTGTGGACAATGATTCCCTTGCCGTGATCTTCCGCCGCCGCGGCGACGATCTGCATCGATTCCTCGGTCAGGGCGTTTGCCTTGGAATGGAATTCGACAAGCCGCAGGTCGCCGTCAAGCGCGAAAAGGCTGGCGGCATTGTTCGACATGATCGGTGTCAGTGTCTGGCGCGTCATGTGAAAGCGCATGACCCCGGCGGGAAGGCTGACAGGCTGGTATTCGCCATCCGCCTGCCTGACTGTCAGGGCCTTGCCGTCAACCCGGTAGAAGCTGCTGCCGTCCGCCAGCGCCGGTGGCACCTCCACATCCGCCTCGGACAGAATGGCTGCCATCCTGTCGGGGCCGATGGCGTCGATCATTTCAAACGGGCCACGCTGCCAGTTGAAACCGAGTTTCATCGCATCGTCGATGTCCTGTGGTGATTTCGTCACCTCGGGAACAAGGCCTGCAGCGTAGGCAAGGACGCGGCCAAGGACACGGCGGCAGAATCGCGCGCAGGCATCATTGCCGTCCAGAATTTCATGCAGCGGCTCACCGCGGGTTGCGGTGGCTTCGGCCGCCCGGACAGCGGCATCGGGGAGTGTCTTGTCGACGGCACGTGGTGACGCCAGCGCCTCGCCGGCCCCGGTCAGCGGCCGTGCCATTTCGGCACCGTCTTCGCCGGTCAGGTAGAAACCGCCACGGCCTTTATCGCCGGTGTAACCGTCGGCAATCATCGCCATGATCATGTCATTGCGCCCGCCGACGGCGTGAAAGGCGTCGCCATCCGGCAGGATGCTGCGAAGCGAAGCGACCACGTCGACCATCAGGTCGATCCCGATCAGGTCATAGAGGCCGAACACCCCTGTTTTCGGAATGCCCATGGGCCGTCCCATCAGCGCGTCCGCCTGCTCGACGCCAAGGCCGCACCGCATGGCTTCGTCGATCCCGACCTGAAGCGCGAAGACGCCGACCCTGTTGCCGAGGAATCCCGGGGTGTCCGCACAGCGAACGACCCCCTTGCCGAGAATGCGGTCATTGAAGTCGGCGAGCCGGTCGATCACGTCATCGCGTGTCTCGGTGCCGCGAACAAGCTCCAGAAGGCGCATGTAGCGGACAGGATTGAAATAGTGGGTAACCGCAAAGCGCTCTCGAAATGCGCTCGGCATGTCCTCGACCAGAAGGCGGATCGGGATTGTCGAGGTGTTCGAGCTGACAATGCAGTCCGGACCGATGGTTGCGTCCAGTCTGGCGTAGAGATCCTTCTTGATGTCGAGCCTCTCCACGACAGCCTCGATGATCCAGTCGCAGGAGGCGAGCCTGGCGAAATCGTCGTTAATGCTGCCGGCGATGATGCGGCCCGCATTCCGCTTGTGCATCAGCTGTGGCGGATCGGAGGCAAGCAGTCTGTCTATGGCCTGTTCGGCCGGGGATTTCTCGCCATCGGCCCGCGCCGGCAGGTCGAGGAGAAGCACATCATGCCCGGCATTGGCGATCTGAGCCGCAATCCCGCTTCCCATGGTGCCGGCACCGATCACCGCGATGCTGCTGAAGATCTGGTCTGTGGATGTCATGTCGGTACCCCGGGCCGCTTGGCGACCGTTGTCAGCGCGCAAGGAAATCGGCGAGCGCGTCATTTACCTCAAGTGGAAACTCGGCCGGAAGGAAATGTCCGGCACGATCAAACTGCCGTGACTGCGCCCCTGAAATGGCTGTCGCCATGCGGTGGCCGAATTTCGCCGGTGTCATGCGGTCACGGCCTGCGATCAGGCAAAGGCTCGGCTGGGTCACCGCAGCGGCGGCATCCTCGCCGCCGTCATAGCTGTTGCAGGCGACAAGATCGGCATGGAGCGCCGCGGCATCATTCTGTGCCATCACACGGCGGCCGTAACCGAGGAATGCATGGCCGGGCTGCGTGTTGTCGAACTTGTGTGCCCCGGGCCCATGTCCCCAGCTTGTCATCGCCTTGAAAGCCTTCTCCGGCTTCGTCTTCGCCATGTCGATCAGCATGTCATTCACCGGAATGGCCATGGCGCCGGCGATCAATGCCAGCGCATTGACGCGTTGCGGGTGCCTCTTTGCCGCCTCCAGCGCGACAAGCACGCCCTGGGAATGGGCGACGATTGTCGCCGATTCCACGCCGAGGCTGGCAAGCAGTTCATCCACCCAGTCGGCCATCTCGGCGATGCTCGTCAGCGGGGCACCTTCGGACAGGCCGTGCCCCGGAAGGTCGGGGGCCAGCACGGCATAGCCGCGATGCGCGAAATAGCGGCTCTGTAACACCCAGGTAAGATGGCTCTGGCCGCTCCCGTGAAGAAACAGAAGCACCGGCTTGGTGTTGTCGAAATCCAGCCCGCCCGTCGCGATGTGAAGGCGGACGCCGTTCAGTTCGTGCTTCATTGATCCTACCCCGCTTCGATGTTATTCGGCGGCTTTCGCCGCGACGCGCGACGCGGCCCTGAAGCCGAGTTCGAAATCGGCTGTGATGTCACTGATATCCTCAAGCCCGACCGACAGGCGGATCATGTCATCCGACAGGCCGCCCTCGACCATCGCGTCTGCGGAGATGTGCGAGTGCGTCGTGCTGGCCGGGTGGATCACCAGCGTCTTCGCGTCGCCGACATTCGCCAGATGGGACGACAGTTCGACAGCCTCGATGAAGGCCTTGCCGGCGGCCCGGCCGCCCTTTAGCCCGAAGACGATGATCGATCCTGCGCCGCGAGGCAGCATCCGTTTTACGAGCTCGTGGCTTGGATGATCCGGCAGCGTCGGATGCTTGACCCAGGCTACGGCATCATGGCCGGTCAGGAAGTCCAGCATTGCGGCGGTGTTGTCCATGTGCCTCTGCATGCGAAGCGGCAGCGTTTCAAGCCCCTGCAGAATGTGGAAGGCGTTCGTGGGCGACATGGACGGCCCGAAATTATACATCCCCTCGGCGCGGAATTTCGCTGTGAAGGCGGCGGGGCCGAATTCCTCGAAGAAATTGATGTCGTTCATTGCATAGTGTGGACCGGCGATCGTCGGGAACCTGTCGTCTTTCCCCCAATCGAAATTGCCGCCGTCAACGACCGCGCCGCCGATCGCGACGCCGTGTCCGCCCATCCACTTGGTCAGCGAGTGGATGATGATATTGGCACCAAGCTCGATCGGTTTCAGAAGCCAGGGTGTGTTGAATGTGCAGTCGAGCATCAACGGTACATGCTTGTCCCGTCCGACGGCGGCAACGGCGGCAACGTCCATGACATCGAGTCCGGGATTGCCGATCACCTCGCCGAAGATGATCTTCGTGTTGGGCCGGACAGCGGCAGCTATAGCCTCGACATCGTCAGGCGCGACGAAGGTGGTGGTGATGCCGAAACGTGGCAGCGTGTTTTCCAGAAGATTGATGTTGGCGCCATACATGCGCGACGAGGCGACGATGTGGTCGCCTGACGAGCAGATGGTCATCACCGCCGTCGTCAGCGCCGCCATGCCGGACGCCGTGGCGGTGGCCGCGACGCCGCCGTCGAGTGCCGCCACCCGCTGTTCCAGAACGGCCACCGTCGGGTTCGAAATGCGCGTGTAGAGATGCCCGCCAAGTTCCATGTTGTAGAGCGCGGCGGCATGCTCGGTGTCGCGAAAGACATAGGATGTCGTCTGGTGTATCGGCACCGCGCGCGAACCGTGCTGCGCGTCGGGAACATGGCCGGCATGAAGGCTCAGCGTATCGAATTTGTAGTCGTCGCTCATCTCGCCACCTCGATCTGATGGAGTCAGTCGGTTGTGCCGGACTGCCATCGGGCTGTCAATTGTGGCAAGCGCCGCAGCGTCAGGTGCCCGCCGGGCTGAAAATGGCCATGCCGTCCCCGGTCTCGCGCCGCATGTCTCCGCGCGTCACCAGATAATTCAGATGTGCCCGTGCCTCGCAGCTGGCGAAATAGATCTCATGGTCGGTCAGTTCCATCGGAAACAGCGTTGCGATGGCGTCCGCGGTCGTTTGTGGCCCGCCGACCTGGCGGAGCTGCTCAAGCCGGCGGTCGTGATGCGCGATCAGCTGGCGTGCGCGGCGCGCGCCATCGAAATAATGCCAGTCATGACCGCAGACGATCAGCCAGTCGGGCGTCAGCCAGTCAAGACCACGAAGATAGTCATAATAATGGGCAAGCACGTCGCCGTTCGTTTCGCGAAGGCTGACCGAGATGTTCGGGGATATTCGGCCAAGCAGGAAATCGACCGCCAGATAGATCCGCCGCTCTGCATCGACAAGCCCGAGATGTCCCGGCGAATGCCCGGCATCAAGGCGAACCGTCCATTCGCCGGCGATTGTCCGGATGGTGTGGCCGGCATCGACGATCTGCACGTCGGGAAGCGGCGCGACAAGCTTGCGATAGTAGTTTCCTATGTCGCGGTTTCGCGTCACGACTTCTTCAGGAAGACCGTAATTGAGATAGGCGGCCGCGGTCATCTCGCCATAGGCGGTGTCGCTCATCGACAGTGCCTGGCGGGCCATGTCGTTTTCGGCGCGGCTCATCAGGATCGGGGCGCCGGTCCGGTCGGCCAGCGGTCCGGCATGGCCGATATGATCGCCGTGATGATGGGTGACGATGATGCCGGCTATGGGGCGCCGTGCTGTCAGTTGCGGCAGGATGGCGTCCCATTGCGACCGCGTATCCTCGGTATTGATCCCGGCGTCGATCAGCAGCCACCCATCTTCCGTTTCCAGCGCGAAAAGGTTGATGTGGTTGAGCCTGAACGGCATCCGGAACCGGTACCAGACGAGATCGCCGGCAAGCTGCGTGATCTCGCCGTCCTCCGGTTGTGCGGCCCCGTGGCGTCGGAGTTGCGAGGGGCCGTCGATGGAAATGTCCGAAGGGGCCATGCTTATGAAACTCCCTTTCCTTGCGCAGGTGACGCCATGCCCTGGAAACCGCATTGGCGCCATGCCTCATAGATGATTATTGAGACGGCATTGCTGAGATTCAGGCTGCGATTGCCGCCGCTCATGGGAAGGCCGATCTTCTGCGAATCCGCCAGGTCGTCATGAATGGCGGCGGGAAGACCGGTCGTCTCGGCCCCGAAGAGGAAAGCGTCGCCGGCGGCAAAACGCGGACTGTCATACCGCTGGGTTGCGAATTTGGTCACCGCAAACAGGCGTGGTTTTCCGAGCGCCGAGAGGCAGTCCTCGAGGTTCTCATGTTTCGCGACATTCGCCAGATCGTGATAGTCGAGACCGGCCCGCCGGCAGGACTTGGCGTCGAGCGTGAAACCAAGCGGTTCGACAAGATGCAGATCGGCGCCCGTATTCGCGCACAGCCGGATGATGTTGCCGGTGTTCGGCGGTATCTGCGGCGTGAAGAGAATGACGCGGAACATCTCCTGAAGCTGTCTCAGCCGTCTGCCGGCCTGACAGCTTCCGGGGCTGCCGCCGCAAAGGCGGGCAGGCTAAGGCAGGCCTCCTCGACGGCGACAAGGCGCGGCATGTCGTCAAGAGCGACGCCCCAGCGCCTTGCGTTATAGAGCTGCGGCACAAGGACGATATCCGCCAGGCCAGGCGCCTCATCGTGCAGAAACGTGCCTGTCGCCGGGTGGCCGGCAAGCGCCTCGACGGCCCTTAGTCCCTTGTCGATGAAATACCGCATCCAGCCTGCCTTGTCCTCCGCATCGCCGTCAAAGGCGGCTGCGTGATGGGCCACGACACTGGGATTGCAGATCGGATGGGTGTCCATGGCGATGACATAGGCCATGGCGCGAAGGCGCGCCGCCTCGGCCGGTTCGGCAGGAAGAAGAGGCGGCTGAGGCACGCGTGAATCGAGATATTCGATAATGGCGAGCGACTGCGTCATCATCATGCCGTCGATTTCCAGTGCCGGAACGAATCCCTGCGGGTTGCGCTTGCGGTGCTCCTCGGTGCGATGGCTGCCATCCAGAAGATTGACCGGCACGCTGTCGAAATCGATGCCCTTGAGGTTGAGCGCTATCCGCACGCGATAGCTTGCCGAAGACCGCCAGTAATCATAGATGGTCACGTCCGCCATGGATTCTCCTCCGGGCTGTCAGCGGTCCAGTGCGGCACGGGCGCGGCTGATCGCGGCGCGGATCACCTCCGGCTCACCGATATGGTTCATCAGGATCAGGATGAGGCCCGCATTCAGCTGTTCCGACTGTTCACGGTCGAGCCCCTCATGGGCCTTCATCAGGTCGTTGAACAGCGCGTCGCTTTCCGGACCGAGATTGAATTCGATATTGAGCGCCATTGCGTGTCCCCTCAGGCCGCCGCCATCGCCGTACAGCACCGAAGCGCTGCGGCGATATCATCACGGGTCGGCGCGATCCAGCGTGCCGTTACATGCTGGTCCGGGCGAACAAGATAGACCCCATCACCATAACGGGCCTGAACCTTGCCGTCGGCATCGCCGAAACCGCTGCGTCCGACACGAACAAGATCAACCCCGTCCGGCAGCGCATCAGGAGCCTCGGCGCTACCGGTGACTAGGCAGACGAACCGCCCGCCAAGCTGCGACATCAGCCATGTCATCTTTCCGTCGCCGTCACTAAGCGGCGCGTCCAGCGCCACCATGCCGACCTGTTGCGGCACGTCGAAAGCCGGGTCGTCGGCACCGTTCAACGGGCTTCCCGTCAGTCTGCAGGGCACAGAAAGGCGGCCGGCATTGACCACTCGTCGTGCGAAAGGCGTATCCACGGCAAGGCTCAGCGCCGCATTACGGAAGGCCATTTCGACGCCTGGTTCCGGCGACATGAACCGCGACGTCCAGCTGGAATTGCTGATGTTCTCGTCGGCACCGTGGATCCGCTCCTGATTGTAGCTTTCCAGAAGGTCGTCCGTGGCCCCGCCGCCGACCACCAATGCCAGTTTCCAGCACAGGTTGTCGACATCGTGCATGCCGCCATTGCCGCCACGCGCGCCGAATGGCGAGACGACATGCGCCGAGTCCCCGACGAAGATCACCCGGTCATGGACGAACCGGTCTATGCGGCGGCAGTTGAAGGAATAGACGCTGACCC
>JAYYLR010000128.1:0-7790 GCA_036143955.1 Pseudomonadota bacterium | reverse complement strand
AGCTTTTCGAAGGCCCGCACCTCGATCTGGCGGATGCGCTCGCGGCTGACGCCGAACTCCGAGGCAAGGTCTTCCAGCGTCAGCGGCGGCTCGGCAAGGCGGCGCGCCTGCAGGATCCGCTGCTCGCGCTCGTTCAGGTCGCCGATGGCGTCCATCATCAGCCGCTGGCGGGCGGAGAATTCCTCGGCCTCGGCAAAGCTCGTCTCCTGGTCGATTCCGTCATCCTCGAGCCAGTCCTGCCATTCGCCGTTGCCCTCGCCGTCGCGCGACAGCGGCACGTTCAGCGAGCGGTCGTTTCCGGCCATGCGCTGGTTCATCGAGATCACCTCGGCCTCGGTCACGTCGAGGCGGGTCGCGATCTCGGTCACCTGCTCGGGCTTCAGGTCGCCGTCGTCGATGGCCTGGATCTGCCCCTTGATGCGGCGCAGGTTGAAGAACAGCTTCTTCTGGCCGGCCGTGGTGCCGATCTTCACGAGCGACCATGACCGGAGGATGTATTCCTGGATCGCCGCCTTGATCCACCACATGGCGTAGGTGGCGAGGCGGAAGCCCTTCTCGGGCTCGAATTTCTTGACCGCGTGCATCATCCCGAGATTGCCCTCGGAGATCAGGTCGGCGACGGGAAGGCCGTAGCCGCGATAGCCCATGGCGATCTTCGCCACAAGCCGGAGGTGGCTCGTCACGAGCTGGTGCGCCGCGTCGACGTCGCCCTTTTCCTTCCATGCCTTGGCGAGCATGTATTCCTGCTCCGGCTCGAGCATCGGGAAGGTGCGGATCTGTTCGAGATAGCGGGACAGGTTGCCGTCCGGGCTGATCGCAGGAAGCATCGATTTCGTCGCCATCTGTTTGTCTCCATCCTGTTATTCATGGAGGCCGGATGCACGGGAAAGCGGCCTTCGTTGTGGCGTCTCGGTTAGTTCGACTTTTGCGCCTGAGAGAACTACAGCACGCATTCAGGGCGGGATTAAGGCGGAAATCTGCAAAAGTCTTTTTATCCCGTCCATATGGGGGGTTAGCGACGGTTTTCAATGGGGATAACTTTTGCTTCCCTTTGAAAACCCTGCAAAATTGTCATGTCAACAAAGGCTGTTCGGCGTCCGGCCTGCGTCATTCCGTCAGGCTGGGCCACCGATTTCGGCCCTGTTGTGTCGGGCCCCTCACCGCGGCCCCGTCACCGTGGCGGGCGGGCGGTGGCGCGGCTGCGGATGCCGTCCTCGATGGTGGTGACGAGGCCGGTCATGTCGGGCGGGATGTCGGAGGTGAATTCCAGCGGCGCGCCGGTCACCGGATGCGCAAGGCCGAGGCTGGCGGCATGTAGCGCCTGCCGCGGGAAGCGCCGCATTTCGGCAAGGCAGTCGCGCGCCGGCGCGTCGGGCATCTGGCCGCTGCGAAGCGGCCTTCCATAGACCGGATCGCCGACAACCCCATGCCCGAGATGCGCCATGTGGACCCTGATCTGGTGCGTCCGCCCGGTCTCGAGCCGGCATTCGACAAGGCTGGCAAAAGGGGGAAGACGGCGAAGCATCGTCCAGTTGGTGGCGGCGAAGCGACCATTGGCGACAACGGCCTGTTTCTTGCGGTCGCGCTGCGAGCGGCCGAGCGGCGCCTCGATGCGGCCGTCATTGTCGCCCGGCATGCCCCACAGCACCGCCCGGTAGCAGCGGTCCAGGTCGTGCGCCGCGAACATCTCGGTCAGTCTGGTGTGCGCGCGCTGGCTTTTCGCCGCCAGCATGACGCCGGACGTGTCCTTGTCGAGCCGGTGGACGATCCCCGGCCGCATCTCGCCGCCGATGCCGGTCAGCCCGTCGCCGCAATGCGCGATCAGCGCGTTGACGAGCGTGCCGTCTGGCTGGCCCGGGCCGGGATGGACGACCATGCCGGACGGCTTGTCGATGACGATCAGGTCGGCATCCTCATACAGAATCTCCAGCGGGATGTCCTGGGCGACAGGACGGGCGTCGCGAACCGGCGGAAGGCGCAGTGCATAGGTTGCACCGGCGCGGATGGTGGCGGCCGGGTCGCTTGCCACCTTCCCGTCCTCGGTCACCGCGCCGTCGAGGATCAGCGCCTTGATGCGGGTGCGCGACAGCGGCTCGCCCGATACGAGGCCGGACGCCAGAAACCGGTCGAGCCGGTCGGCCGGCGCGTCATCGGGGACGGTTATCGTCAGTTCTTCGGTCATCGCATCACCGGTCGCGGCATTGCTGGTCATTGGCGGGCACATTAGCCTATATTGGCCGGCGAAGACATCCCCGCGCGGCCCCGGGCCTCGGCGCGGGACATCCGGTGGGCATATCCAGCGGGCAGTTCCAGTGGGGCCCGGCCCCGGAAAGGCAGCGACATGACGCAAGGCGAGCCAGACTCCGAACCTTCGGCCATCGTCCGCCACCTCGGCATGATCAAGGCCGCGGCCATCATCATGGGCGTTCTCATCATCGTGCTGACGGCGGTGGTGATCGGCACCATCGCCTCGCGCCTGGCGAAGATGGGCCAGCCGCCGGCCGAAATGTCGATCTCGCTGCCGGCGGGCGTCACGCTGCGCTCGGCAAGCGCCGATGATGACGGCTTCGTCCTTGTCGTCGACACGGCGCAGGGAACGCAGATCTGGCGGCTGTCGCCGGATGGCGAGCGCCTGCGGACAATCGACGTGGTTGCCGAATAGGCGGCCTTCAGAGGCCGATCTCGCTTCGTGCCGACAGCAGCAGCTGTTCCAGCGGCAGCGCGGCGAACGAAGCGACGTCATAGCCGACAATCAGCGGCACGACATAGTAGCGAAGGATGAAGACGAGGAAGGCAAGATAGAGCGGGCCGGTGCGCTCGATCACCCAGCGCGGCGCCGCCAGCATGACAAGCCGTGTCGCCGGCATGACGGTCGCGTTCAGGATGCGCATCGGCGCGGCGCGGCTGTCTTCCTTCATCACCATCGACAGCAGGAAGCGCAGCATCGCGGCCCACATCAGGATTCCGAGCGCCAGATCGATGATGATCCCAAGCGCCGGTACGGCGGCGTTCATGATTGTCCCCACAAGATTTCAGCCGTGACAGCTTAAGCGCCGATGCCGCCGAATCAAGGCAGAAACGCCATTAGCGGCAAGGCGGGGTCACCGACAGGACATGATTATCTGTTGTGATCGACGGGCCTGCGGGCTAGAAACTGGCAGGTTCTGACAATTCACGCCATCAGGCGGCATGCGGCCTGTTTGCCGATGCAGCCGGGAGACCCATCATGTCCAGCCATCAGTATGTCTATGTCATGCATCGCCTGTCCAAGGCCTGGCCAGGCGGCAAGGAAGTGCTGAAAAACATCAGCCTGTCCTTCCTTCCCGGCGCGAAGATCGGCGTTCTCGGCCTGAACGGCGCCGGCAAGTCGACGCTGCTGAAGATCATGGCCGGGCTCGATACCGAGTTCAACGGCGAGGCCTGGGCCGCCGACGGCATCAAGGTTGGCTATCTGGCGCAGGAGCCGGAGCTTGACGCCAGCATGGATGTCACCGGAAACGTGCTTGCCGGCATGGGCGAGGCAAAGGAGCTGATGGACCGCTTCAACGCCGTCAGCGCCCGCTTTGCCGAGGAGCTGAGCGATGACGAGATGAACGAGGTGATCGCCGAGCAGGCGGAGCTTCAGGAAAAGATCGACGCCATCGACGGCTGGGACCTCGAGCGCAAGGCCGAGATCGCGATGGACGCGCTCCGTGTCCCGGCAGGGGATTCCGACGTCACGAAGCTGTCCGGCGGCGAGAAACGCCGGGTCGCGCTGTGCAAGCTGCTTCTGAGCGCGCCGGACATGCTTCTTCTGGACGAGCCGACGAACCATCTCGACGCCGAATCCGTCGCCTGGCTTCAGCGCTTCCTTCACGACTTCCCGGGAACCGTCGTCACGATCACGCACGACCGCTATTTCCTCGACGAGGTGGCGGGCTGGATCCTCGAACTCGACCGCGGTGCCGGCATTCCCTATGAGGGCAATTATTCCGGCTGGCTGGAGCAGAAGCAGAAGCGGCTGGAGCAGGAGGGCAAGGCCGAGGACGCCCGCGTAAAGTCGCTGTCGCGCGAGCTCGACTGGGTGCGTGCCGCGCCGAAGGCCCGCCAGGCCAAGTCGAAGGCGCGGATCAACGCCTATGAGAAGATGCTCGCCGATGAAGGCCAGCGCCAGATCGATACCGCGAAGATCCATATTCCGGCCGGCCCGCGGCTCGGCGACATCGTCATCAACGCCGAGGGGCTGAGCAAGGGATTCGGCGAGAGGCTGCTGATCGACGATTTGTCCTTCCGGCTTCCGCCAGGCGGAATCGTCGGCGTCATCGGCCCGAACGGCGCCGGCAAGACGACGCTGTTCCAGATGATCACAGGCGGCGAGTCCCCCGACAACGGCACCTTCACCGTCGGCGATACGGTCAAGCTCGGCTATGTCGACCAGTCGCGTGACGATCTCGACGATTCGAAGACCGTCTGGGAGGTGATCTCGGACGGGCTGGACGAAGTCGAGCTCGGCAAGCGCACGATGCCGTCGCGGGCCTATGTCGGGCAGTTCAATTTCAAGGGCGGCGACCAGCAGAAACGCGTCGGCCAGCTGTCGGGAGGCGAGCGCAACCGGGTCCATCTGGCGCGGATGCTGAAGAGCGGCGCCAACCTGCTTCTTCTTGACGAACCGACAAACGATCTCGACGTCGACACGCTTCGCGCGCTGGAAGAGGCACTTGACGATTTCGCCGGCTGCGCCGTCGTCGTCAGCCACGACCGCTGGTTCCTCGACCGGATCGCGACACATATCCTGGCCTTCGAAGGCAACAGCCATGTCGAATGGTTCGAGGGCAATTACGAGGCCTATGAGGCCGACCGCAAGCGCCGGCTCGGCGCCGAGGCGGACCGCCCGACGCGGATCAAGTACAAGCCGATCAGCCGCTAGCCCGGTTCAGCCGCCGAAGCCGGATGCTGGCGACCTTGATGCCCTGCTTCCGGCCAGCGTGTCAGTTATTGTGGACGGGCGCCTCGAGCCGCTCGCGCATGGCCTCGATCAGGGCGATGAACTGGCCCTTGTTCTTGCGGACCACAGCGACGTTTTCCTGTTTCTGGGTGACGAGAAGCGAGAGGTTCTCGATCTCGATGTCGAATACCCGCGGCGGCTTGCCTTCGCGGGTCAGGACGCGCCAGTTGACGGCAACCGGTGGGCGGGAACCGCTGGTGTCGGTAAAGGTGCCGCTGACGATCACGAACTTGTCGCCCTTCGTGCTGGACCCGCCGGCCGTGTAGGCAAGGCCGTTCAGCTTGTCGAAATTGCGAACGATGGTGCCGCACAGAACCTCGCGGAACAGCGAGCCATATTCACTGCGCTGCGCCTCGTCGGTGGCGCGCCAGTAGGGGCCGGCCGAAAAGCGGGTGATCGAGTCCATGTCGAAATAGCTTGTCAGCACGCGGTCGATCTCGGCCGAGCGTGCCTCGACATCGCCGGTGTAGGTGGCGAGGAAAGCCTCCAGATCGGCGATCATCTGATCGACAAGGCCGGCGGCCGCGGATTCCCTGTCATCCGCCGCGACGGAAAACGGCAGCAGCATGGCCAAGGCAAGGCCAAGGGCGATCAACTGGCGACGGAACATCGGTTTCACTCCTCGAACAGCGATTCGAATTCATCCTCGGAGACGGCACTGCCGGTATTTTCGGCGACGCGGTCCTCGAGAAGCCCGGTGCGGGTCTGGTAATAGACCGAGCGGGTGCGCGCATAGGGATCGATGGCGTTGTATTTCACATCATTGACGGCTTCGAAATTCTGCGCCCGGAAGCTGACGGCGCCAACCGGTGCCTGCGCGGCGTTGATCGTCTCGACGGTGCCGCCGGTGCCGAAGACGCTGAGCGGGTTCATCACGAAGTCGACCGCGGTCCCGGTCAGCGAGCGCGTCGTCCGCGGGCCAAGAATCGGCACCATGATGTAGGAGCCTTCCGGCACGTCATAGGCGGCAAGCGTCTGCCCGAAATCCTCCTTCGTCACCTCCTTGCCGTCCTCGGTCAGGTCGGCGAAGCCGAGCGTAAGGCCGTTGACAAGGAAGTTCAGCGTCGCCAGCGCGGCATTCTCGAACTTGCCCTGAAGCGTCGAATTCACCGCCGTCGAGGTAAGCGAAGCCCATTCCAGATGATTGCTGACGGCGCGGCGCCCGCCGTCCGGGACCGTGTCGCGGTAGCCCGACGCCACGGGTTCCAGGACATAGCTGTCGAGCCCCATGTTGAATTCGAATACCTTGCGGTTCGCGCTTTCATAGCGGTCGCGTTCGTCCGAGCGCTCGTCAGGCGGCGTCGTCGAACAGGCGCCCAGCGCCAGCGCCGCCACCGCGATCACAAAACCTGCCGAAAGGCGGGTCCGACGCGGTTCGAAATCACATAACATTCCCATTCCCGGCCCTCTGGCACATGTGCTTTTGGTCGATGCGGCAAACAATATCGCAAGCGCGGGCACTATCGCAAGCACGTGCAGAAGAAAACCGGCCGCGGCGCCGTGCCGGCGTGGCGTGATCGCCGCAGAATCGCCGCACGGGGCGCTGTGTCGTTGACCCCCGGGCGGCGATTTGCGAGGTTGGGCGACATGCAGACATCGGCACAGACAGCGCATCCCTGGCGCGACGGTTTGAACGCCCCGCAGAGTGAAGCCGTGAGCAGCCTTTCAGGGCCGGTCCTGGTGCTCTCGGGCGCCGGCACCGGCAAGACGCGGGTCCTGACATCGCGGCTCGCCGAGCTTGTCGCCACCGGCACGGCAAAGCCGTGGAACATCCTTGCCGTCACCTTCACCAACAAGGCGGCACGCGAGATGAAAATGCGGGTCTCGGCGATGGTCGGGCCGCTTGCCGAGCAGGTGTGGCTCGGGACCTTCCACGCGCTGGCGGCACGGATGCTGCGGCGCCATGCCGAGCTTGTCGGGCTGCGAAGCGATTTCACGATTCTCGATGTCGACGACCAGAACCGCGTGCTGAAGCAGCTGATGGAAGCCGACGACATTGACTCCAAACGCTGGCCGGTGCGCCTTCTCGGCGGCGTGATCCAGCGCTGGAAGGACCGCGGCCTGACGCCCGACAAGGTCGGCATGGCCGAGGCCGGCGATCTTGCCAACGGGCGGCTGCGGCAGCTCTACGAGGCCTATCAGGCGCGGCTGCTGACGCTGAACGCCGTCGATTTCGGCGACCTGCTTCTTCACATGCTGACGGTGCTGCAGACGCATCCGGACGTTCTTGCCGAATATCATGATCGCATCACCCATATCATGGTCGACGAGTATCAGGACACCAATGTGGCGCAGTATCTCTGGCTTCGGCTGCTGACCGGCCCGCAGCGCAACCTGTGCTGCGTCGGCGATGACGACCAGTCGATCTATGGCTGGCGCGGCGCCGAAGTCGGCAACATCCTGAAATTCGAGAGCGACTTTCCCGGCGCAACCATCGTCAGGCTGGAGGAGAATTACCGTTCGACCGGCCATATACTCGCTGCCGCGTCGGGGTTGATTGCGCGCAACGAAAGCCGCCTTGGCAAGACCCTCTATACCGGCGCCGGCGATGGGGAGAAGCTCCGCGTGAACGGCTACTGGGACGGCGCTGACGAGGCGCGCGCCATTTCTGCCGAGATCGAGGCCCTGCAGGTGGAGGGTGTCGATCTGGCGCAGGTCGCGGTGCTGGTGCGGGCCGGGTTCCAGACCCGCGAGTTCGAGGAACGGTTCATTGCCATCGGGCTTCCCTACCGCGTCGTGGGAACACGATTCTACGAGCGGGCGGAGATCAGGGACGCCATCGCCTATCTTCGCCTGATCGCGCAGC
>JAYYLR010000127.1:0-9353 GCA_036143955.1 Pseudomonadota bacterium | reverse complement strand
TATCCGCACGCAACCTCAGCTCGATAGATACAGCTGAGGCGCTTCGCCCGCGTCTGGCGCCGCTTCTGATCCAGCAGATCGCACCGCTGAACCAGGCGCTCAAGGTAATGACGCTGGATTCCGAGCTCGAGCACATGCTCATCACCATGGTGCGGCAGAGCGGCGAGGAAGGTCTCATTCTGGACAATTCACTCGCAGAGCAGCTTCTCAGGAAAATTTCCGAAGTTTCAGAGAGGGTTAGTGCACAGGGCGAGCAGGCCGTGATGGTCGTTTCGCCCGCCATCCGCCGGCAGTTTGCACAGCTGATACGCCAGCATCTGGAGGATCTTACCGTGCTTGCATTCACCGAGCTGCCCGACAGCCGGAAAATCGAAGTCGTGGCCACAATTAGTGGTGAGGCTGAATAAGCCGCCACCAAGAGACAAAAAGGGAGTTTGTCATGACCACTATCACTGTCACCGCCGCCGATACGGCACAGGCCATGGACAAGATCGTCGAACGGCTTGGCGAGGATGCCCTGATTCTTGAGACCGTGAAGCGTAACGGGCGGATTGAAATGATCGCTACCGATGATCCGGAGGATTCACCCACACCCGAGGAAAGCGCCAAACTGGTGCCAAAAACGCCAGGCCGTCTTGATCTGGAGATCGGTGGCGGATCTGCATTTACCGATCTTTTTGACCAGCAGATGATCAAACGTGTTCGTGACCGTGACAGTGCGCACATCAGCGCTGCCGAGAACCTTGTCGGCCGCGCCAGCGAAGCCTCTGACAATCTCGAACTCCTGACCGAACTGAAAAGTATCAGGAAGATGCTGAACGGCATGATGATCACAAGGCCGGATGGTCTGGATGTCACGCTTGGCCACGCAGCGCCGGTACGCCTTCATCAGGCGGGCTTTTCATCGAAAGCCATCCAGGCACTGCATCATCATATGGTCGGCCTTGAAGGCGATGATGCTGTGATGGCTTTCATGGACGCCCTTGCTGACAAGGTGGTCCATACCGATGTCGACTCCATTTTCGGCTCCCGTCTTGTCCTGGTTGTCGGAAGTTCGGGAACAGGCAAGACCACACTAGCGACAAAGATTGCCGCCTATTTCAAGGAACATGGCATTTCCGAACGGATGACGCTTGCCGCTGCAACCGGCCCCGGCATCAGCGTGAACGAGGACATCAAATCATACGCAAGGCTCCTCAACATGCGCTCGCTCCAACTGGGAATCGGTGAATTGAAAACGGCAATCCAGGAAACAAGCAACCGGATCATTGTCGACATAAACGCGACGTCGGAAGACGCGCACGAGACCATCCGTGATGTCATCAAGATTCTGGGCGTGCACAAGGTAACGGTCGTTCAGGCCATCCCTGGCGGCAGCAGTGCCACGATGATCTCGCATCAATGTCGGCAATATGGCGCCCTGAAGCCGATGATCGCACTGACCAAGCTGGATGAGTGCGAGGCCATGCCGGCCGAATTGTCCGCACTTGCACTCGAAGGATCCGGCGTCGGTTTGCTGACAGGCACCAAAGCCATCGTCGGGGGAATTGCAATTGCGACCATGCCGATCTTGGCGCAATATTTGCGTGAAAACGCAGACCACTGAGCCGGTCAACGGCGCATCAGAAACAGGGAGACTAGGCTGATATGGCAAAGTCTATCGTGGTCGCAAGCGGCAAGGGCGGCGTAGGCAAAACAAGCATCGCAGTGAACCTTGGTCTTGCCATGGCGCGCCATGGACGGCGCACCATTTTGCTTGATGCCGACTTTGGCATGGCAAATGCACATATCCTCATTGGCGCCAATCCTCAGAAGTTCATCATGGACGCCCTGGATGGTGACGCATCGATGTCAGAAGTGCTGTGCGATGCACCGCATGGCATGAAGTTCATATCGGGTGGAACAGGTTTGCTTGAGATGCTGAATCTCGAAAAAACGAAGCGATATCAAGCTATTCGCATGATTGAAGAGCTTCGTGACAAAACAGAGATCCTGATCGCGGACGCGCCAGCAGGCGCCTCCGACAGCTCGGTATCCTTTGTCGCTGCCGCCGATCATGTCGTCATCGTTCTCGTTGGCGAGCCGACAAGCTTCCTCGACGCCTATTCCATGATCAAGGCTGCCAGCCTTGAATCGAACGTGCGCAATTTCTGCATTGTCGTGAACATGGCCCGCAATGCCGAAGAAGCTCGGCAGCATTTCGACAAATTCAACACGACGGCAACGCGCTTTCTCGATGTCAATCTGACATATTCAGGGTGGCTGCCTCTATCTGAAAAGATGCGTCGCGCCGTTGTAAAGCGCCGCCCGATAGGGCTCGATGCGCTTGATCTTCCAGAAAATCTGGCCTTTCAGAAGATTTCGAAATCGATTCTCGGGTCGCCGCGCAATCTTCACGGCGGCATTCGATTCTTCGCTGATGAGGAGGAGGCCCTCGCTGGCACCTGATCATGCGCAACCAGTATCTCGAACAAAAACCGGATGTCGAGGAGCTGATCACCAGCCACATGGAACTGGTGCGTCAGATCGCATGGCACATGCATGGTAGGTTGCACTCGTCCATTGAGATCGAGGACCTGATCCAGATCGGTTATTTCGGCCTGGTTACCGCAGCACAGAACTACACGCTTCGGGAAGGTGCGACCTTCGCCAGCTACGCCGGCATCAGGATCCGGGGCGCCATTGTCGACCATCTCAGGAAGAGCTCGAACCTCTGTCGCACGACCATCGAGATGCAAAAAAAGGCCAATGTTGCGGGACGCGAACTCCGCAACCGGCTTGGACGCGAGCCGACGTCCGCGGAGATGGCCAAACATATGTGCATATCAGAAGATGAAATGCACAATTGGGAGCACGCCTTCCAGGCCAATGTCCACCAGTCTCTGGACAGCGTGTATGACGAATTTTCGATCTGGTTTGAATCGCCAGAAAACACCCCCGAAGAAAACATCAATGAAGAAGAACTCCGCAACCTTCTCAAGGAAGCTTTGCGGACGCTTCCCGAACGTGAAGCGCTGGTCATCCAGCTTTATTATGTGGAAGAATTGAATGTCTATGAGATCGCCGAAGTTCTGGAGGTGACGACGGGCCGGGTATCGCAGATCAAGAAGTCCGCGATCAGCTTCCTGCGGCATTTCCTCGGCGAGCGCGAGGCCCTCATTCTGAAGGGATAACAGTTCCGAATGACCGAAAAGTGGCAGCAGACAGACCTGATCGTTATGGCTGTACAGACGGCGGAACTTCGCCAGGCAGGCGTCAGGGAAAACCCCAGACTCAACCTGTCATGCAGCCTTGTGAACATTGCACGAGGCCAATGTATGCTGGAAGTCAGCGCCGATCAGGCCCGCGATGATGCCGAGGTCGGCGAGCTGGTCATCGAAATTGATCGGCCCGTAATGCAGGGCGTCATCACCATTCCCCAGCCCCTCTATGATGCGTTGCTGAATTGTCTTTACAGCGCCCCGCCACGGCCGATTTCTCTCAGCCTGACGATCGCGACGCGGTTGGCGGTAAGCCTGGAGGGAGATCTTCGGATCAATGACAAGACTTCGGTCAGCGTACTCGACCTTGCGGTAAATCTGCCGCTGAAGTGATCCCTGGCTTAGTGCGGAGTGAACACGCTGCCCGCACCGGCGATCAGCGCGCACCTAAAAATGTCAGCCAAGAAGGCGCTTTTCCGACTCGATTGCGGACTGCATCAGGCGACTAGAGGCCGAAAAGGCCTGTTGCGACACCATTAGCTTGGTCAGTTCGTTGGCGACATTGGTGTTGGACATTTCAAGATGTCCCTGCACGATTTCACCAAAATTCTGCTGGGTCGGAGATCCGAGAATGGCAGGGCCGGATTTTTCAGTGGCCTTGAAGTAGCTTCCGCCTACCGGCTTCAATCCGCCTGAATTGGCAAAATGCGCCAGCGCGAGTGTGCCCGCATCCAACATTTCACCATCACCATAGGTAAGCTGGATCCTGCCTGTGTTGGAAATATTGATGACGTCAAGAAGCGTTTCGTTGCCCGCAGCGTCAAGTTTCGAAGGTGGGATCACAATCTGTTCGCCGTCCGCACCAATAACGCGCCTGTTGTCCGTCGTTACCAGATTGCCAACAAGGTCAACCAGGAAGGAGCCGTCGCGCGAGAATGTTACCTCCCCATCATCAGGCTTCAGGGCGACGAACATGCCGCCTCCGTTGATCGCAAGATCGAGCGAATTGTTGGTCACGCGCAACGAGCCCTGTTTATGGTCCTGCCGGCGCGGTTCCTCATGGACGACACCAAAGCCGACATTCAGTCCCGGGATGGGAATCTCCTCGGCGTAGGAGTGCAGGAAATTGCCATCGCTGCGCTTGAACCCGGTCGAGCCGGAATTCGCGATATTGTTCGAAATAATGGAGATATCCGTGGTCGCCATTTTCAGCGCGTTGCGAATCGTCGAAATCATGATGCACCTCGTCAGAGCTTGGTCCTCGATGCCATTCAAATTTCATACCAAACCGGCCCGTTAAGCAATTTTTTAGCGGTTTGGCACCGCTGCGGCAGCACGCGCCAAGGTTACATGTTGCGATTCCAGGCAGAAATGGCATCATATTGGCCGTTGCGGCTTCAAGACATGGGCTTTTGCCCGCGATTGCCGAAATGCGGAGTGCTCTGAGATGTCAGGTAATGCATTAGTTCCGGTAGATCCGACCCGGCCACCTGCGGTAAGGCGGCCGAAGCCGCGTTACAACCTCGTATCAGAAAACATCACGTTCACGAATCGTGACGACGTGCGCGAACGGCTTCCGGATATTCTTGGCAAAGCTCTCGCCTTGATCTGGCTTGACAAGAAGTTCGCTGACATGTTCGCCCGCGACCCACAGTCCATACTTGAATCCGAGGGAATTTTTCTGCCTGAAAACATGGCCATAGAATTCCAGAAGCCAGGCACAGACAGGCCGAGGATCGTGGTTTACGAAAAAAGACCCAACTCGAATTTCAAGCTTCGCATCCTGTACCTTCAGCTTGTGATGATGGCGGGTCGGTGACGTGACCGCCGGAATACCGAGAGCATGCCGTCTGCTCTTCATCAGCCTCGCTTTATCATTGGTTTTTACCCTGTCAGGACCGGCGCTGGCGCAGATTGACAGCAGTAACGCCACGTTCAATGAGGCTGTGCAGGCGGTAAAAGACAAGAATTTCCGGCATGCGGTAACGCTGTTCTCCCTGCAGGCAGACAACAATCAACATGATGCGCAATACAACCTTGCTCTCCTTCTGGAGGCCGGAAAGGGGGCGCCACAGGATTTCGTTGGCGCCCTGACATGGGCTTGGGCGGCGCAGCTTGGCGGGATTGAGGCCGCCGAAGAACTTGCTGACGAGCTTGCGGGTTATTTGCCCGAGGCCGCCATCTCCGATGTCCGCGATGCTGTTGCAGCGAGGCTTCAGGACAGGATTGACAGTGGCGATGCCAGAGCGATTCCGCAATTTGCCGCCTATCACATCACCATGCTTGAGGAAGCCGACCACGAGACGGCTTATATCTGGTACTCTATCGCCGCGGCGCTAGGGCTTGACGGAGCGCTGGACGCTCGCGACGAAGCGCGTGACAATGTCGAGGATGAACGTATCGTCGACCTGCAGTTGGAAGCTGGCACGATTTATGAAAGCCTTGACGTGAAACTCGACTGACTGCGGTTGGCGGAGTTTACCGGGCATACGGAGACCGACATGGACGTTAAAGTACACTGGATCATTGATGGCGTTGCCGAGCTGGACGCCGAATCACTGGAGGCGGCGGAACAGCAGGTGGATGCGGTTCTTCGTGATGTGATTGCAAAAAGTCCTGAACTTGTCGAGATGCTGGGCGCACGCGCTTTGCAGGGCAAGGCGTATCTTCCCGGTTCCGAGGATGATGTCGATGCCGAAACCGATGACAGCTAGCCGCCGCCATTTCATTGCGCTTGCGGCGTCCGCAGCGACATTAGCTGTGTCTCCCGCACTGGCGGCGGGACGGACCTACAAGTCGCAGCGCGAAGATGATCGGGTCCTGTTCGAGCTCTGCCGCTTGAAAAAGCGCGACTATGTCGACGGTGGTACGAACTGCATTTATGGGCGACAGAGTGGTGGAAAGGACGCGGTCATTCGTGTTGACGGACAGAAAGTCCGTTGTCAGTCGGAATATCAGTGCAAACGGATCAAGTGATCCGGTTTAGCGACCACAACAGTCTATCCCGTTGAATTCCCCAAGTTCCTCAAGATCTTCGACATAGACAAGACCGGCGTCGGCCAGGCGGTCACGCATGCCATAAATGTCGAGACCAAGGTCGCCGGCAGCAAGCTGCTGCCGCTTCGCCTCTTCGCTGTCAAGACGTGCCTGCGCCCTGTCCATGACATCTTCCGCCTGTGCCCTTGCCACGACAACAACACCGTCGTCATCCGCTGCGATGACATCACCTGGAAATACAAGCTGGCCGGCGCAGATGATCGGGACATTCACGGCACCAAGTGTATTTTTCACAGTACCCATGGACGACACGGCCCGAGACCAGACCGGAAAACCCATCTCCTGGAGGTCGGCCACGTCACGCACCCCGGCGTCGCTGATGAGCCCTTTGACGCCACGCGCCTGAGCCGACGTCGCCAGGAGATCGCCGAAATATCCGTCAGTGTTGGGCGAAGTGGTGGTGAGAACAAGTACATCCCCGGGCTGGCAGAGCTCAATCGCCACATGGACCATCCAGTTGTCGCCGGGTGCCGCAAGGATTGTCACCGCCGTTCCACCCACGCGGGCGCCTGGGTAGATTGGCCGCAAGGCGGGATCCATAAGGCCGATACGGCCCTGTGCTTCATGAACCGTCGAAGCGCCGGCATTACCAAGGCGGGTTGCCAACGCTGCGTCTGTGCGTTTGATATTCCGAACTGCGACATGCTTCATCTGATCTGCGCTTTCTCGGTTCGTTGACTCAGGCGTTCTCGAGGATAACCGCGCCATACGCCGTGGCTGAAACCGGAATATGGTAGAGACGGTAAACCTCGCGTACCTTTTCGTCCAAAGCTCCGCGCATCACATTCCACATAATCATCTCGATTCCTTCGGAGCCCGCCTCACGGATAAAATCGGTATGAGTGAGGCGTGTGTTTGCCATCGGATCATTCACAAGATTGTCGAGAAACATTCTGTCAAACTCCGGATTGACCACTCCAGCCCTCTCGCCGCCAAGCTGATGCGAAAGGCCACCGGTTCCCCAGATTCCAACGGTCAGGTCGTCGGGGAAACTTTCCACGGCACGCCGGATGGCCTGCCCGAGCTTGTAGCAGCGAAGCGGTGTGGGCTGCGGATGCTGGATGACATTGACACAGAGCGGGATGACCTTTGCCGGCCAGGCAGCAGGCTGGTCATAGGCGATCGACAGCGGAACGGTCAGACCATGATCGACGTCGAATTCGGCTGTGACGGCCATGTCAAATTCGTCGAGGATCAGGCTTTCCACAATATGCCAGGCGAGTTCGGGATGCCCTTCGACGACCGGAACCTTGCGGGGGCCCCACCCCTCATCGGCAGGCGCGAAATATTCCGCCACACCCATCATGAATGTCGAGTAATGGTTCAGCGACATCGATGTTGCATGGTCATTGAACACGACAATGTTCACATCCGGCACATTGTCCGCGTGCCAGGCGCGCAGGGGTGCGAACCCGGCGAACAACTCGCGCCAATAGGGCTCGTCCGTCTTGCCGTTATCCATGGCGGCGCCGACACCCGGTACGTGCGAAGTTCCCATCCCGGCAATCAGTCTAGCCATTGTCGATCTCCTTTTTGGACCGGTTGCCGTCAATCGGCCGGCCACCATTGATCATCATTTCCTGAAATTCATCGAAGGTCATCGGCGGCGAGGACATCTTGCCATACATCACCTGCGGCGGCTGCCGGTCATGGCTCACAATCTTGAAGGTGTAGTAGACATTTGCGCCAAGCTGAAGCAGCCGTATGTAGTCGCGATCGAGAACCGCCTGTCGCTGTTCGTCAGTCATCGGGAATTTCTGCAGATACGCCATCTCGTCGCGCGCAAATTCCTCGCGGCATTCCGCCTTGTTCAGCGACATGCAGAACATGTTCAGGTGATATCCCTTTCGATAGCTGCGGCTGTCCAGGACATAGGTGCCCGGCACATCGTCATAGTCACGGCTGATCATCACGGTCCTCCTCGAAGGCTGTGGTCAGATAGAATCTTGTCCACTTCCATGCTAACTGTTAGCGTTTCCGGCACAAAGACAATTTTTTAGGACAATTCGTTCATGAAATGGAACGTTAATGATCTGCCTTGCTTTGTTGCTGTCGCCGATCTTGGTGGTATCTCGGCAGCGGCGCGCGCCCTGAATATCCCCAAGTCCAGCATCAGCAGAACGCTTTCAAGGCTTGAAGACGGGCTGGGGCTGCAGCTGTTCGTTCGCGGCAGCCACGCTCTCAGGCTGACGCATGACGGCACGCAGTTTTATCGTCAGGCCGTGCGGATTTTGGAGCAGGTCGAAGCAGCGACAGCCGAGCTTTCCGGTCTTGGCGAGACTCCGCGTGGTCTACTGACGGTATCGCTCCCTATAGCATTCGGGCGTGAGATCGTCGGGCCACAGCTGTCAGGCTTCCAGCAGCGCTATCCCGATATCAGGCTTGATATCCGCATTGGCAGTGGTCTGCCGGACCCGCTGCGTGAACAGATCGACGTGGCTGTCGTTGTCGGCACAGCGCCTGATTCCGATCTGATCCAGCAACGTCTGATCGACGCGCCGCTCGTCTGGGTTGCCAATCAGGAGACAGCCGCGACCCTTCCGGAAACCTTTGATTCCGCGCACGTCGGCACTTTCATCAGTGCCGTGGAGACGAGGTACGCGACAGGCCCTCTTGTTGTAGAGGATGAGCTCGCCATGCAGAGACAGATAGATCTGGACAGGACACGGGTGATGCAGATCAACGATCCGCTCATCGTTCGGGATCTCGTCATTGCCAATGGCGGACTATCATTCGCCCCACTTCTTTATTGCCGCACGGCTCTTGCTTCCGGTGCTCTGGTCCAGATGTACCCTCATACGAGAATTCTGCGGGAATCCAGCCTCTCGCTACTATACCCAGGACACCGGCTGCTACCGATGAAAGCACGTGTTTTCATTGACTTCCTCAAGGACATCTGTAGCCGCCGTCAGGAAGAAATTACCGTGGTTATGTCAAGTTCATGAGGGCCCCGCAAAAGACGTCACGCGGGCCTGCATTTGTGCTATGACTGCTCCGTTCGGTTCTACAGCCGACGCGCCATTTTCGTTTGTTTCAATGCTGCGTACGTCCGGCCAGGAGACATGATGAGGATCAAACCCGTAATTCTGTCCGGCG
>JAYYLR010000126.1:0-9665 GCA_036143955.1 Pseudomonadota bacterium | reverse complement strand
AACGAGCCGGTCGAGGATCCGGCAACATCCATGAAATTGAGTTCCACCGGCGCCGCCGTGCCCGGAACGCCGTCGATGGCGGCCTTGCCATCATACTGGACGGAACCGTCCGGTGTCTGAACACGCGCCATAATCCGCGCGCCGGTATTCACGGCCCTGATCCGGACCTCGGTAACCGCACCGGTCGGTTTGATCAGTCCCATTTCCAGCGCCGCCGGACCGACACCGGCAAGGATGTTGCCGCATGTCGGCTTGAAATCGACAAGCTGGTCCTCGACACTGACCTGCGCGAAGAAATAGTCGATATCCGCCCATTCCTCCTGCGAACGTGACAGCATGGCAACCTTGGTTGTCACGGCGCTGCCGCCCCCAATGCCGTCGATATTCTGCGGGTGACCGGAGCCGACAGCGGCAACCAGCACCCTTGCCAGATGGTCGAGATCATCCGGCAGGTCGGCGCGGTTCATGTAAGGCCCACGCGAAGAACCGCCGCGCATGAACAGAAATGGAATGCCAGCCTGGGTCATGAAAGAATGCTCCCGTCTTGTTGAGCCGACTATAGGCGGCGGCGCACACAGCGCCAATCGACAAGTTCAGCGCTGTCCGGAGGACTTCATTTCTCCGCCAGTTTGAAAATGCGTCTGGCAAGGAAACTTCCCACCCAGATGGTCAGCACGATCCGCACGATATGATGCAGCGCCACTACCACCGGGGTAAAATTCAGCGACATGGCAATCAGGCTCATTTCGGCGAGACCGCCGGCAGCAAAACTGATGAAAAGAGCCCCATAGCCTGCCGGCACGAACGACATCATGACCCCGGCGAATGTCGCAGCGACGATCATCATATAGACACCGACAACAAGACCGAGTCCAAGTCCCTTGACCAGCATGCCGCGCGACAGACCGGAGAACTGCGCGCCAAGCGAGCTTCCGATCAGGAACTGCGCCAGATGCGCCAACCATGCCGGGATGTTGATGTCGACTGTGCCGGAGACCGACAGCACCAGCGAAAACAGCAGTGGCACCATCATGTGCGAGACCGGCAATCCGGTCCAGCGTCCTACCGCAAGCCCAGCCATGGCGATCGTGAGGATCAGCAGGACATCAACATTGTCATAGGTGGCTGTCGCGATGGTTTCACCGGCAAGCGACCCTACGACATCACCCTGCACGAACAGGAACAGCAGAGGCACTGATACCACGACAAGGATGATGCGGATGAAATGCTGGACTGTGACAATCCGCAGGTCCGCTCCGGCCTGTTCGGCAAGCACCGCTGAATCGACAATGCCGCCGGGCAGTGAGGCGAAATAGGCATCGAGTCGCCGATACCCGCCAAGACGGCGCATGAACAGGTAGCTGCCGCCATGGGCAACGAGAATAAAGGGGAGAATGGCCAGCCCCGATATCCAGAACTGTGGCAGCAAGGGGAGAAGTTCCGGCGAGAATCGCGCGCCTATCATCGATCCGATGACGGACATGGCCACAAGGCGGACCCACCGCGATACGCGCGGAAGCTGTCTGCCGTCGCGCTCGTAGTACAGCACGAAAGAGGCCGCGCCAAAAATCCCGCCAAGCATGAAGGGCAAAGGCGCACCGATGAAAAATGCGCCAACGCCCCCTAAAAAACCGAATAGAAAGATCAGCAGTAACCGGGGATCCATGTCCGCTTCACAGTTTTATTGCGCTTCGCGCTTTCGCCCGCGATAAGACGACCAGGCACGAAGGCTGACCACCGCCGCACCGATAATCAGGAAGATCGGCGCATAGGAAAACTTGCCCTGATACTCGAAGCTCGCGAACACCAGCAGACCGCTATCCGAGATGATCATCGACTGGCGGAAGGCCTCTTCCATGCTCGATGTCAGAACAAAGGCGATGATGAAAGCCGCGGCGGAGAAATTCGTTCGCCGCATCGCATAGCCGATGACGCCGAACAGCAGCGCGAACCCGACATCCCAGATCGAAGCACGCGAGGAGTAGCTCGCCGCCAGCGCGGTCATGAAGATGAACGGGTAAAGATACTGTGTCGGCAGGATTGCGATCATGCGACCGATGAAGGGCGCCGCGAAATAGCCAATCAGCGCGTAGCAGGCGATACCGATGAGACCAGCGGCGAAAATACCGAAGATAAACTCACGCGGGCTGATGAGCTGACCGCCCATGAAGAGCGGCGGATCTTCAGCGAAGATCGAAGGCCCCGGCTGCAGACCGTTTACAAGGAACATGCCGATCAGCACGGCGGCAATGGTCGAGCCTGGAATGCCGAGCGTCAGAAGCGGGATCATGGACGGTCCGGAAACCGCATTGTTCGCAGATTCAGGAGCGGCGATGCCTTCGACGACGCCGGTGCCCCATTTGTCCCTGTTCTTGGCTTTCCGCTTTTCCTCGCCATAAGCAACGAAACAGGCAACGGAGGAGCCGAGACCGGGCATCATGCCGATCAGCGAGCCATAGATCGAAGACCTGAACATCAGCGGAATACAGCGCTTGAATTCAGGCCAGGTGAAATAATGCGCTGTCGGGTCGTCGACCTTGTCGGCGGCAAAATTGATCATCTTCACCTTGGCGGCCTTTTCGGCCTGGATGATCACTTCCGAAATCACAAAAACGCCGATCAGCAGCGGGACCAGCGCCATGCCGGATTCCAGCTCGTCGATTCCCATCGTCATCTTGAACTGTCCGGTGATGATATCTTCACCGATCAGCGCAATAACCGCGCCGAACATCGTCGAGATGATTCCCTTGATGATGCTGTCATTGACAACCGAGCCGATGACGACGAATGCCATCAGATAAATCGCGAAATTCTCAGGTGGACCGAACTGGCGTGTGAATGCGGCAATCGCCACGGCGCCGAAGATCAGAATCATCTCACCGAAATAATCTCCGTAGGCGGAGGCGACGGTCGCCGTCTTCAACGCCTTGCCTGCGCGTCCCGATTGCGTCATCGGATAACCGTCCTGCATTGTCGCGGCCGAGGCCGCGGTGCCGGGCGTGTTGAACAGAATTGCCGCAATGGACCCGCCATAACGACCGGACTTGCCAATCACATAAAGAAAGGCAAGGCCGGCAAGGCCGCCGATCTCGTCATTATAGGCAATCAGGATGGGCAGCATCATGGCGATGGCAGCCGCCGCAGTCAGCCCGGGCAGCGCGCCAAAAACAATGCCGACAAAAGCGGCGAGGATAACGAACCAGATCGCGTAGTCGTCGCTGAAAAGGGTAACAAAGCCGCCGAGAATATCTTCAAACATGATTGCCTAGGCCCCCGTGATCCAGTTGGTGTAAGGGCGCAGATTGAGGATCGCGCCCGCCGGGTCGTTCAACAGCATGATCCCGATGAAAAGCCACTGGAAGATCAGTGCCAGTACAAGGGCGCCGCCAATCATCCAGCGCTTGTCCCTGACGCCAAAGGTGTAGAGCATCGAAATATAGGTGGCGATAATTGCGGCGAAATAGCCGAAGCCCCAGAACATGAAGACGAACAGCACGCCGCATCCGACGACCATGCAGATTCGTTTCAAGTCACTTTCAATGAAGCCGTAGCCGTCCTTCAGGTCGCCAGCCCTTCCGGTGAAGGCACGGATGGCGAGCCACAGACCACTTATCACCAGGGCAACCGCAAGGAAGAGGGGCATGGTCCGCGGCCCGACGGCCTCTTTCGATGTTTCGATTGTGAAAGCCTGAAAGATGAAGAAGAAACCGATCAGAAGAACGACGGCGCTGACGCCATATTCCACTTTGATTTTGTGTTCCTGGCTACCCATAAACCCCTCCCGGCTTCCTGGAGAACATGCAAAAGAAAAAGGGGCAAGCCCGAAGAGCTTGCCCCTGGATCAGTTCACCGGGTTAGTTGCTTGCGATGATGTTCGCGACAACCGGGCCCATCACCTTGTACATCGTGTCCTGTGCGGCCGTTGCGGTCGCAGAGTCGGTGTAGAAGGCGGCAAGGCTGTTCTTGCCCATGTACTTCTGGAAGCCCTTGATGCCGGCAATGTGCTCGATGGCAGCACCGACGTCGGCCTTCACCTCGTCAGGAACGTCCTTCTTGGCGAAGAGGCACATCAGGCCGGTGAAGTCCAGACCGTCGAGGCCCTGCTCACCGAAGGTCGCCAGGTCCTTGGCGGTGGGGTCACGGTCCGCGCCTGCGGATGCCAGCGGGCGGATGTCGTCCTCAAAGCCGACAACGGTGTTCACGCCGCCGAGAACAGCTTCAACGGACTGCGAGACGAGTGCTGCGCGAGCCTTGGAACCGCCCTTGAAGGGAACCTTTTTATGCGGGATGCCATAGGCGTCAAAGAAGACGTGGCCAATGGTTGCATGCATGGTGGCCGCACCCGAGGTACCCCAGGTGATGGTCTTGCCAGATGCCTTGGCGTTGTCGATGAACTCCTGCATCGTCGTAGCCGGGTTCGAAGTATGAACCTGCAGCGAGGTCACCAGTTGCGAAGCGCAGCCAAGGTTCTCGAAGGCTTCCGGAACATGGTATGGCCGGTCGTCGCCCTTGGCGAGTTCACCGGCGATGAACGTGCCGATATTGATCATGTAAAGGGTGTAGCCGTCGGAATCTTCGTTCAGGACGGCCTTGGCAGCCTTCTGGCCCGAAGCACCAGGCAGGTTGACGATGTAGGCCGGTGCGCCGTTCATCGAAGGGGCTTCATGCATGTAGGACGCGAAGCCGCGAGCCGTGGTGTCGGTACCGCCGCCAGCGGAGAATCCGACCATGATCTTGATCGGCTTTTCAGGATAGTCTGCGAATGCTGCGCCGCTCGCCAGCATCGCCGTGGCGGCGAGACCCGCTGCCATGGTTTTTGCGAATTTCATGAGTTCCTCCCGTCAAAAAGAGGGTCAGGAGACAGCATTACCGTTGTCTTGTCAAACATGATCGCGCCTCCGTGCGGCTAGGTCGCAACCGGTCATTGGAAGCTTGCAAGACACGGCATGATCATTCTTACTTTCGACTGAGCAGATTGTGAGGAACCCATGTCAAAATCGCAGCCATTCGACGGACTGACAGTGGTCGATTTCACACATGTCCTTGCCGGACCGGCCTGTGCCTATTTTCTCAGTCTCCTGGGAGCTGATGTGATCAAGGTGGAGTCTGCGGGCAGGGGCGACGCAATCCGACATCGCGGCGGCACCGACGAGAGCGCCGCCAGAATGGGGATGAGCACAGCCTACCTGACACAGGCGGCGGGAAAACGGTCTCTGGCCATCGACCTCGAAAATCCGGGGGATCTGGAGCTGTTTCACCGGCTGCTCGAACACGCTGATGTTCTGGTTGAGAATCACGTTCCTTCGACATTGCGGCGACTTGGGCTGGACGAAGCCAGCCTGTCTCGTCGTCACCCGCGACTGATCCATTGTGCCATGACAGGCTATGGCCGTGGCGGACCGCAGGAAGACACGGCCGCCTACGACGTGAACATTCAAGCGGCGTGCGGCCTTATGGAAGCAACCGGAACACAGGAAAGTGGTCCCATCAGAACCGGCGCTCCGGTTCTCGACTATGCCACCGCGCTTGCCGCGGCGTTTGCCGTCTCGGCCGCTCTCTATGAACGGCGACGGACAGGTGACGGAAGCTTCATCGACGTATCGATGCTGGAGACGGGCCTGAGCCTCATGAGTTCAACCGTGACCGACTACCTCAAGACCGGCAATGCACCGCAGCGCCGCGGCAATCTCGCCAACAGCCGTTCGCCAGGTGCGGGAAGCTTTCCCTGCGCCGACGGCGTGATGTCGCTCGGGGTGAACGAGGAAAGCCACTTCAGGAGCCTCGCCACAGCTCTTGGCCGTGATGACTGGTTGGCAGACCCGCGCTTTGCAGAACGCGCCCAGCGGAAGCTTCATGCCGATGATCTTGGCAGCGAAATCGAGAAGGAGCTTGCCCGCAAATCTGCCGCCGAATGGGAACCCGTTCTTCAGGGGGCCGGCGTTCCCTGCGCACGGCTCCGGACATTGCCGGAATGCCTTGAATCGGAGCAGGTAACCTCGCGAGGCTTCATCCACCGGTTAAAGGACGGGCTTGCTGTCCCGACCCTGCCCTTCCGGCTGAACGGGGCGGCAGTGCATGCACCCACGCGACCGGCCCCGCTTCACGGCGCCGACACCGACGAGATCAAAGCCTGGCTGGGTGGCCGGAAATGAGTGACCTGCCACCTGTCTGCGCCGCGCCGGACCCGAATCCTAGGCCGCCGGCATTCGACCTTCCGGACAATGCCTGCGACTGTCATTTCCACATCTTTGACGGACCGTCCATTCAGGTCCCGGAACGCAGCTACTCTGCCCCGCCGGCCCCGCTTGACGCCTATCGCCGGCTGCAATCGACGATGGGAATGTCCCGGTCGGTCATCGTGCAGCCGAGCGTCTACGGAACCGACAACCGGACGACACTGGAGACTTGCCAGAGCGACCCGTCCATGAAGGCTGTCGTCGTGATCGATGAGGACGCATCGGATGCTGAGCTTTCGGACCTTGCCGCGAAGGGTGCTGTCGGATGCCGGGTGAACATGCTGTTTGCCAGCAATGCGCGGATCAACGGCCTCGAGAGAATTTGCCGCCGTGTCGCCGATCTGGGCTGGCACCTGCAGCTTCTGGGCGACATCTCTTCGCTTCACGAGATTATACCGACATTTGCCCATCTTCCGGTGCCGGTTGTCTTCGACCATTTCGGACATATCGCAGCGAAAAAGGGGATCAACGATCCCGGCTTCATTGCCATGTTCCGCCTTCTTGGAGAGGGTCGGGCATGGGTCAAGCTGTCCGGTGCCTACAGGCTCGGGGCGACGGACGGCGGCCACGGCGAAGCCGTCAACAGGCTGGCCACGGCGCTTGTCGCTGCCAACCCGGACCATCTCGTCTGGGGAAGCGACTGGCCACATCCGGCCATCGGCGGCCCGATGCCGAATGACGGTGACGTGATGAATGATCTGGCGCGATGGGTTCCCGATTCGGCGCTTCGCGAACGAATTCTTGTGAAGAACCCGTCGCGGCTCTACGGTTTTGACGACTAGGGGAGAGCCGATGTCCGAACAACTGGCCATCAAGGCCGCACAGGCCGTGATGACAGCGCATATCGACGCGCTGAACCGTCGCGATAGGGCAGCCATCGCTGCAACACTGCATTTCCCGCATGTGAGGTTGAGTGGACCAATACTGAAGATCTGGGACGACGAGACAAGCTATCTTGCTGACTTCCTTGCCCGTGCGGGTGCGTCCTGGCACCGCTCCGAATTCGCCGATATCAGGGTGGTTCGCGCTGCTTCAGAAAAGGTGCATCTCGATGTCGAGGTCCGCAGGTTCGATGCGGATGACAGGCTGCTCACCAGCTTCAGATCACTATGGGTCCTGACCGAAGAAAACGGACGCTGGGCTGCGAAAATGCGCTCGTCTTTCGCCAGTGCCTGACAGCGCCGATGAATGGAATTTTGAATAAAGGGAGGAGATTTCGATGATCATAACGCTTCTTGGCACCGGATCGCCGGTACCCATGCAGAACCGTGCAAGCTCGGGCTATCTTGTCGAGCTTGACAACGAAATCCTTGTCTTCGATCACGGCGCCGGCGCGCATCACAATTTCCTTCGCACCGGATACCGGGCGACCGATCTCAAGACCATCTTCTTCTCGCATCTTCACACCGACCACTGCCTCGACTATGCACGGCTGGTCCATAGCCGCTGGGACCAGGGCGCCGGGCAGATCCCCGAGCTTCAGGTCTATGCGCCGCCCTACATGCAACGCATGACCGACCTCCTGTTCGGTGAAAACGGGGTTTTCCATCCAGACCTGAACGGCAGGCTCAATTCGGAAGGCAGTAAGCAGGTCTATCTCAATCGCGGCGGCGCCCTGCCGCGCACAAGGCCAAGCCCCGTCATCACCCCGATTACCGACCGCCAGGTGATCGAAAGCGACAGCTGGAAGGTCACCGTTCGCGAGGTATGGCATCAGCCGGGCTATATCGAGCCCTATGCCTTCAGGCTGGAGGCGGACAGCGGCACCCTCGTCTATTCAGGCGATACAGGACCATGCGACGGGATCGTTGAGATCGCCAAAGACGCCGACGTGCTGATCCATATGTGCTATTTCATCTCCGGAACCTTTGTCGATGAAAGCAAGGAGCTGACCTCTTCAGGACATCTTGAAGCGGCAAGAACGGCTGCAGAAGCGAATGTGAAAACACTTGTCGCAACGCATTTCACGCCGCAGATGGACGCCCCCGGCGTAAAAGAAAAGTGCCTTGCCGAGATGGCCGAAATCTTCCCGGGCCGGATCATCTGGGGCGAGGACATGATGAAATTCGGCATTTCACCCGATGAGGTCCCGCATGCCGGCTGACCCGCAGGACGCCGAATGACTGGACGCTGACGCCGACGATAACCTAATGTTGCGCTGAACCAGAAAACCGCCACCCGCCAACCGTGGAGACAGCCATGACCATTCAACGTTTTCAGACCAATGACAGGATGAGCCAGATGGTGATCCATGGCGACACCGTCTATCTGGCAGGTCAGGTGGCCCTCGGCGCGCCAGGCGGCAGCGTCGCTGAGCAGACCCGCGCCATTCTTGGCCAGATCGATTCGCTTCTTGCCGAGGCGGGAAGCGACAGGTCGAAGGCGCTGAGCGCCACCATCTGGCTGTGCAGCATGGATGATTTCGCCGAGATGAACGAAGTCTGGGACGCCTGGGCGGCAGGCGGAAACGCGCCCTGCCGCGCCTGCGTTGAGTCGCCCCGGCTGGCATCGCCGGACTTCACCGTCGAAATCGGGCTCATTGCGGCGCGCTGATTCTCAATGGCTCATCCGTCACCAACTTCCGAAAGCGCCGCGTTCACGCTGATCGAACATATCCCTTTCACCACGGCGAAGGTGATTGGCGCACGGGCCAGCATCGGCCTGGTAGTGCTTGCCTCGGATTACACCATCGAACATGAATTCCGCTCGATGATCTCGATACCGGGCGTCGACCTGTTCATGGCACGCATCGCTAATGACCCGCAGGTCACGCCGGAGACGCTGGCAGCCATGGAACCGCTACTGACCGAAACCGCATCACGGATCCTCCCGGGTGACAGCCTCGACGTCCTGGCCTACGGGTGTACTTCGGCGTCGGTGGTGCTGGGCGCAGACCGGGTATCGGAACGGCTTTCCGAGGCGAAGCCGGACACACCCACGACAAATCCGATCACCGCCGCCTTCTCCGCTTTCGATGCGCTTGGCGCGCGCCGCATCGGGGTGCTGACGCCCTACCGCCGCGATGTGAATGAGAAGGTCCATGGCTACATCACGCGCCATGGCTACGAGGTGCCCGTTTTCGGTTCCTTCAATGAAGAGATGGACCCGGTTGTGGCGACCATCGACGAGGATAGCCTTGTGAGCGCCATTGACACCATCCGCACCGGCCACGAAATCGACGCCGTGTTTGTCTCCTGCACCTCGGTACGGCTTGCCGATGCGGTGGCCGGAATCGAGGAGCGGACCGGCGTTCCCGTCACATCGTCGAACCATGCCATGGCCTGGCACTGCCTTCGCCTTGCCGGCATCGACGACACGATAGACGGGCGCGGGCGGCTGTTCACCCTTCCCCTGCCAGGATAATCCACCGCCTATCCGAACAGCGTATCTTTCAGCAGCGTGTCAAGTCGCCCGACATGGCCGGCGATC
>JAYYLR010000125.1:0-3438 GCA_036143955.1 Pseudomonadota bacterium | reverse complement strand
CGGCACCGCCGGATCGCTCCGTCCCGAGCTTGCCGGCAGGCTGGTCCGGGTGAACCGGTTGCTGCAGCGCGACATGGATGCAAGGCCGCTCGCTGCGCTTGGCGACACGCCTTTCGAGGATGGGCCGTTCTCGGGGGTGATTGATCTTGGTGGTGACGGCGTGAGCCTGTCGACAGGTGACAATTTCGTCACCGCGCCGCCCGACCTGGCAAGCGACATCGTCGATATGGAAGGCTACGCCATCGCCAAGGCCTGTCTTCGCAGGAACGTCGCCTTTTCATGCTGGAAATACGTCACCGATCTGGCCGACGAGAACGCCACGGAAAACTGGCGGGCGAATGTGGAAAGGGGCGCCGCGGCATTCATCGAGGCGCTGCAGGTTGGCCGGATCGCCTGATTGCGCGATGGCCAGACTGAAAGCTCAGACTAGCCGCAGCGTTGCCGTCAGCGCTGCCAGGCCGATCAGCACCGCGCCACTGCCGCGCTGAAGCCACAGGTGGACATGCGGACGTGTCACAAGGCCGCGAAGGCGGCTTGCCAGAAGCGCATAGGCCAGCGCGTTCAATCCGCCGAGCCCGACGAAGGTGGCGATCATCACGGTGAATTGCGGGCCCAGCGGCGCCGAGACGTCGATGAACTGCGGCACGAAGGCGATGAAGAATCCGATCGATTTCGGGTTCAGAAGCGTGATCACCGCGCTGTCACGAAACGCCGTCGCGCGCGACCGCGCTGCCACCTCGGCAAGGTCGGCCGTTGCCCGGCCGGTGGTGCGGATCATCTTCCACCCCATCCAGGCAAGCCAGGCGGCGCCGGCCCACTTCATCACCGTGAACAGCTTCGCCGAGGCGGCGAGGACCGCGCCGAGCCCCAGCAGGGTGATGGTCATCGCAAGGAAATCGCCGACAAGCACCCCGCCGACAACCGCCAGCGCCACGCCGCGCCCCTGCGCCAGCGCGTAGGAGACCACCATCAGGATCGTCGGTCCCGGTGTCGCCAGCAGGATCGCCGTCGCGACAAGGAAGGGGATGTAGAATTCGGCCGTCATCGAGACCTCATCTCGCAAGTGCCATCCTGACGTTGACAAAATGTCGATAATTTATCAACGTGAGGGGGAAGCTGAAATACGAAGGACAGGCAGGCATAACATGGACGGCATGGCGGCGAAACCTGGCGGGTGGCAGTTCTGGATCGACCGTGGCGGCACCTTTACCGACGTTGTCGGCCGCGGTCCCGACGGCACGCTCCACACGCACAAGCTTCTGTCCGAGAACCCCGAGGCCTACGAGGATGCCGCGCTTCAGGGAATTCGTGACCTGCTTGGCCTGTCGGCGGGCGATCCGGTCCCCGAGGCCGAGATCGACGCCGTGAAGATGGGAACGACCGTTGCCACCAACGCGCTGCTGGAACGCAAGGGCGACAGGACGCTTCTTGTCGTCACCGAGGGGTTTCGCGACCAGCTTCGGATCGCCTATCAGGCGCGGCCGCGCCTGTTCGACCGCCAGATCACGCTTCCCGAGATGCTGTATGAACGTGTCGAGGAGGTGGTGGAGCGCGTCGATGCGAAGGACGCCGTCCTGACCCCGCTCGATCTCGACGGTCTGCGGCCGCGGCTGCAGGCGGCCTTTGATGACGGTATCCGCTCGATCGCCATTGTGCTGATGCATGCCTACCGGGTGCCCGACCATGAGCTCAGGATCGCCGGGCTGGCGCGCGAGATCGGCTTCACCCAGATTTCGACAAGCCATGAAACAAGCCCGATGATCAAATTCGTCGGCCGCGGCGACACGACGGTGGCCGACGCCTATCTGTCGCCGATCCTGCGCCGCTATATCGACCGCATCGCCGGCGCGCTCGGCGGGGTGAACCTGCAGTTCATGCAGTCGAATGGCGGGCTGAAAGGGGCCAGCCTGTTCCAGGGCAAGGACGCCATCCTGTCGGGACCTGCCGGCGGCATCGTCGGCGCCGTGCGCA
Source organism: Pseudomonadota bacterium (assembly GCA_036143955.1). Classification (GTDB taxonomy): domain Bacteria; phylum Pseudomonadota; class Alphaproteobacteria; order Puniceispirillales; family Puniceispirillaceae; genus UBA8309. The sequence continues at coordinate 1,467 of JAYYLR010000125.1, read as the reverse complement.
CCGCGCAGCAGGCCGGATTCGACAAGGTCATCACCTTCGACATGGGCGGCACCTCGACAGACGTGGCGCATTATGAAAACGCCTATGAGCGTGTCTTCGAGACCGTGGTCGCCGGCGTGCGGATGCAGGCGCCGATGCTTCTGATCCACACCGTTGCGGCAGGCGGCGGTTCGCTGTGCCGTTTCGACGGCGCGCGTTTCCGCGTCGGGCCGGAAAGCGCCGGCGCGAATCCCGGGCCGGCCTGTTACCGCCGTGGCGGGCCGCTGGCTGTCACCGACTGCAACGTGATGCTCGGCAAGCTGCAGCCCGACTTTTTTCCGAACGTCTTCGGCCCCGGCCAGGACGAGCCGCTCGACGCGGACGCCGTTCGTACGAAATTCGCCGCCATGGCGGCCGAGGTGAAGGCGGTGACCGGAATCGACAGGTCGCCGGAGGAACTTGCCGACGGTTTCCTGCGCATCGCTGTCGAGAATATGGCGAACGCCATCAAGAAGATCTCCGTCCAGCGCGGCTATGACGTTACCGACTATGCGCTGCAGTGTTTCGGCGGTGCCGGCGGCCAGCATGCCTGCCTGATTGCCGACGTGCTCGGCATGAACACCGTTCTTGTCCATCCCTTCGCCGGCGTTCTGTCGGCCTACGGCATGGGGCTTGCCGATGTGCGGGCGCTTCGCGAGCGGACCATCGAGGCGCCGCTTGTCGAGGATCTGGTGCCGCGGCTTGAGCGCGAGCTCGACGAGCTGGCGGCGATTTCCGAGGCCGAGGTGTCGGGGCAGGGAATCACCGACGACCGGATCGAGACACGCCGCTTCGTCCATCTGCGCTATGACGGCTCCGACACCTCGCTGGAGGTGCCCTACGGCGCTGTCGACGGGATGGTCGAGGCCTATGAGCGCGCCTACAGGTCGCGTTTCGGTTTCGTGATGCCTGGAAAGAAGGTGATCGCGGCGACAATTTCCGTCGAGACGATCGGCCTGACCTTCGATCTGGAATCGGCGCCGCATATGGTGGCGGATGACGACTTTGCGCCGCAGACGACGGTCGACGCCTATATGGGCGGGGAGGCCGTCTCCGCCCCCGTCTACCGGCGCGAATCCATTCCGGTCGGCGGCAGGGTCGACGGGCCGGCGCTGATCATCGAGGCGACGGCGACAACCATCGTCGAGCCGGGATGGCAGGCCGAGATGACCGACATCGGCAATCTCGTGCTGCGCCGCGTTGTGGCGCGGGCGGAACGCGTCGCCATCGGCACCGACTGCGATCCGGTGATGCTCGAGGTGTTCAACAACCTTTTCATGTCGATTGCCGAGCAGATGGGCTACACGCTCCAGAACACGGCGCTGTCGGTGAATGTGAAGGAGAGGCTCGATTTCTCCTGCGCCATATTCGATGCCACCGGATCGCTGATCGCCAACGCGCCGCACATGCCGGTGCATCTCGGCTCGATGGGCGAGTCGGTGCGCGCGG